>OZ253943.1:636540-945580 GCA_965267325.1 Hyphococcus sp. | reverse complement strand
GTTTCCGCCAGAACGTCGAGAGAGCCGTCTTCGCGATCCGCGCGATAGATGTGCTCGAGTGAGATCAGTGTCGCAAGAAGGGCGGCGGTCCATAAAACAGGCGCCGCGATTTCCGACATCAGGTTGAGATCAGGGCCGATCGCGAGCGCAAAGAGAACAATCGTCAGGGCAAAGAACGATACCGCCTGCAGCGCGCCGCCGCCGGCGCGAAAAGCGAGGGTAATATCGCGGGCGATAATGGCGGCGAATGCTTTCATTGTTGCAGCTCCATGAGCCGCGCGCCAGGCGCATCGATCTGTTCATGGCTTGCAATCACGGCCGCGCCGCCGCGGTCGCGATGTTCCGCCAAAAGGCGCGCGAATGTCGTCGCGGCGCCGGCGTCGAGCCCGGCGGTCGGTTCGTCAACAAGCCAGATCGGACGGCCGGACAGAACAAGTCGGGAAAGTCCGAGCCGGCGCTGATATCCGGTCGACAGTTCGCGCACAGGTCGGTTCTCGAACGGTTCGAGCCCGAAAGCGGCGCGTGCGGGCCCCAGTGCGCCGCCATAAAGCGCAGCCCAGAAGCGCATGGTCTCGGTCACGGTTTGCGTCGGCTTGGCGGCGTTGAGTACGCCGCAAAAAATTCTCGAATTATCGCTTGCCGTAACGGCGCCCGCGGCCGGCGAAAGAAGCCCCGCCAGCGCACGCAGGAGCGTGGTCTTGCCGGCGCCATTGGGCCCGCGCAGGATCGCCGCGTCGCCGGCGCCGAGCTTCAGGTTGACGCCCTCGACGATCAGCCGCCCGCCCCGGGCGACGGCGAGGTCGCGCGCCTCAAGTTCCGCATTGAAAGTGGTCGCATCCGCCATGGCGCGCGGGACCATAAGGGCGCCCGCGGCCCTCGTCGATACCGCGTTGCGGCCGGGATGGCGCCCCGCGGGGCCGGCGTTGAGGCGGACCCCGATCGCGGCTATGAAGCCATTTCTTTATGAGAAAATGTCTCTTCCTTGCCGTCGCGGTCTTTCTGTTCGCTTGCTCCGATCAGCAGGCGAACCGGCCTTTCGTTCTTCCCGAGCCTCACGCCAATAACGCTGTCGCCCTCGCGACGCTCGATGATGGCGAGGAAGTCATCTACTCGTTTTACGGTCTTAAATCAGGAAAGACCCATACGGATGTAAGCCGGTCCGCCTATCGCTGTGCGCTCGCCGAGCGCCGCTGCGAAGAGATAACGCCGCCGCCAGTCGATGAAGGTCGGCTCGCCGGCGTCGCCGTCTTTCTTAATGACCGCGTTTTTATTTTCGGCGGCTACACTGTCGCGGTCGACGGTGCGGAAGTTTCAACGCCTGAAGTTTTCGCTCTTGATCCGGAAACCAACGCCTATCAGCGACGCGCCGACATGCCGACGCCGGTCGATGACGCCGTCGCCTTCGCTTACGCCAACCGTTACATCTATCTCGTTTCAGGCTGGCATAATGACGGCAATGTTTCGAATGTGCAGGTCTTCGATACGCAGGAAGATCGCTGGTTCGAAGCAACGGCCTATCCCGGGGCGCCTGTTTTTGGTCATGCGGGAGGCGCCGTTGGAGGAAAGTTTTTAATCGCAGACGGCGTCGCCGTGGTCGGCGTAAAGGACGGGCGTCGCCAGTTTGGCGAAGTGGGCGAAGTCTGGATCGGCGAAATCGATCCGGGCGATCCCACGGTCATTTCCTGGCGCGCCGCGCCGCCTCATCCCTTTGGACCGCTTTATCGCATGGCTGCGGCGGGAGACCCTGAACACAATCGCGTCGTTTTCGCAGGCGGCGGCGATAATCCATATAACTACAATGGCGTCGGCTATGACGGCGTTCACGCAAAGCCCTCAGACGTGGTCTTCGCATTTGATCTCGAAACGGAGGAATGGCGCGATATTGGACGACTGTCGCCGCCGCGTATGGATCTTCGCGGACTGATGATCGGCGCTGACGGCGCTTACATCGCCGGCGGCATGGATGCCGACCTCTCAGTGAGAGACGAAATTCTGGAAATCGAAATCGGGGCGGGTGGTCAATGAAACAAATCTCTTCGGCAAAGTGTTTTGGCGGGACGCAGGCCGTTTACGCCCACGACAGCAACGCAACCGGCACGGAGATGAAATTCTCGGTGTTCACGCCGCCAGCCGATGTGCATGGAAAAGGACCATATCCGACGCTCTATTGGCTCTCCGGCCTTACCTGCACGGAAGAAAATTTTATCATCAAGTCAGGGTTCCAGCGTTACGCGGCTGAGCTCGGGCTTATGGTTGTCGGTCCGGACACGTCTCCGCGGGGCGAGGACGTGCCGGACGACCCTGACGGCGCTTATGATTTCGGCCTCGCCGCCGGGTTTTACTGCAATGCGACCGAAGAACCGTGGTCGAAGCATTATCAGATGTACGACTATGTATCGAAGGAACTGCCGGCGCTTGTTGAAAGAGAGCTACCACTTGATTCTGCGCGCGCAGGCGTCTTCGGTCACTCTATGGGCGGCCACGGCGCATTGACCGTTCATCTGAAAAATCCGGAAAAGTTCAAAACCTGTTCCGCCTTTGCACCTATCGTTGCGCCAGCCCAAGTTCCATGGGGACGCAAGGCGTTTTCCAATTATCTTGGCGCGGATGAAACGGCATGGTCTGAGTATGATGCAACGCTGCTTGTTCAAAGCCGGCCAAGCGCTGCGGAAATTCTGATCGATCAGGGAACGGCGGATGTTTTTCTTGAAGAGCAGCTAAAGCCGGAACTCTTCGCAGCGGCGGCGCAAGAGGCGGGGCAGAAGCTGACTCTGCGCATGCAGGACGGCTACGATCATTCGTTTTATTTTATTGCAACATTTCTTGAGGAACATCTGCGTTGGCATAAAGACCGACTTTGAGTATCCCTTTGTGCGGCGGGGCGGGCGTTTGAAAAAGGAGCCCGCCATGACGCGACTGGCGATCGCCGCATTCCTCGCTTTTTCCTTACAATCCTGCAGTTCGGGCGTTTGGGACGCCGCGTTCACCGGCATGTGCATCGCTTCGGAAGCGAGTTGCATCAAGTCCTGTCAGCGTGATTACAAATCGGGTTATTCGAGCGCGTACGGTTATGATGATTGCCAGGCCAGTTGTACTGGCGGCGGCAATGGATGCGCCTTCACCGGGAATTAGAGCCCGAACGGATCGACCGATTCAAGGCCGAACGAGCCGGCGTTGGTGTTAATGTCGCCGGTCAGCACTTCGTAGTGCAGGTGCACGATGCTTGACGCGCCGGTCATGCCGATGGGTCCGAGCACCTGGCCCTGTGAGACGTTTGCGCCTTCACGAACCCCGGAAGCGAAACGGGCAAGGTGCGCGTAGCGGGTGTAAACGCCGTTGCCGTGGTCGATAACCAGCATATTGCCGTAATCGCTGCGCGTCACCGCTTCGGCAATAACGCCGTCGCCGGCGGCCAGAACATCGCCGCCCATATCTGAGAAGTAGTCGACGCCTTTGTGCAGCTTGCCGCCCCGATATCCGTGTCCGGAGGAAAGGCAGGATTTTGTCGCCGGTTTCAGCAACAAGCTAACGCCGTTAAGATTGCCTGTCTCATCACTTTTGCCGATTGACTCACCGGGATCGCCTCCGCGCGGCGCATTGCTGATGCGCATGTTGCAAAGAACGATTTCGCCGTTCATGGCGCTTGCGGGCAGGCGCGATCCGGCGCTTGGGATCGCCGGCGATGCGGCAGGCGTTTCGTCTGTTTCTTCTTCCGGTTCGCCGGGCCCCGCGGCCATTGCGAGACGTTCTTCTTCTTCGGCGCCTTCGCCTTCGGCTTCCTCGCTGTCGACTTCTGCAAGGTTTTCGAGCGTTTCTTCAACCGTGCCGACGACGTAGTCCCCGGCTGCGGCGCCGGCTTCGGCAAGCGTTTCGCCGCCCTGGCGCGCGCCTTCAGAAAGGACCGGTCCGAGAATCGATTGCGCGCGCACCAACACGCCGTCTATGGCGCGGATCAGCAAATCCGGCGCGCCATATTTCGCACCGCCATACCAGCCAATACCGAGAAAGGTCGCGGGAACGATCGCGTGCAAGATCAGATATTTCAGTAGTCTTCCCAGCATACCAAGAACGCCCCCCGGCGTTTTGAAAACACAACACGAGCAGGACTATAGCACGGCTGGGGAAAACGTCACAGGCCGGCCAACGCTAGGATTTATGCGCTTTTGTCGGTTTTCTCCGTGGGGAGAGGAAAAGAAGAAACATGACTTCGACGCTACACTCATGCGTCCGCTTACGGATGCGCCGTTACTTCTGTCCTTTTGAAAACTCGCCCAGCAACGCCGCAAAAGCTTCGCGGTCGCCGCTCACAAACGGCGCGATCATCATCATCGCCGAATAGACACCGTTGTTGATAATGCGGCGGCTGTCGCCCTGTTGCTCTGAAAGGTTGACGAACTGCAGCCAGAAAGTGAGGTGGGCGGCGAAACGGGCCGCAAGCGCATCGCGCTCGGCGCGGGAAAGGGCGATGACGCCTTCGCGTTCAAGCGTCGAAAGGATTGAGGCGGCGGTTTCTTCTTTGAGCCGCAACAGCCGCGCAAAGCGCGAGCGCAGGTCCGGGCAGCGTTCAAGGATGCCGGTGAGGTTGTTATAGAAAAAGCGGAAGTCGTTGATCTCTTCAAAGACGATGTAGATGTAGATCCAGTTGTCCTCGATAGAGAGCGCCCGTTTGATCGGCGCACTGAGCACCTGGCGGATTTCTTCTTCGAAATCGTCGAAAAGGGCCTCGATGATCGCTTCCTTGCCCTTGAAATGGTAATAAAGATTGCCGGGACTGATCTCCAAAACGCCGGCGATCTCCACAGTCGAAACCTGCGCTTCGCCTTCCTCATTGAACAGCGCCAGCGCCGTTTTGAGAATGCGGTCGCGGGTTTTGACCTTTCGCGCCATTGTCGCGGGTCAGCCCGATTTTTTCTTGGTCGTTTTACGTTTCGCTGGCTTGGATTTCGCTGCGCCCGCGATCAGCGCGTCGAGCTTTTCTTCAATGGCGACAAGCCGGGCCTCGATGGCGTCAAGGCGGGATTCGCCGCCGACGGCGCCGAGTTTCAGTTTCTCGCGCATCTCCTTGATGCGGTCTTCCATGGAAAAGCCGGGCGCCTTCATGCGTTCGGCAAGTTCGCGGCCGCGGGTTTCAACCGTATCCTCGATTTCCTCGCCGCGTTGGACGAGGTCCTCGAAATATTTGCTGGTCTCATCGGAAACGCGAGCGAGGGATTCTTGCGCATCGGAAAAGGCGCGGCCATAGGCGCCGATGCCGGCGAGCCAGATTTTGCGCGCCATATCGCCGCCGGGGGCGGCTGTGGATTTTTTCTTGGCCATGGAGAAACTCCTGAGTGTTCGCGCGCTGCATACTATGGCGGCTTTCGCGGCGAAGTGAAATGGAGAGCGGTAAACGTAAAAAAGGGCGCCCCCTGAAGGAAGCGCCCCTGGATTTACGCAACATGCAGTGTCTTAAGCGGCTTTTTTCGTCGCGCGCTTGGACGCTTTTTTCTTGGTTTTTGTCAGCGTCGCGATTTTTTTGTTAAGCGCGACGATTTCTGCTTCGAGCTCCTCAACGCGGCCTTGCGAGGCTTTGTTTTGGGGGAAGTATTTGCGGAAACCGTCAAAGCTGAAGCGGTCGCCATAGGCTTCGTTAGCGCGTTCGCGCATATCGGAGAAAGCGTCTTGAGCGCGAGTTTCGACTTTTTCGCCTTTTTCGACGAATTCGTCGAAGATCTCGGCGCCTTTGCCGGTCAGGATCGCTTCAGCGCGCTCATAGGCGGCGCCGTAGACGCCGAGATAAGCGAGCCAGCCTTTGCGGATTGCTTCGCGCGGGGTGAGGGCGGTTTCAGTTTTCTTGGCCATCAGTTGTTCCTTTCGATCGGTGAACCCGCCGGCGCCAGGGGTCGGGGGTGACGGAGGGAAGCGCCAGCGGGCCAATTTCTTGGCTTCGATGCGGAAGATAGGGGTTGGAATTAGAATGTTCGCCCAAATTTTTGCAGCGCACAAAAATTTCTGAAACATGTATATTAATCAATACGTTAGTCGCAAGGATCTGCTAGAAAATCCGGGCCAGAAACGGGTCGATTTCCTCCCATTGCTCGGGGATCGGAACCTGATGCGGCCTGTCCTCGTAAACGCGCAGTCGAACTGGCGTTCCGTTTTCCTCAAGACGCTCCGCAAGGCGCTTGGCCTGATCGAGACTATGGCCGCGATTGTCTCCATCGCCATGGAGAATGAGCGTCCTTGCGGTGATGCGGTCGGCGTAGCGTAACGCGGCGCGCTGCGCGAAGGCTTCCGGCGTGGCGCCCGTTTCGTTCACAATATTCTCGTCGAGATATTTATCGCCGGACGGGTAGAATTCTTCGAGGTCGTAAAGACCCGCCATTAATATCAAATCGGTGATCCGGTCGTCTTGCGTTGCCACCATCGATGAGGTCGCGGCGCCGCGGCTGACGCCGTAAAGGACAACGCGGGTTGGATCGGCGTTGGGGAGCGAAAGCAGGTAATCAAATGCGGCCATCACTGCTTGCTGCGTGCGTGGCCCGCAAAAATCTGACGGCCCGGCGCTTTCCCCGAAGCCCGGCTGCGACACGGCCGCCGCAATGTAGCCGCGCTTGGCCATCTCCTGAATGCGGCCTTCGTCGATGGTTGCGATTTCCGGGCGTTCTTCGATCTTCGCAAAGGCAAGACCGCCTGGTCGTTCTTCCCATTGGTATCCATGCACAAAGAGAATTACCGGACGAGGCCCCTCAGCGTCAGGCGACGCGACAAAGAGCTCGACCTGATCAAGGCCGCGCTCTGTTGGGGTCAACATGACCTGATCAAAGGCAAATGATTGCTTCGCGGTCGCCAGGAGGAAAAGCCCGGCGAGAAAGAGTATTCGCATCGTCAACTCCGTTTGCTTCCGCGGGTGGTAAAAAGACGCCGTCTGCCGCGCCTCTATCGAAGGATAGGGTGCGCGTCCTTCTGTTCGCCATGAACCGCGCCGGCGCCACTTCAGGTTGAACGGGCTTGCCGGAAAATTCGCCTCAAAGGCGAAAATCGAACGGAATCCCGCATTTGGTCGATAGTTATCGTCACGACCTCAGGGCGCCTTAAGATCACTGCATGATCAAAAAACGATGCGCCTCTACGGCATGGCGCGATGATAGCGAGGCGATGCAAGTTGAAAGTGAAAATCAAAAGCGCCGCGACCACTGGCCGCCGCGACATGCTGCAATGTTGACCGAGCGGGCAAGGCGGTGCATCGCGACGACATGAGCGAACTGGAAGAAAGAAAAGCCAGGGCGAAAGCCTGGTTCGAACAGATCCGCGACGACATCACCGCGGCTTTCGAAAGAGTTGAAGACGACGCAGGCGATCTTTACGCCGACATGGCGCCGGGACGGTTTGAGCGAACGCCATGGACCCGCGGAGACGGGTCGGAAGATCAGGGCGGCGGCGTCATGTCGATCATCAAGGGCCGCGTCTTCGAAAAGGCCGGCGTTCATACGTCGACCGTCTACGGAGAGTTTTCCGAGGAGTTTCGAAAACAGATTCCGGGTGCGGAAGACGATCCGCGTTTCTGGGCAAGCGGTATTTCGCTCATCGCCCATACGCGCAACCCACATGCGCCGGCGGCCCATATGAACACGCGCATGATCGTCACCACAAAATGCTGGTTCGGCGGCGGCGGCGATCTAAACCCCATGCACCCGGCCTATCGCGACGAAAGCCACGAAGACGCCGTTGCGTTCCTTGCTGCGATGCAAGGCGCCTGCGACGCACACGACCGGGATTATTTTCCGAAGTTCAAAAAGTGGTGCGATGAATATTTCTGGCTGCCCCACCGCAACGAGCCCCGGGGCGTCGGCGGCATATTCTATGACCGTCACGACTCAGGCGACTGGGAGGGGGATTTCGCCTTTACACAGGATGTGGGCCGCGCCTTCCGCGATTCCTATCCCGCACTCGTCGCCAAGCGCATGGACCAGCCATGGACCGATGACGACCGCGAAAGGCAACTGATCCAGCGCGGCCGTTATGCGGAGTTCAACCTCCTTTATGATCGGGGCACCACATTCGGCCTCAAGACCGGCGGCAATGTGAATTCGATCCTGTCGTCCCTGCCGCCGGAAGCGAAGTGGCCGTAGGCGAATCCGTGATAATGTTCACGCATCGTCGCCAATTCCATTCAGTCCTTGAACGGGTTAGGGTGCCCCGTCCCCCAAACAAGACGTGCGAATGACCGAATTCGAAACCCCCTTCATCCTCGCCATCGATCAGGGCACGACGTCGAGCCGCGCCATCGTATTTGACCGCGCCGGACGCGTCGTCGCTGACGCACAGGAGGAGTTTCCGCAACACTATCCCCAGGACGGCTGGGTTGAGCACGATCCGGAGGACATTTGGGCGACGACCCTTGAAACCGCGCGCAAGGCGTTTGCCGACGCGGAAAAATTGGGCGAGGTCGCCGCTATCGGCGTTACCAACCAACGCGAGACCACCGTCATCTGGGATCGGGCCGACGGAAAACCGATCTACAACGCCATCGTCTGGCAGGACCGACGCACGGCGGATCACTGCGCCGCGCTCAAGGACGAGGGCCGGGAGGCCCACGTGAAAGCGCGCACGGGCCTTGTTCTCGATCCTTACTTTTCGGCGACCAAGGCGTCGTGGATATTGGATCATGTGGACGGCGCCCGTGAGCGCGCTGATGATCTCGCGTTCGGCACTATCGATACGTTCCTGATCTCTCGCCTCACCGGCGGCAAGGTTCATGCGAGCGATGTGACGAACGCCAGCCGCACGAGCCTTTACAACATCCACGATAACCGGTGGGACGACGCACTGCTTGATTTATTCAACGTGCCTGCTTCGATCCTGCCTGAAGTAAAAGACAGCGCCGCGGACTTTGGCGAAACGGATCCTGAAATTTTTGGCCGGCCCTTGCCTATCTGCGGCGTTGCCGGCGACCAACAGGCGGCTGCCTTCGGTCAGGCGTGCTTTCAGGCCGGCGATGTCAAAAGCACCTACGGGACAGGTTGTTTTGTCCTCGCCAACACCGGCGACACGGCGGTTGAGTCTGAGAACAACCTGCTCACCACCATCGCATGGCGCCTCAACGGAGAAACGACCTACGCCCTTGAAGGGTCGATTTTTGTCGCCGGCGCCGCCGTCCAATGGCTGCGCGATGAATTGAAGATCATCAAGGATGCGGCGGAAACGGCGGCTCTTGCTGAAAGCATCGAGACTAACAACGGCGTTTATCTCGTGCCGGCTTTTACCGGCCTCGGCGCGCCGCACTGGGCGCCCGGAGCCCGGGGCGCCGTCTACGGATTAACACGCGGCGCCGGTCGGGCCGAGCTTGCGCGCGCTGCGCTCGAATCCATTGCTTACCAGACGGCGGACCTCATGCGGGCGATGGCGTCGGACGGCGCCAAGGTACAGACGCTTCGGGTTGACGGCGGCATGGTCGCCAATGACTGGGCCATGCAGTTTCTGTCCGACATTCTCGATTTGAAAGTCGAACGCCCGAAGGTGCTCGAAACGACGGCCCTCGGGGCGGCGTATCTCGCCGGGCTTCACGCCGGGGTTTATCGGGACGCCGACGACATTGCCGAGCGTCGCCGTGTTGATGCGCGCTTTCAGCCGGCCATGGCGGCGGAAACGCGCAACCGTGCGCTTGCCGGCTGGGCAAAGGCGCTTGAACGCACTTTGTTGGATTAGGAGCGCAGCAGCCTCGTGAGTGAACAAAAGCGTGTCGTCGGGTTTATCGGCGGGTCGGGCGTCTATCGCGCCGACGCGCTGGAGGACGCCGAACGGCTCGAAATCGAGACGCCCTGGGGCGCGCCGTCCGACGCGTTGATGCGCGGCAAAATTGCGGGCGTCGATGTGGTCTTTCTGGCGCGCCACGGCGCCGGGCATCGCCTGCCGCCGGCTACAGTCAATTACCGCGCCAATATCGACGCCATGAAGCGCGCCGGGGTCACCGATCTTATTTCTTTGTCGGCCTGCGGATCGTTTCGCCAGGAGCTTGCGCCCGGTACGTTCGTTATCGTCGATCAGTTCATTGATCGCACGCATGGGCGCGAGACATCGTTTTTCGGTCCGGGCTTTGTGGCGCACGTATCGATGGCCGATCCTGTTTGCCCGGCTCTCGCGGAAGCTGCAGCGGCGTCTTGCAACGCCCTTGGTATTCCTAGTTCTCGCGGCGGAACCTATCTCACGATCAATGGCCCGCAGTTTTCGTCAAAGGCGGAATCGAACCTCTACCGCGCATGGGGATGCGACGTCATCGGCATGACCAACATGCCGGAAGCCAAACTCGCGCGCGAAGCGGAACTGCCTTACGCCACGATTGCCATGGTGACGGACTATGATTGCTGGCACGCGGAAGAGGGGCCGGTTGAAGTGTCCAAGGTGCTCGAAATAATGGCGACGAACTCGGGCAACGCCGCCCGCGTAATCGAAGATCTGACAGCGCGCCTCGGACCAACGCGCACGCCGTCGCCTTTGGGCATTGAAACAACCCTCGACTTTGCGGTGATCACCGCGCCGGACGCGCGCGACCCCGCCATGGCGGCGAAGCTTGATGCAGTGGCACGGCGATTTCTAAAGGCTTAGCGTTATTGAAAATGACGAAGCCAAGACCGAAATATCAGTAGCGTCAGATGGATTGATGACGTTGCGGGCCGTTGCGGCATTCTAATCAGGAGAGACCAAGACATGAACTTGAATTGGGGGACGTTGATCGTTTTTTCTCTCCTCCTCGTCGCCTGCGGAAATGCGAGCGAGGCGGTGAAAACCTCGGAAGGGCCAGACCGAACAGCGACCGAAGATGTCGACGCTTCTTCCGACAAGCTGACTATAGATCGCATTTTTCACGACAAAGAATTCGAAATCGAAACGCCAATCCAGAAGAAATGGCTCGATGAAGGCGCGGCCTACACCACTGTGGAGGCGTCAGCCGCTATTGATGGGGCAAAGGACATCATACGCTACGATACGGCGAGCGGCGAGCGGTCCGTCCTGGTGGATGCGGCCCGCCTTATCCCTCCGGGCGCGGAGGCGCCGCTTGAGATTGAAAGCTATGCCTGGTCCGAAGACGGACAATTGCTTCTGGTGCAGACGAATGGCGTAAAATTTCGCCGCCACAAAAGCCTGGGTGATTTCTGGATTCTGGAGCTTGGCTCGAACCAGTTGCGGCAGGTCGGCGCCTTTGCGGAGCCATCGACACTTCTTTACGCGACGTTTTCTCCGGACAGTCAGTCCATTGCCTACATTTACAAGCACAACATCTATGTGGAACCGGTCGACGGCGGCGATCCAACACAGCTTACGCGTGACGGGTCCGACTTGATCGTCAACGGCATGGCGGACTGGGTCAATGAAGAAGAGTTCCCGTTGCGCAGCGGCTTTCGATGGAGTCCCGATTCTCTGCGGATTTCATTCTGGCGCTTTGACACCACCGGGGTCGGTACATTCTACATGATGAAAAATACCGGCGACGTCTATTCACAGCCGATCCCGCTGCAGTATCCCAAAGCCGGCACCACGAATTCAGCGGTTGAAATTGGCGTGGTGGAGATCGCAACCGAGGAGACCGTCTGGATCGATCTGCCCGGCGATCTAAGACAGAACTATGTGCCCTTCATGGAGTGGGCCGACAATTCGCAAGAACTATTCATCCAGCGAATGAACCGCAATCAGAACACCAATCAGGTGCTCCTGGGCGACGTTTCGAATGGTTCAACGCGCCAAGTATATGTTGATCGGGACGATGCCTGGGTCGACGTGAATACGGATGTGAAATGGCTTCAGGATGGCGCATACTTCACGTGGCTTAGCGAAAAGAGCGGTTGGCGAAAACTCTACCGCGTATCGCGCGGCGGTGACGAAGACGCGCTCCTTACGCCAGGAGACTTCGATGTTCTCAGCGTCGTCGAAATCGATGTCGAACAGGGATGGGCGTATTACATTGCCTCTCCTGATGATCCGGCTTCGCGGTACTTGTACAGATCGCCTCTCATCGGCGAGGCTTCCGTTGAGCGTTTAACCCCGGTCAGCGAAATCGGCACGCATTCATACGATATTGCACCGAACTCCACAGTTGCGTTTCACACCTCATCCAAATTCGGCGTGCCGCCGAAAACAAAACTCATTTCCCTACCCGATCACGAAACCATCAGGGTGATGGTCGATAACGTCGAGGTCGACGAGCGCCTGCAGACTCTCGCGCGCGGCGAGGTTGAGTTTTTCGAAATTGAAATCGACGACGGGACAATGCTGGACGGGTGGATGATGAAGCCGCCGGATTTTGATCCCGCAAAAAAGTATCCGCTGCTCATTTATGTTTACGGAGAGCCGGCGGGGCAAACCGTGCTCGATCGATGGGGACGGTCCGGAAGCAGATCCGATCGACATCTCTGGCATCTGATGATGGCCCAAAAAGGCTATGTTGTCGCCAGCATCGACAATCGCGGCACGCCGGCCCCAAAAGGGCGCGCGTGGCGTAAGGCAATCTATGGGCAAATCGGCATACTTGCGTCCGCCGATCAGGCGCAGGCCGTCAGGGCGCTTCTCGCAGAGCGCTCTTACCTCGATTCCGAAAGGATCGGCAGCTGGGGTTGGAGCGGCGGCGGTCAAATGACGCTTAACGCGCTTTTCCGTTACCCGGATCTCTACAAAGCGGGCGTGGCTATTTCCTTCGTCGCCGATCAACGCCTCTATGACACGATCTATCAAGAGCGATTTATGGGATTGCCTTCGGAAAATGAGGAAGGGTATCGCCTCGGCTCGCCGATTACGTTTGCAGACCAACTAAAAGGCGATCTGCTCGTCATTCACGGAACCGCCGATGACAATGTTCACTACCAAAATACGGAACAACTCATCGCCAAACTGATTGAGAATGACAAAGACTTCTCCCTCATGATTTATCCGGATAACGCACATGCGCTGGACGATACGCCAAACTCAAAACGGCACCTTTATCGAACGATGCAGAACTTCATTCTAGATCATTTACCGCCTGGACCGAGGGACGCAGATTGAATTCAACGGAAGGTAACGCCCTAACCGAAAGAGAATATGGCGCACGTGTCTGAGCAATCAGCCGAACCCTTGCTGGCGTTCCGTAGCGAAGGCGTCACGAAGGTTTACGGAACGGGGCCGGCGGCCGTTCACGCCCTGCGCGGCGTTGATCTTGAGGTGCCGCAAGGCGAGATGGTTGTGGTGCTTGGCCCTTCCGGCAGCGGCAAATCGACGATGCTGAACATTATGGGCGGACTTGACCGTGCAACGGCGGGGCGGGTCTGGTTCATGAACGATGAGCTGACCGCTATGGACGATGCGGCGCTGACCAGTTTTCGCCGACAACACGTCGGTTTTGTGTTTCAGTTTTACAACCTGATGCCGAGCCTCACAGCGCGGGAAAATGTCGAGCTGGTGACAGAAATCGCCGTTAATCCCATGGACGCCGGCGAGGCGCTGAAACAGGTCGGGCTTGGTAATCGAGCGGACCATTTTCCAGCGCAGCTTTCGGGCGGCGAACAACAGCGCGTCGCCATCGCCCGTGCGATCGCCAAACAGCCGGAAGTGCTCTTTTGCGACGAACCGACGGGCGCTCTCGACAGCAAAACGGGGCGTTCGGTCTTGCGCGTACTAAAGGACGTAAATGAACGTCTCGGCGCGACCGTGCTCATCATTACACACGCCGCCGCAACAGCGGCGATGGCCGACCGTGTTCTTAACTTCGCTGACGGAAAGATCCGGGACGTGCAGATCAATCAGAATAAGGTCGATCCAGAGGACATCGAATGGTGAGCCCGCTCGACCGCAAACTGGCGCGTGATCTTTGGCGAATGAAGGGCCAGGCATTAGCTATTGCGGTCGTCATTTCGCTTGGCGTGTTGTTGCTCGTCATGACGGACGGCCTCGTCAATTCGCTGGATGAAACACGCCAGGCCTATTACGAGCGCTATCGGCTTTCAGATGTGTTCGCGCCGGTAAAGCGGGCGCCGGATCATGTCCTTGACAAGATCGGCGAGATTAACGGCGTTGGCGCTGTTGAGGGTCGCATCATCGGCGGCGCCCTGATCGACCTTGACGGCGAACCCGTTCCAATCCGGGCGCAGGCGGTCTCGCTCCCGGATTTCAGGACGCCGCGCCTTAATGATGTCTATCTGACGCAAGGCCGCCGCCTCGATCCGGCGCGAAAAGGCGAGATCCTTTTGCTCGACGGCTTTGCAAAGGCCCGCGGGCTTGGCCCGGGCGACCGCATGTCTGCGACCATGAATGGCGCCCGGCGCACATTCGATATTGTGGGACTGGTTCAGTCCCCTGAGTTTCTTTACGCACTCCCGCCCGGAGAGCTCGCGCCCAACGACGCCAATTTTGCGGTGTTATGGATGAGCCGCGACGCTCTTGGCGCCGCTTTCGATATGGACGGCGCTTTCAACGAAGTCCTGATTGGTCTCGGCCGGAACGCCGACATTGAAGCTGTAAAGGACGAGATTGATCGCACCCTCGACCAATATGGCGGCGTCGGCGCTTATGGTCTCGAAGATCAGGTCTCCAATCGTTTCGTCACGGAGGAAATCGCAGGGATGCGCGTCTCCTCGCGATTTGTGCCGCCGGTCTTTCTCGGCGTGGCGGCATTTCTTCTCTATATTGTGATTTCACGCATGGTGCAGTCTGAGCGCGAACAAATCGGACTATTGAAGGCGTTCGGCTACTCGAATCTTGAAGTTAGCGCGCACTATTTCAAATTCATCATGGTAGTCGCTGTTGGCGGCGCGCTCCTCGGCTGCATTCTCGGCGTGTTGAGCGGGCGAGGGATGGTCGAGCTTTACCTGAATTATTTCAAGTTTCCGTTTCTGATTTTTGAGGTCGATCCGGCGGCGTTCACGATTGGTTTTTCCGTCAGCGTTCTGTCGGCGTCGCTTGGCGGCGTTGTCGTGCTGCGCCAGGTTTTTGCGTTAACACCGGCCGTCGCCATGCGCCCGCCGGCGCCGGCGGATTACAGCCGGTCAGTAAAGTTCGGCGATGCCGCCAAACGCTGGCTCGATCAGCCAAGCCGCATGGTGACCCGCCGAATTGCCCGCCAGCCCGGCCGCTCTGCGGCGGCTGTCTTCGGCATCGGCGCCGGCATGGCGCTTTCGGTCGCCATGCTGACCGTGCTCGCCAGTTTCGATGAGATGATGGACATCAGTTTTTCGGTTCTCGACCGCAGCGATGTTACCGTCGCCTTCGTCGAGCCCTTGTCGAGCAAAACGCTGTTCGAGCTGAAGAACCTCGACGGCGTTATCGAAGTCGAGCCGTTCAGGTCCGTACCGGTGATCTTGCGCCATGGGCTGCGCACCCATCGCGGCGCGATTAACGGCCTTGTTTCGACGCCGCGCTTGAACCGCGCCATGACGGATAAGAACGCTCCCATTGTTATCCGCGATGACGGCGTCACGCTGGCGCAGTCGCTCGCCGACAAACTCGCCATTTCGCCGGGCGATCAGCTGACCGTCGAAGTGCGGGAAGGGCGCCGGCCTGTTTTGGAATTACCCGTAGTTGGCGTCACGCAAAACCTGCTTGGCTCGCCAACTTATTTCGAACTCGCGGCGCTCAATCGTACGCTGAAAGAACCGGGGCGGGTTTCCGGCGCCTATCTGCGCATCGACAGCGCCAAAAGCGACGATATCTACGTCGCCATTAAAAACATGCCCGCCGTGGCCGGTGTGAGTTTAAAGGCGCAGGCGCGAGAGGCCTTTCAAGTCATCATAGACCAGGGCGCCGGGCGTATGCGTTATGTGATGGCAGCGATCGCGGGGATCATAACTTTCGGCATTGTCTACAACAGCGCGCGCATTGCATTCGCCGAACGGCAACGGGATCTCGCCAGCTTGCGAGTCCTCGGATTTACAAAAAGAGAAACCGCGTTCGTTTTGCTCGGCGAACTGGGGGTCATCACATTGCTCGCTTTGCCGGTGGGCCTCGCTCTCGGCCATTACCTGTCTCTTGCAATATCCGCAGGCTTCAGCACGGACCTTTATCAAATCCCCATTTATTATGCGCCGGAAAGCTACGGGCTCGCGGTCGCCGCCGTTATTGTCGCCGCAGCTATTTCAGGATGGATCGTCAACCGCGATGTTGCAAAACTTGACCTTGTTGCTTCGTTGAAAACCAGAGAATAATCATGGCAAAGAATAACTCCCGCAACCGGATTTTGATTGGCATCGCTGCTGCGCTCCTTCTGGGCCTGGTATACGCGTTCTGGCCGCAGCCGTTGCTCGTCGATATTGGCGAGGCGGAGGTCACGCCGATGGTCCTGACCATCGATGAAGAAGCAAAGACAAGGGTTCACGATGCCTATATCGTCTCCGTGCCCATCGCCGGTCGTTTGATGCGCATCGATGTTGAGCCGGGGGACACGGTTATCGGCGGGGAAACCGTTATCGCAAATTTGTTTCCGACGCCGTCAGCCGCGCTTGACGCGCGCTCGCGAGAACAGGCGGATGCGTCCGTCGATGCTGCACTGGCGGCGGTGCGTCTTGCGCGCTCTGAACTGAACGCAGCGATCGCCAATCAGGATCTCGCGCAAACGCAGTTCAACCGCTATCAGGGATTGGCGCCGGTCGCCGCATCACAAGAGAGGCTCGATCAGGCCGAACGCGAGTTGCGCAGCGCCAATGCTGCTGTCGAAACTGCGAAATCTGCGATCTCCATGCGGGAGGCGGATCTCGCTCGCGCTCGCGCCGAACTCATCAGTTTTTCGGAAACACCGCCGCTTGGAGAAGTTCCCGAAGGCGACATGGACGAACTCTACCAGAATGCCATTCCATTAACCGCACCGATCTCGGGGCAAATTCTCCGTGTCATTCAAAGAAGCGAAATTACGCTGCCGACAGGCGCGCAGATCCTCGAAATCGGCAATGTTTCGAATGATCTTGAAGTCGTTGCGGAGCTTCTTTCGACTGATGCGGTTCGCGTCAAGCCAGGCCAGCGTGTCATTATCGAGAGCTGGGGCGGTCCCGGAAATCTTGAAGGCGTTGTGGAGCGCGTTGAGCCCTGGGGTTTTACCAAGTTCTCTGCGCTCGGCGTTGAGGAGCAGCGGGTCAACGCCATTATTCAGTTTACCAACCCAATAAGCGAACGCGTGGGTCTGGGTCATGGGTTCCGAATCGAGACCCGCATTGTCGTCTGGGAAGACGATGACGCGCTAACGGTTCCTTCCGCTGCATTGTTTCGCGATGGTGCGGGCTGGGCGGTGTTCGTTGTTGAAGGGGGGCGGGCTAGAGTGAGACCTGTGGAGGTTGCCCACAATAATGGCGTGAAGGCCGCGATCGCGAGCGGTTTGGATGCTGGTCAACGGCTCGTTCTTTATCCGGGACCCACAATTAAAGATGGATCGCGCGTCGACCAGCGAAAAATCCGCGAGTGACCACTGCCAATCGCGTTTGTTCTTGGGCGCCTAAGAACAAATGTCCTGATACGGTTCGGGCCCTAATTGTTAAACCGGAAGTGCATGACGTCGCCATCTGCAACGACGTAGTCTTTACCCTCAAGGCGCATGCGGCCCGCTTCCTTGGCGCCCTGTTCGCCGTCATAGGCGATATAGTCGTCATAGGAAATCGTCTCGGCACGGATGAACCCTTTTTCGAAGTCCGTATGGATAACGCCGGCAGCTTTCGGGGCCGTTGCGCCGCGGGGAACGGTCCAGGCGCGTGCTTCCTTCGGGCCGGCGGTAAAATAGGTCTGTAGATCAAGCAGGTTGTAGCCCGCATGGATCAGGCGATTGAGACCAGGCTCTTCAAGCCCGATCGTTTCAAGATATTCGGCCTGTTCTTCGTCGTCGAGTTGGGCCAGTTCCGCCTCAATCTTGGCGGAAATAACAACGGCCACAGCATGTTCCTCGCCGGCGCGCGCTGCAACGGCGCGCGAATAGGCGTTGCCGTCGGCGGCGGCGGCTTCATCCACATTCGCAACAAACAAAACCGGCTTTGACGTAAGCAATTGCAGGCCCAGCCAGTCCTTGCGTTCTTCATCGCTAATCTCGACGCTTCGCGCTGGCTGGCCTTCGCGTAATACGGCGAGCGCCTTGTCGACGAGGACCAATGCCGCCTTAGCTTCCTTGTCCTGACCTTTCGCTTTCTTTTCCAGATTGACGCGTCGTTTCTCCAGGCTTTCGAGATCAGCGAGCATCAGCTCTGTTTCGACCACTTCGAAGTCAGCAATGGGATCAATTTTGTTCGCCACATGGGTAACGTCGTCGTCGTCAAAGCATCTGAGCACATAGGCGACAGCGTCGACTTCGCGAATATTGGCCAAGAATTGGTTGCCCAGGCCTTCGCCTTTCGAAGCGCCTTTGACCAGCCCCGCGATATCGACGAATTGCATACGCGCCGGGATAACCTCGGCCGACTTTGCAATGTCGGCGAGGATTTGAAGGCGCGGTTCCGGTACGGCGACATCGCCGACATTGGGCTCGATGGTGCAGAACGGATAATTCGCCGCCTGCGCCGCCGCGGTTTTGGTGAGTGCGTTAAAAAGCGTCGACTTGCCCACATTCGGCAGGCCGACAATGCCGCATTTAAAGCCCATCTACTGAATTCCTGTATTATCGACCGAGCAATTTCCGAAATGCATCCGCGAACGGATTGTCCGGCGTATCTTTGTCAGGCGTCGCCATTTCGTCAGCAGCCTCTTTTTCGGGCGCTTTTGAAGCCGGCTTCGCGGTTGATTCTTTCCGCAATGGCGCCAGTCGTTGCGCAATATCGGAAGAGAACCGCTGATCTTCGCCAATCGCGAGGAACGGCGCGGCGGCGGCGATGGCGCTCAACAGCGGATCAAGCCACTCGCGGTCGGTCTTCGAAAAATTGCCGAGCACATGGCCCGTCACTTTTGACTTATCGCCCGGGTGGCCGATGCCGATCCGGACCCGGCGAAAGTTGTTGCCGAGATGGCTGTCGATCGAGCGAATGCCGTTATGCCCCGCTGCCCCGCCGCCGGTTTTGACGCGCAGCTTGCCCGGCGCGAGATCGAGCTCATCGTAAAAAACAACGAAATCATCGGCGTCGATTTTGAAAAAATCCGCTGCTGCTCGCAGCGACTGACCAGAGTCATTCATATGGGTCAGCGGTTTCAGGACTATCGCTTTTTTGCGCCCCGAAGGCGTATCAAGAAAGCCCTCGCGCATAGCCCCGTGAAATTTGTCGCGCGGCGCGGAAAACCCATGAGCGTCGGCAATCGCATCCACCGCCATGAAACCGACATTGTGGCGGTGGCGCGCATAATTCTCGCCAGGATTGCCGAGGCCTGCGAGCACGATCATTGATCAGGACTCCGAATAAAAATGGCGCCGGCGCGTGGAACGCCCGGCGCCAATCGCTTACCGCATCGCGGCGGTTTATTCCTTGCCAGCGTCGCCGCCTTCTTCGCTGCTTTCAGCTTCGCCCTCAGCAGCTTCGCCTTCTTCGCCTTCAGCGGCAGCTTCAGCGCCTTCGGCTTCTTCAGCTTCCTCTTCTGCGGAGCGAACCGAAGACGGCGCCGCGATCGTTGCCACGGTGTAGTCGCGGTCCGTTGTCACCAGCGTCACGCCGTCGGGCAGTGCGATAACGGAGACGTGCGCCGCGTCGCCAATATCAAGTTCGCCGACATCAACGTCGAAATGATTGGGAATAGCGGTCGCCGGGGCGTAAACTTCGATGGCGTGGCGCACGATGTTCAAAACGCCGCCGCGCTTAAGACCGGGGGATTCTTCTTCATTAATGAACCGAACCGGCACCTCGACGTCGATGCGGGTCTTTTCGTCGACCCGAAGAAAATCAACGTGCACCGGCATGCCTTTGACCGGGTGAAGCTGAACGTCGCGCGGAATGACCGGCTGCTGGCCCTTCTCGCCAGGGACGTCGATTTTCGCCAGTTGCGGCCGCAGCTTGCCTTGGGTGTAGGCGTTGTTGATCTCGTTCGCCTTGAGCCGAATCGCCACCGGGCCTTCGTCGCCGCCATAGAGCACGCCGGGGATCCATCCCTCGCGGCGGGTCTTGCGGGCGCCGCCGGTTCCGGTCTCGGCCCGCGGTTCGCAATGAAATACGTCTGCTTCGGCCATGTCTAAATGCGTCCTTTACGCAAAATCGGCCGCTCCGGCGGAAGATCGATCCTCCGCGGAACAGCCCGGAATTCCTGAATGAGCGCGGGTCTATAGAGGAAACAGAAATAGACCGCAAGCGGGCGGAGGCGCTGAATCCCATGCAGGGGGCCAAGCGCCTCAATGGCGCAAAGCGTGCGCAGGTCTGGCTCGCCAAGGGAGACCGCCGCAAGAAATTGTTAAAAAAAACTTCGGTTGAATACTTTGACCGCCAATATTTCCAGCGCTCAATTTTCCATTCTGACTCAATCAAATGCACATTTAACTGCGCAAGCCGTGCGCCGATACCGCTGTTTCGATTGTCACATTTCTGAATCAGTAGTGTCACGCCGCATTCACAACCGCCTCGTATTCGCCGGCTCGTGTGATCACCGTGAGTCGTGGGTCGCCGTTTGTTTTGCGCCAGAAACTTCTTTTGGGGATTTATTTATGAGATTGGCATCTAAAGCCCGATCGCTTTTGCTTGCGGGCAGCGCGATTTTCCTTATCGCAGCATGCACGCAAGGCGAAGAAATCGCTTCGCCAGGAGCGACGAGCCCCGGCGCCGGCGGCGGTGGCGGCGGCAGCGGCGGTGGTGGCGGTGGGGCCATCACGACCGCCGACACTTGCCCGTCTGGGTTTACAACTCTCAACGCAGTCGATCTGCCGGGTGCGACGGACCAAACAGTTTGCTCTTTGTCCGGCACCATTCTTTCAGATCTGACCCTGCCGTTCGTCGACAACAACAGTGACGGCGTCGGCGTTGCCTATCGCATCGACGGCCGCGTCAATGTCGGCGTCGATATTGGTTTTGACGGCACGGCAGCCGGCGGCGATCCGGCGGTCCTGACGATCGAGCCGGGTGTCGTTCTCTTTGGCGAATCTGGAAGCGACTTTGTGGTCGTGAACCGGGGCTCGCAACTTGTCGCCAATGGCGGCGTCAACGCACCAATTATCATGACCAGTCGCGCCGATCTGGAAGCCGGTCAGGTCGACCGGCCGAATTCGATCGGCGAGTGGGGCGGCCTGGTTATCCTCGGTCGCGCGCCGATCAGCGAATGCATGACCGGCACGTTCGGCACGCCGTCTTGCTCCAACGAGATTGAAGGCGTTACCGCGCCGGCCGCAAGCTTTGGCGGCGGTCTGGCGGGCGACAGCAGCGGTTCGCTTCGCTACTTCCAGGTTCGCTATGCGGGCAATCCGGTTTCCGCCGACAACGAACTGAACGGCATCTCCTTCGGCGGCGTCGGCACAGGGACCACGGTTGAGTTTGTGCAGGTCCACAACAATTCCGACGACGGCATTGAAATGTTCGGCGGCACGGTGAACCTCAAATATATAGTGTTGACCGGAAACGATGACGACTCGCTGGATACGGATTTCGGCTGGAACGGCAAGGTTCAGTACCTGGTGGTCGCGCAACGGCCCGGCCGCGGCGACAACGGCTTTGAAATGTCGAACGCTGGCGCCGCTGCGCTGCCGACGGACCCGACCATCGCCAACTTCACGATCGTTTCTACGACCCGGGCCGCTTCGCCGGGCCGTGGCATTCGCCTCAACACCGGTCACGTCGGCCGGTTTTACAACGGCGTAATAGAAGACTCGACGGAAGAGTGCCTCCGATGGGACGGCACCGCCGGCGACGGCGATGCCGCCTATGACGGCTTGCCGGATGATCCTGCATTTTTCTCTGTTTCGTTTGACTGCCCGACCCTCGCGACCGACACGCTCGGCGATGCGGCTGTTGCGGCTGACGTCAACAACCAGACAGGCGGCAATTCCATCACCTCGAACTTCCAAGCCGGTACAATGGAGGTTGCGCCGTTCGCCACGCCGTTTTCTGTGGAAACGCTGGATGCGTCATTCTTTGACGAAGCTGACTATCTCGGCGCCTTTGGTCCGAACGATACGGAAACCAACAACTGGGCGACCGGATGGACATTTGCTTTGTTCAATGATCCGGGATGCCCGACGGGCACCAACACCACCGGTATCTCGAAAGCAGGCAAAAACGTCTGTGAAATTCCGAGCGGCGCCAAAACTACAAACCTGACGCTGACGCGGAACAATCACTACGAACTGCTCGGCCGCGTCGATATTGGCATTGATGTTGGATTTGACGGATCAGCAGCGGGCGGCGTTTCGGCTGATCTCTTCATAGAACCGGGCACGACCATCTTCGGCAACAACGGCAGCGATTATCTGATCGTCAATCGGGGATCGCGCATGTTCGCCAACGGCACCGCCAGCAACCCGGTCGTGTTGACGTCTGAACAGGACCTCGACACGCCGCAGAACCTGAAGGACACGCGTCTCGACAACACTGGCGAATGGGGCGGGCTGGTAATTCTTGGCCAGGCGCCGATCAGCGAATGCATGACCGGCACATTTGGTACGCCGTCTTGCTCAAATGAGATCGAAGGCGTGACTGCGCCGGCAGCGAGCTTCGGCGGCGGCGACGCAATGGATGACAGCGGACGGTTGACCTACCTTCAGGTTAAATTCGCCGGCAATCCGGTCTCCGCTGACAACGAACTGAACGGTATCTCGTTCGGCGGCGTTGGATCGACGACAGTGGTTGACTTCGTCCAGGTCCACAACAATTCCGATGACGGCATCGAGATGTTCGGCGGCACGGCTGATCTCAAGCACGTCGTGCTGACGGGCAATGACGACGACTCGCTCGACACCGATTTCGGTTGGAACGGCGACGTTCAGTTCCTCATCGTCAAGCAACGGGACGGCCGCGGCGACAACGGCTTTGAAATGTCGAACGCTGGCGATGCAGCACTGCCGACTGACCCGACGATTGCGAACTTCACGATCATATCAACGACCCGCGCAGCGTCGCCGGGGCGCGGCATCCGCCTCAATACGGGCCATGTCGGCCAGTTCATCAACGGTGTTGTTGTCGACTCAACGGAAGCATGTGTCCGCTGGGACAGCACCGCCGGCGACGGCGACGCGACCTATGACGGTTATCCGGATGATCCGACGTTTAACTATTCGTTGTTCGATTGCCCGACCCTGGCGACAGATCCGCTTGGCGATGCGGCCGTAGCGGCGGGTGCGGACAACACGTCGACAACAAGCGTCAGCCTGATCAACGGCTTCATCAACGACGCGGGCGCTGCTGGGCGACCGGCGCACCCCGATCTTAGCGGAACGTTCGGCTCCTTCTTCTCGAACACCGGTTATATCGGCGCCGTCGAGAACTCTGGCGACGATTGGTACGTCGGCTGGACCTGCGGCCTTTCTGCAGACGATTGCTAGCAATGAAGCGGGCGGCGCTTTCCCCTTCAATGCGCCGCCCTCACTCTTTTGCAAATCAGATTCAAGGTTGATGATATCATGAAGTCCCATCGGAAATTAGGCGGCATGCTCCTGGCGACGACCATGCTCGCCCCGGCAAGCGGCGTCTTTGCGCAAGACGACGCATCAGAAACGCCGCCGGCGCCAGGTCTAAATCTTCCTGGTCCAAACTTTGTTATTGCGGACGAGATTATCGTTCGGGGGACCAACATCCCGGATCCGCAACGGGCGACGTCACAAGTCGCCACGTTTCTCAACGCAGAAGATCTTGCTCGCCAGGGCGATGACAACGCCGCCGAAGCGCTAAAGCGCCTTAGCGGTCTCAGCGTTATTGGCGGCAAGTTTGCCTATGTCCGAGGACTTGGCGACCGGTACTCTGCGGCGCGTCTCAACGGCTCGCCCTTGCCGAGCCCCGAGCCGTTGCGTCGTACGGTGCCGCTCGACCTCTTTCCGTCGAATATTCTTAACGGCGCCGCTGTTCAGAAAACCTATTCGCCGAACTATCCCGGGGAATTCGGCGGCGGCATCATCGATCTTGAGACCCTGCGCACGCCCAACGAGAACTTTCTCAATGCAAAGATTGGCGTCGGCGCCGATTTGGCGACCACCGCATCAACAGGCATCTTCGTCGGCGGCGGCGATCTCGATTGGCTCGGCTATGATGATGGGCTGCGCAGCGTTCCTGCGCCGCTTCAATCCGTAATCAGCAGCGGCCAGCGGCTCGAAGACCTCGACGCGGCTCAGTTGGAAACTGTTGGCGAGAGCCTGGTGAATTCGCCGCTTTCCGTAATCCAGCAAGGCAGCTTGGGCCCGAATTTCGAAGGCTCGATCGACGGCGGCATCGTCCGTGATTTCGACAATGGCATGAGCTGGGGCCTTTCCGGCGTCATCGGATACAAGCAGGACTGGACCACCGAAAACGCTATTCGTCAGGTTGCTGACGGACAGCAAATCGGTTTTGACGGCGAACAACTGGAAACCAGTCTCGACGTCACGGTCAACGGTCTTGTCACCACCGCGCTTGAGTGGGACGACAACGCCGTCACGGCGACGGGCCTTTACATCCACTCGACCACAAAAGAAGCGCAAATCACTGTGGCCCGGACCCAAAGCTTTACGGAAGAGGGCCTCTACAGCGAGTCCAATTCCTGGCTGGAGCGTGCGCTGATTATGGGGCAAGCCACCGGCGAACACGGTCTTGGCGATCAATTCGCCCTGAACTGGCGCGGTGCGTATGCGCGTTCGACGAGGGATTCCCCATACGAACGTTCCTTTAGCAACCGCGTTCTGGACACGTCTCCGACACCGACGTCGTTGCCGTTCGAATCCGACTTCACCGGCAATCCGCTTTACGGTCCGCTGGCCACCACGGCGTACAGCATCAACTTCTCTGAATTGACCGATGACCTGTGGAGCGGCGGTCTCGATCTCTTCTGGTTTGTTCCGATTGCGGGCGCCAGAGAAGCAACGTTGAGCGTCGGTTACGAGTATTTTGACAACGATCGGGAATACCTGGCGAACCCGTTCCGTTTCACGACCACCACGGCGGTGCCTGCAGACATTGCCGGCGCACGCACGGACTTTATCTTTTCACCGCCGAATATCGGCGGGCCGAATTTCAATTTTAGCCTGGTCGATGCAGGCGATCGGTTCGTTTCGTCATATAGTGGCGAATTGTTGATCCATGCGGCCTATGTGCAGATTGATGCGGAGCTCATTCCCACCGTTCGCACAACCGTCGGCGTTCGCTATGAGGATAGCGAACAGATGGTCGATACATTCGACCGCACCTGCTTCGTCAATCCTGTTCCGGAATGCGATGCGTCCGATAATGATCCATTGAAATCGGATTATTGGCTGCCGTCTGCGACGGTGACCTGGAACTTCACTGACGACATGCAGTTGCGTCTCGGCTACTCGCACACGGTTGCGCGCCCTCAGTTCCGCGAACTAGCGCCCTCAGCGTTCTTCGATCCGGCCACGGACCGGCGTTATTTCGGCAACCCGTTCCTGCAAAACAGCGAATTCCGCAACTATGATGCGCGCTATGAACTCTACCTTGGCCGCAATCAGTTCGTGACTTTTGCGGGCTTCTACAAACAGATTGAGCGGCCGATCGAAGAAATCCAATTTGCTCAAGGCGACTTCGGCTTCGGTTCAACTTTCATCAACACGCCAAAAGCTGATCTCTACGGCGGGGAATTTGAATTCCGCAGCAATTTTGATCTATCGTGGAATGACTGGTTCGCCGACAAGAGCTGGCTGTTCACGGTAAACTACACGTTCACCGAATCGGAAATTTCCGCGACGGCGAACGACGTGATCACGCAGAGCCAGGGCGGGCAGCCGATCGATGTGCCGGCCGACCAGTTCGGTCTCGATGGATCCCCGCTGGTTGGCACGCCGAAGCACATCGTCAACTCTCAGTTTGGTTGGGAAGGCGAAAGCACGCAGTTCACGGTTCTGGTCGGCTGGGTCAGCGAACGTCTGCTGGCCCGGGGCGAACCCCAGACTGCCGACAACGCCTTGCTTGACGTGTTTGAAAAACCCGGCGTCCAGCTCCACGCGGTCTTCCGTCAGGATGTTAACATCCGCGGTACGGACTTCACCATCGGCCTTTCGGCGCGCAACCTCCTTGGAACACGGCACATCGAATTCCAGGAAGGCACCACCGATCCTCGAGCCGTTAATGGCCGCGTTGATTTTAACACTTATGACCGCGGGCGTTCCCTGAGCGCGAGCTTGACGGCGAAATTCTAGGGTTTTCTTCAAAAATTTTGGGAATAATTGTTATATTTCCGTAGTATAGGCCCGCGGCCGCCTGCTTTTAGGTAGGCGGCCGCGGGTCATTTTGGTATGGGTGCAGTGATTGCCGCGGGGAGTTTCCCCCAGCGCCTGAGAAAGAAGCATGATTAATGGCGACAACAACGCATAAATCGGGGGCGGGAGAATTAGCCGCCGGTGCGCTGAAGTCGCTGGCCGGGCGTCTTTCCGGAAAGCGCGGGCAGGCGATTGCGAAGCGCGCGCCCTGGGTTGCGGAATTCGTGTTGGCGGCGGTCATCGGCATTTTGGCCGCAAAACTTGTTTTCACGTTGTTCGCGCCCCCGCCGGCGCCGCCCACATTACCCGTTTCGGCAGCGCCGTCGTCACAATCGGCGTCGGTTGAATTTGCTAATTCGCCGTTCCGCGTCGCTGCAGTGGAAGCGACGGCGCCGGCGCCGGACACCACAGCTGAATATGAAGAAACCCAGCTCGATCTGACACTCTATGGTGTCTTTGTGCTCGAGGGCGTGCCGACGGCGATCATTTCCACCCCCGATGGCAAACAGGGCAGCTTTGGCCTCGGAGACAGCATCTGGCGCGACGTGACGCTGGAACGGATCGTTTCGTCAGAGCAGGTGGTAATGCTCGTTTCCGGCGCGCGCGAAACCCTGACGCTCAAGAATCGCGATCCAAAGGATGCAAGCCGCCGGTCCGCGCCTGCGGGCCCGCGCCCGGCGCCGCCGCCGCCGACGGCAATCGGCGGCGTGCCGATTGGCGATATTGCGAATATTTCGGTTATTCGCTCGCCTGAGGGGCCGCGACTCGTGCTTCAACCGGGGCGCAACAAGCGCGCGTTCGAAGCGGCGGGCCTGAAACCCGGGGATGTGATTGTGGCGGTGAACAACAGGCGGATAGGAACGGATCTCGCGTCGGAATCTCGCAGATTCGCGGCGCTGGCCCAGTCGGGCAAGATCAGCCTATTGGTAGAGCGTAATGGAACGCCGGTGCCCGTCGAGATACGAACTTCCAGGAACGGCCGATGAATAAGTCGCGTTCGCAAAGCGCTTGTCGGCGCACCCTGATCGGAAAAGCCGCGGCGCTCGCCGCGGTTCTTGCCATTTCGGCGGGAAACGCCTGGGCGCAGGATCAGAACTGCGCAGGCTCGGTTAATTTTGAAGAAGCCGACATCAGAGCCGTCATCACCGAATTCGCCTCTCGGACAGGGCATAAGTACGTCATTGATCCGCGCGTTAACGGGACGGTCACCATCAAATCAGGCCCCAATGGCGGTCTGTGTCCGGATGATGCGTGGGAGCTCTTTCAGGCGGCGCTTCGTGTAAGCGGCTTTACGGCGGCGCCCATCAACGGCGACAGCTACAAGATTATTCCGATCCAGGACGGCGCGCGCGCGGCCGGACCCGTGGGCGAGGCGCAACGCGGCAACTACGTTACGCAGATTGTTCGCCTTCAGTATATCGACGCCCGAGAGGCGGCGGCGACACTCACCCAGATTGTGTCCGAGCGCGGTGTCGTATCGCCGGTGCGCACTGGAAACGCCGTCATTTTGGTTGACGATGCCGCCAACATCAGACGCCTTACGCAAGTACTTGAGAATATCGACAAAGACACCACTGTTTTCAGGACGATACCGCTACAAAATATGTCCGCGGTTGAAGCGGCGCGTATCGTCAACGATCTGGCCCAGGAGATTTCTGAGGAAAATGCCGGCCAGCGGTCGTCTGTACAGGTTCTGCCTGTGGAGGCGTCAAACAGCATTCTTGTACGCGCCGAACCTCAGATCCTGGCGCGGATCGCGCGAGTGATCTCCGAATTGGACCGCGTCGGCGCGACAAAGGCCGGGCTGTCGGTGGTAACGCTGCGACACGCAAATGCCGAGGAAATGGTCGAACTCTTGCGGGATATCGCTGGCGCGCAGCCCGATCCGAACGCTGATGGCGGGCAGCAGAGTGCGCCGACATTAACTATTGGGCCGCGGACTAATATCAGCGTCGACGTTGCAACAAACTCTGTCATCATTTCCGGAGACGCGGCTATTCAGCAGACGTTGAAAGACGTCATCGCGCAACTCGATCGTCGGCGGGCGCAGGTGTTGGTCGAAGCCATTGTTGTCGAGGTCTCGGACAACACCGCGCGTGAATTGGGCTTGCAATATTTTCTTGCCGGCGACGGGTCGGAAAACGGGCGGGTGCCTTTCGCCGCAACAAATTTTCAAAGCGCACAGCCGAACATCCTTGCTTCGGCCGGGGCTTTTTTGCTCAACGACAGCCCATTGTTCGGGAACGATGGCGACGATGATAGCGCTTCAGCCCTGTTTGCGAACTCGGCGATTTCTTCATTGCTGAGCACGAATGGCCTGTTGCTCGGCGGCGCCGGCGCCCTAAGCGACGGTTCCGTCTTCGGTGCGGTGCTGACAGCATTGCAGGAAGACGATGAATCCCGTGTCTTGTCGTTGCCGTCTGTTATGACGTTGGACAATCAATTGGCGACATTATCGGTCGGTCAGGAAATTCCGGTCACCACTGGAGAAGCGGTCGGCGACAATTTTTCCGGCGGCGCTTTCCGAACCGTTTCTCGCGAGGAAGTAGGCATCATTTTGGAGGTAACGCCCCGCGTTACCGACGGCGATGCAGTGACGCTCGAAGTCCGTCAGGAATCTTCAAGCGTTGCGGGTCAGATCATTTCGACGTCGACAGATCTCATCACCAACAAAAGCGAATTTGAGACCGTTGCGCTCGTTGATAATGGCGATGTCCTGGTGCTCGGCGGCCTGATTGACCAGAGCGAGCAGTACATTGATTCCCAGGTGCCGCTGCTCGGCGACATTCCTGTTTTTGGCAATCTCTTTAAGACACAGGCAAAATCCACCAACAGACGCAATCTCATGCTCTTTATCAAACCCACAATTATTCGTGATCGCGATACCGCGCGCTCGGCAACGTCGAAGAAAATGGACTATATTCGTGCGCGCGAACTCTTGAATACAGAGCGCGCGAAATCGGAACTGGATCGGCTGATTGAACAAGCGACCGGTATTGCGGACCAATAGGGCGTAAAACTCTGAAACGCCCAAGCTGACCGACCCATATGAGCGAAGCGGAAACCAGCGCTGATATTCGATTTACCTACGCGTTCGCCAAGGAACGCGGGCTCGTTGTTCTTAACAGCGACGGCGCGGCCGCGGTCATTGGCGTGCGCGGCGAACCGGACCCGTGGGCGTTGATTGAGGCGCGCCGGGTCGCCGGCAAACCAATCTCTATCGAGAAAATGCCTGGCGAAGCATTTGAGCGTCGTCTTTCCGAGATTTATTCTGCGCAAGGGATTGACGCGGACAGCCTGACGCTCGGCGATGAAGAGGGCGATTTGTCGGCGCTTGCCGAGGGGCTGCCAACAACGGCGGATTTGCTCGACGCCGAAGACGATGCGCCCATGATCCTCTTGATCAACCGCATCATTGCAGAAGCGGTAAAACTCAAAGCATCGGACATTCACGTGGAGCCCTATGAGGCGAACCTGTCGATCCGTCTGCGGATTGACGGCGTTTTGCGCGAAGTACTGTCCTTGCCGGCGCGGGCGACGGCGGCCCTGGTGAGCCGCATCAAGGTTATGGCGCGCCTCGACATCGCCGAACGGCGCGTGCCTCAGGATGGCCGCATCTCGCTTGCCCTGGGCGGCAAGACCGTGGACGTGCGCGTCTCAACCCTGCCGGCGCGGTTCGGCGAACGGGTCGTCATGCGTATTCTCGACAAGGATGAAGCGCGCCTCAGTCTCGACGCCCTTGGCATGCCGGCGGATATGCTCGTCCGTTTCCGGACAGCGCTGGCAAAACCAAATGGCATCATCCTTGTCACCGGGCCGACGGGGTCCGGCAAGACCACGACGCTTTACGGCGCTCTTTCGGAACTCAACGATCCGAGCCGCAACATTCTCACCGTCGAAGACCCGGTCGAATACGCTATTGACGGCGTTGGGCAGACACAGATCAATCCCAAGGTTGGAATGACCTTCGCGACGGGCCTGCGCGCAATTCTGCGTCAGGATCCGGATATCGTGATGGTCGGCGAGATCCGCGATGTTGAAACGGCCGAGATCGCCATTCAGGCGGCGCTCACCGGGCACCTTGTTCTTTCAACTGTGCACACCAATTCAGCGGTCGGCGCGGTGACGCGTTTGCGCGACATGGGCGCCGAACCGTTCCTCCTGTCGTCAACCATCACGGCGGTCATTGCGCAACGTCTGGTGCGTCGCCTGTGTCCCTCCTGTCGCGAGCCTTATGAGCCTGACAGCGCCGAACGCCGGCTGTTGGGGCTCGATGAAAATGAAGCTGCGACCATTTACAGAGCGAAAGGCTGCGGGCGCTGCGGCGGCGTCGGCTATGAAGGCCGACTTGGCGTTTATGAGCTTGTCATGATTGATGAAACGATGCGGCGAATGATCCATGACGATGCGAGCGAACATGACCTCGCCGATCACGCGTTCAAAAAAAGCGATACGCTCGCCCGTTGCGGTTTTCGCCATGTGCTTGCCGGCGCAACATCGATCGAAGAAGTGCTGCGCGTCGTAAGACAGGAAGACGACGATGCCGACGTTTGAATATGAAGCGCTTGATGGCGCCGGCCAGTCAAAGCGAGGCGTTGTAACGGCGGAAACGGCGCGGCGCGCCCGCATGGAATTGCGCCGGCTCAAGCTGACGCCGATTTCGATCAGCGCGGCGAGTGAAGGTCGGCGTTCCGGCGGCCAGAAACAGCGTCCACCGCGGGTGAGCCGGAGCGAGCTGCCTGCAGTGACACGGCAATTGTCGGTTTTGCTCGGCGCCGGCACGCCGCTGGAAGAGGCGCTAGGCGCGATTGCTCTGCAGTCGGATAATCAGCGCGTGCGGGCTCGCTTGCTGGGGGTTCGCGAACGGGTGACCGAAGGGCGCCGGTTCGCCGATGCGTTGAGCGAGGATCCTAAATCTTTTCCCGATCTATATCGGGCCGTGGTTGCGGCGGGTGAAACCTCTGGCGACCTCGGACCGGTGCTGGCGCGCCTTGCAACCATGCTTGAAAAAAACCGGTCTATGCGCTCAAAGGCGCTTGGTTCGCTGCTTTATCCCGCGGCGCTCATCGTGTTTGCCGGCGGCATTGTCACAGCACTGATGACCATGGTCGTGCCGCGCATTGTTACGCAATTCGAAGCCTTTGATGCGCAACTGCCGCTGGTGACGCGCATCGTCATCGCAATTTCCGATTTCATCGGCGCATACGGGCTTTACATCCTGCTTGCCGCGGTCGTCGCCGGCATCGGGTTCTGGCAGGGCATGCGCCAGCCCGCTTTCAAACGCGAAGTCGATCGCATTGTCCTGGGTTTGCCGATCCTGGGAAAGCTGCTGCGCGGTCTCGACGGCGCACGTTTTGCGCGTACTTTGGCGACGCTGGTCGCCGGCGGCGCGCCCTTGCTCGACAGCCTGAACGGCGCCCGGCGAACGGTCATGAACGCCTTTATGCGCGAGCGCCTCGACGGCGCAGTCACGCAGGTGCGCGAAGGCGCATCTCTCGCTGCTTCCTTTAAACGCGCCGGGGTCTTGCCGCCAATGATGATGCATATGGTCGCCGCGGGCGAGCGCGCCGGGGAATTGCCGCAATTGCTTGATAAAGCTGCAGAGCAGCTCGAAGAAGAATTCGACACCGCCTCAACCGTGACATTGCGTCTGCTTGAGCCAACGATCATTTTTATCATGGGCGGAGTCGTGGCGATGATCGTGGTCTCTATCATGCTCCCGATGCTGCAATTGAACAGGCTAGCCGCCGGATAACGAATGGAACGATGAGATGATGAAACGGAACCTCGAACGGCATCTGCAACGCGGCGTCACGCTGATTGAGTTGCTCGTTGTATTGGCGATCCTGGCGCTGATCTCGGCGATTGTGGTGATCAACATCCTGCCGGAACGCGATCGCGCCGCCGTGCGCAAAGCGGAAATCGACATACGCACTCTTGAAACGGCGCTCGATCAGTATCGTCTCGACATGTTCAACTATCCGACGACGCTGCAGGGCCTTGACGCACTCGTAGAAGTGCCGGCCGATGTAGCGCGCAAAACCGACTATCGGCCCGGCGGCTATTTGCGCGGCGGCGCGCCACTCGATCCGTGGGGCAACCCGTATCAATACCGTTTTCCCGGCGAGAACGGCGTTGTCGACATTTACTCATTCGGCGCCGACGGTGAACCCGGAGGCGAGGGGCTTAATGCGGACATTGGCAATTGGTCCGACGACAATCGATAACCCGCAGGAATTGCGCAAAGAGACAATCCGGCCTGACGCTTATTGAGCTCCTGGTCGTCATGAGCATTCTCGCTCTTGCAGCGACCATTGTGCTGGTCAATGCGCCGCCGCGCCAGAGCGATGCGCGGGTCGCCGCAGGCGATTTTGCCAATGCGCTAATTGCCGCCCTGGACAATGCCGTCGTTGGCGGCGGCGTCCACCGCCTTGAAGTTAAGCCGACTGATTGGCGAATCGCTGAGCTCGAAGATCAAGACTGGAATGATTTCCGTCGCGGCGGCGAAGGCGATATGCGCATAACGCTCGAAACTGAAGAAGCAGCGAAATCCAACGTGACGGCGCTGACCGGCGAACGCGCGGAACAGGGAGATCGCGACGCGCCGACCATCGTCAGCATCGATCCGTTTGGCGATGCGCCGGCTTTTTTGCTGCGGTTCAGCGACGGCCGTGAAAGCTGGGTCGTTCGCCATGGTGAAACCGGCGCCGTCAGGACAGAACGAGAATGATGAAGCGGCGCCAAAAAGGCATGACGCTGATCGAAGTGCTGGTCGCTTTTGCGATCCTGTCCGGCATCGCGTTGAGTGTGCTGACGCTTGTTGGTCAGAACGCGCAATACATGCTGACGGCGGAAGAAAAGCTGTTGGCCTCGATTGCCGCCGACAATTTGCTGACAAATGATCTTGCGCGTACGCAAACGCCGTCCGCCGGCGAAAGCGAAGGCGCTGTCACGATCGCGGAACGACCCTTCGTCTTTAAACGGACAGTTATCGAAATAGGCCAAAGTGCTGTTCTTATCGACTATGAAGTACGTCGCGAAGGCGGCGCGCAAACCCTCGCGCGCGCTTCGGCGTTAAAGAAGGAACAATGAAAGACGTTCGTCATCACCAGCGCGGCGTAACGCTGCCGGAATTGCTCGTGGCGCTTTTCGTCTTCGCTCTCATATCGAGCGTTGGGGTTTATGTATTGCGGCTCGCAGTTGAAGGGCGCGAACAGCTTGCAGAAACCGATGCGTCGCTGCGGGAATGGCAGTTGGCGCGCATCATCATTCGCCAGGATGTGATGCAGATCGCCAATCGGACTGCGCGCAATGAATTCGGCGAATTGCAGGCGGGCCCGGTGATTGGCGGTCTCGGCTTTTCCGACCGCACGCCTGTCGCCGGCGAGACGCCGCTGATTGGATTCGTGCGCGGCGGCTGGGCAAATTATGATGCGGAAACGCCGCGTTCGACGCTGCAATATGTAGAATATGTTCTGAAAGATCGGGACATTGTTCGGCGAACGCGGCCGTACATTGACGACGCCCGTGATCAGCCAAAGCGGGACAGGATGCTGTTTCAAGACGTCGAGGAGGCGTCGCTCGATTTTCTATTGGGGGAAACATCCCGCGGACTTGATTGGACCGAAAACTGGCCGGCGGGAGGCGACTCGGCGCCAGCAGCGCTTAGGCTGCGATTTCGAAGCACGGAATTTGGCGAGGTCGAGCAATTGTTCTGGATCGGCGAGACCGGCGCGGGTGCGCTCCAATGAACGCGTTAAGATCATCCGAGCGCGGGGCGGCGCTGATCATCGTGCTGTTGCTTGCGGCGACGCTGTCGCTTCTGGTGTTGGCGCTGGTCGCAGCGACGACCCAGTCAGCGCAGCGGACCGGCGGGTCCATGGTGCGTGGCGAGCTATTGTGGCGAGCTTCGAGTGCGGAGATCATTGCCCAGGCGGCCATTTCCGAAGCGCTGCGTGTCGCTGATCAGGGCGGACCGGCGTTAACGCGCGCTCACCCTCTGTTTTCGCAACAACTTGATATCCCGTTCTCCAACGGCGCCGGCGCGGTCATCTTTGCCGATGCGAGCCGATGTTTTAATGTCAACAGTCTGGCTGAAGATGATGATGGCGACAACGGCGCTGTTGCAGAGTTCGTTCTTCTGATGACGTCGGCAGGGTTCTCTGATGCCGACGCACAAACCATCGCTGGCGTTGTGAAGGATTGGGTCGATACCGATACCGTTCAGGAAATCGGCGGCGCAGAAGATGGCTTTTACGCCAGCCTGCCAACGCCCTACAGGACTGGAGGCGGGCCGGTCGCTTCCGTATCCGAAATGCGCGCAATGCGCGGCGTTACGGGTGAATTCTATGCGGCGATCAGCCCGTTTCTTTGTGCTCTTCCTACAAACAACGGCGCCGTTCTGAACGTAAATGCCTTGCGCCCTGAAGATGCGCCCCTGTTGACGGCTGTGACGGCCGGCGCACTGGACCGGACGACGGCTGCGGATATTCTGGAAAACCGTCCCCCCGGGGGTTGGAGTAATGTCGAGCAGTTTTTCGCCTTGCCGCCCTTTCAGGAGGACGGGTTTGACCGACAATCGTTAACGTCCCGAATTTCCGTTTCCCCTCAATACATTGAGGCAATAGCTGGCGCGACGGTCAATGACATTGACATGAGCGTGCGACTACTGTTTTCCGCAACGAACAGCGGCAATGTAATATTGATATCGCGCATACTGGGATCAGACGCTTGAGCCAACTGGTAGTCATAAGAATTGGTCGCGACGAGGACGGTCCATTCTCATGGGCGATCTGGTCGGAAAACAAAATCGTCGCATCCGGGCGCGCGCCGACCCATAGCGCCCTGGCGTCAGAGCGATTTTTTGCGCGGGATGATCTAACCGTTGCAGCGATCCTGCCGGGCGAATGTGCGGCCTTTCGCGTTTTACTTGCGCCGCCGCGCCAACAGTCGAAACTGATGTCGGCTTCTACGCTATTGCTGGAAGATGAACTTGCAACGCCCATCGAAGATCAGCACGTGGCGGTCCAGCGTGACGAGGCGTTCGCGCGCATAATCGCCATTGATCGCAATCTCGTCGAAGACTGTCTTAATCGCTTTCGCGAAGCGGGCATACGGATTGATTATCTGACGGTCGATTATGCCTGTCTTGGCGGGACTGAAGAACGCGCCATCCTTTTCGCGGAACCCAATCGAATGGTTGCGGACTTTGGCGCACACGCTTTTGCCGCCGAACTTGATCTCGCCAAACACGCTCTTGCAGACAGGCTTGCAGCATTGCCCGAAGCAAAGGTCGGTGTTTACGCAGGCGGCAGCGGATTTTCCGATCACTCGCGGTACGAGCGTCTTGGCGACAGCGGCGAAGACGCGCTTTTTGCTCTTGCCGGCAGGGCGATCAGTGAAAAGCGCGCCGTCAATATTTTGCAAGGGGAATTTCGCGCGCCGCGCAAGGCTATTGTCGACGTCAAACGTTGGCGCAGGCCGGCAATTCTGGCGGCGTCATTGGCGGCGATCTGGTTCGTCGGAGTCATAGCCGACGGTTTCCGCGCTTCCCGCATCGCCACTCACTATGAAATGGAAGCGGCGCGTATCCACCGGGATGCTTTCCCGAACGCAGCAAATGTTGATATTCGCACCCATGCGCGCGGCGTTTTAGGTTCAGGTGGAGACGCGTCATTTTTGCTCATCTCCGATACGCTTGGAAAGGCGCTTGAACGCCACGAAAATGTGGTCATCGATCGCATCCGTTTTGATCGCACACGGAACATGTTTGTTTTTTCCGTCAGGAGTACGTCAGACTCAGAAATATCGATGTTTCAACAGACGCTTGCATCTATGGGCGCGACCTCTTCCGAAACCGGCGGATATCGACGGTCAGGCGCCTATTGGGTCGGCGAAATGACGGTGACGATCTGATGGAACGATTCTGGCGCGACCTTTCGGATCGGGAGCGGCTGCTTATTCTCATCGGCGGCGGCCTCGCTCTCGTGTTCGTCGTATTGCAACTTGTCTTGTCGCCTGCGCTCTCGTGGCGTTCCGATCAGCGACGGGATATGACGTCTGCGCGCGGCCTATATGAACTGGTCGCTGAAGCTGCGCCGCTCGGTCTTGCCGCCAATGCGAGTGTGGGAACGGACGGAGGGCCGGCGCGTACAATCGTCTCGCAGACGGCAAGCCAGGCCGGCGTCACGATTGTGTTCATAAACGCCCGAGGCGACCGTGCTGTTGATGTGAACATTACCTCGGCCTCGCCCGACGCGCTCTTTCAATGGCTGTCTATGTTGCGGACGGAATACAACATTGTCGTCGACACAGCTGATATCGCGCGCGAAACCGGCAATCCTCAATCAGTCAGGGCGCAGCTTACCATGTCGCAAAGAGGCGGCGCATGAGTGCGCGCAAGGCCGAAAAAGGGGACCGACGAGGTCCATTGATCCGCATCGGCATTGCAGCGTTCCTGATCACGGCGATTGCGATCGCCCCGGCAAGTCTGATTACGCCTATTCTCAACGCCAATGCTGCAACCATTCAGTATCAGGAAGTCAGGGGCACGGTCTGGAAAGGCGAGATTCGCGGCGTCTCCACTGGCGACGTCTATCTCGGCAACATTACGTTCAAGGTGCGCCCGCTCGCATTACTGACCGCCGCCGCCGCCGCTGACATCATTGCGCAAGATGGCGCGGCCATCGGCTCCGGGCGGCTCAGCGTTAGTCTGATCACCCGACGTCTTGCTGTTGCGGACGCAAATTTTGCATTCAATCTTTCGGCGGTGAGGCGATACTCGTTATTCGGTATTCCATATCAGGGGCGAATCGAGGCGCGACGCGCCAGTTTCGTATGGTCGCGATCAGGCTGCCAATCAGCAGCAGGAGAAATTCGGACCGATGTCCTCGATGCGTCGTCGCGCGCTTTGGTTGGCGAGAGCTTATTGCTGGCGGGCCCGGCAGCTTGCGACGCCGGTCAGGTGCTTGTGACGCTGCGCGGGGGTAATCGCGAAGGGGAAACAGAAATCAAAATTGCGATTGACCCGGCTATGACATATCGCGTTGTCGCGAGCGTTGACCTTGGGCGTGCGGACCTTGAGAATAATCTGCGTCGCCTGGGTTTTGAGGATGGCGACGGCGTTCTTGTTTACGACGCGATCGGCGCGCTGAAGGGAGCGGGATCATGAAACGGACGACCACCGCCTTTTGCGTTCTGGTGTTGTGCGGCTGCGCGTCGGGCGCCGCTGACGTTACACATGTCGCCACGACAAATGATGACGGTTCTTTTGCTTTGACCGGTCTCAACGAAGCCGCTCTTCCGCCGGGCAAATGCGGTATGATTCTGTGGACGCTCGACGCCAACGCGCCGACGCGGATATTGCGATATATCTCAGGCGAGACAGCGCAAATTGCAATCAACGGCGCGCCTGTGACGCTGTCGCTGGCGGAAACAGCCGGAGGCAGCAATTACGGCGTGTTCGAGCGCCAGGTGTTTGTGGGTGGAACTGGGTACGATGCCGAAGTTGATGTCAATTTTGGTCTTGGATTTGATGGCGGCGCTTATCTGGAACGCGGTCTGATCACAGTCCGTTCCGCCAGCGGCTGGGAAATCGTGGCCCCCGCAGCGGGCATAGCTGGCTGTCGCAAGAAATAGTTCTAGAACGGTCAGGGGGCTGGTTCGCGGCGCTCGCCTAACACACTGAAACTAATTGGTTTTTGCGCGCCCGCTCGCCCGCATTCAAAAATAATCAATCATTGCAACGGCTTAGTGTGGCGTAATTGTTGCGCATAAAGCGCATTATTTGCGTTTTCACGTTGACTTTCTCCGCGAATATGACACTTTAGTGACAGTTTTATTTCACTAATATGACGGAGCCTGCGCATCTGGTTTCGTCGCGAAAGAGGTCAAAATGACAATTATAAAGAAATGCCTCTCGGGAGTTTTTGCTGCTGGGTTAATGCTGACGGGGGCGCTTGCTCAGAATTTCGGCCCAGCGCCGGCGGATTATCGCTATGCCGCTGAAGACTATGTGGAAAGCCGATTGTCGAATTCACGCGGGGCGCGGGTTTCGGTCCATGGCCGGCCGTACCCTGTTTATGCGGACTTCGGTCGGCACGGACAGATTGAGGCTTGGGCTGTTGATATCAGCGTGCGCAGCCATGTGAGCAGCCGCCGCCACGATGGATACGCGCAGTACACCGTGATTTTTGTCGATGGACAGCCCGTGGCGTTCGAAGAGGACATCCGCGGTATGGAAGTTGCGCGGAGCGGTCGTTACGCGTCGCGTCGTTAGGCGACCACCATAGGTTCACCGATTTGAGGCGCGGGGTCATCCCCGCGCCATTTTTATGGCGTCATCAGCATCGCGATGAACGCGGCGTATCCGCCAAAGGCAAGCCCGGGGCCGAAAGGCACGGCGTCGGCAGTGTTGACTTTTGCGCCCCTTAAGATGGGCAGCATAACCACGACAAGGCTCGCCACCGATCCGATAAGCACAATTGCCGGCAAGGCGGCCCACCCCATCCAGGCGCCAAGGGCGGCAAGGAGCTTTGCATCGCCCAGGCCGAGTGCATCGACGCCGCGCCATCGTCGCCAGAGTGCGCCGATCGCCCAGAAGGCGACGCCGCCCGCTATGGCGCCGATCACCGCATCAACGGGCGGTGCAAATAGTGAAAATGCATTTGCAGTCAGTCCTGTGAGCGCAAGCGGCCCAGTCAACCAGTCGGGAAGATATCCGGTTTCAAAATCGATGACGGCGAGGGCGAGCAGCAACCAACCGAACAACGCCAAAAGCGCCGCAGCAACAGTCGCGCCCAACAGCGCGACGGCGAGCAAACCGTGCAGCGCCGCGGCCAGTTCAACAAGCGGGTAGCGCGCCGAAATCCGTTCCCCGCAATCGGCGCAGCGGCCCCGCAACAGAACAAAACTCACAATCGGCATGAGCCGCCAGAAGCGTATTGGGGCGCGGCAATGGGGACAGTAGGACGGCGGCATGAAGAAGTTGCCGCGAGGTCCGTCCGGCGTATCGACGAGGCCCCAAAGCGCAGGTCCGCGATGAACGACGACATTGAGAAAGCTGCCGGCGAATGCGCTGGCGGCGAAAACGACTATCCACAAACCGATCTGTTCCAATTGGGAGTGCAACCGCGCTGCGACGGCGCCACCCTAATCATGGTCGGCGTCAAAGGCGAATAGGGTGCGGTTCAGCGCCCCTCAAACTTCGCCTCGCGCTTTTCAAAAAACGCTTTTACGCCCTCGATGAAATCGTCCGAGCGGCCGGCGTCGCGTTGCCAAACTCGTTCATTCGCGAGTTGCTCGTCCAGAGTGGATTCAAGCGCGGCCCAGGCGGAACGGCGAATCAGGCCAAGCGCTTTGGTGGGGCCGGCGGCGAGCTTGCGAGCAAATTCCAATGCGGTCGCTTCAAGCGCGTCATCGTCCACAAGGCGCGTCACAAGACCATCCGCAAAAGCGCGCTCGGCCGGATAGCGTTCTCCGAGCAGCATCATCTCCATCGCACGCACGCGTCCGATGGCGCGGGCTAGAATATAGGGTGAGCCGCCGTCGGGTATGAGGCCGATATTGCAGAACGCCTGGAGAAAGTACGCCTTCCGGGATGCAACGATGATGTCGCCCATTAACGCAATCGAACAGCCAACACCGGCCGCGGGTCCGCGTATGGCGGTGACGATGGGAATCGGAAGGTCGCGCATTTGTTGGATGAGGGGATTGAATCCTGTCTCGAGCTGCGCGCCGACATCGCGGTCTGGATCGCTGACATCCATGCCGCTCGTGCCGAGATTGGCGCCTGAACTGAACCCGCGTCCGCGACCGGTCAGGATAACGGCCCGCGCGTCGCTTGCGGCGCGATCCAGCGCGGCGATCAACGCCTGCGTCAACTCGGCCGACAGGGCGTTTAGGGTGTCGGGATCGTTCAGATATATGGCGGCGACGTCGCCGTCCTTCTCGTATTGAACCAGATCAGCATCGGCCATGGCGGGCTCCCGAATTGTCTCTTGCGTATTGTTATCTGCCCCAGCAGGGAAAATCAGTCTAACGAATTGTGCAGTACCCAGTGCATCGCCCTTAGCGGGTCGAGTTATCCTCGGCGTCTGAAACGCCCGCGTTCCGTGTTGTTAATCATCCTAAGCTAGATTTGAGGCATGGCATTGGACAGAACAAATGAGAGCGTGGCCCAGCCCTGGCGCGGGAAGCTCATCCCGCACCCGACGTCTGGCGACTGTTCAGTGCATTCGATCCAGGCGACAGCGATGCGAAGAGGTGATGCAGCATTACTGCATTACGAAGTCGCCGGCGATATTGCCAAGTTGGCGATGCCATTGCCGGGCGAAGCGCGCCGTGTTGACGGATTGTGGGAGCATACCTGCTTTGAAGCATTTCTCGGCGATGGCGATGCTTATTATGAGTTAAATTTTTCGCCCTCGGGCGAATGGGCGCTCTATCGCTTTGAACGGTATCGCACAGCGCTATCGTCGCCGACATGTGCTGCGCCATCCATCAAGATCGCATCAACGGAAAGCCGCTTTGATCTTTATGCGGAGTTCTTGCTTGACGACCTGCCACTCAATCACCCTTTGTCGCGGCCGCTTGGGCTTTCAGCTGTCATAGAAGAAAAGAACGGCGACATCGCCTATTGGGCGCTGGCGCACGGCGAGGGGGCGCCGGACTTTCACAACGCCAGTTGCTTTATCGGGCAAATCCCATGACTTTGCAGTTCATGAAATTTGGTATTGATCGGCTCATTTCGGACGCCGCTTTGAGAGGCCCGCTCAAGGGAAAGCGCGTTGCGGTGCTTGCCCATCCAGCGTCCGTAACCGTGGATCTGACACATACGCTCGATGCGCTTGCGGCTTGCGGCGATATAAAATTAAGCGCTGCATTTGGACCACAGCATGGTCTTCGTGGCGACAAGCAGGACAATATGATTGAGTCCGCGAACTATGTGGATCCAGTCCATGGCGTACCCGTTTACAGTCTCTACGGCGAAGTGCGGCGTCCGAAAGAAGAAATGGTGGACGCCTTTGACGTGTTGCTTGTTGATCTTCAGGATCTTGGCTGCCGCATCTACACCTTCATGACGACTTTGCTTTATGTTCTGGAAGCGGCGGCGGCGAAGGGTAAGTCCGTATGGGTTCTGGACCGCCCCAATCCGGCGGGGCGCCCAGTCGAAGGAACAGTATTGCGGTCCGGTTGGGAGAGTTTTGTCGGCGCCGGGCCGACGCCGATGCGTCATGGCCTCACCATGGGCGAGCTCGGTCGTTGGTTCATCGCTCACTTTAACCTCGATCTCGATTATCGCGTTATTGAAATGAGTGGTTGGCGCCCAGACGACGCCCCGGGCTTTGGCTGGCCGGGCAATGAACGGGCCTGGATCAATCCGAGCCCAAACGCGCCCAACTTATCCATGGCGCGCGCATACGCCGGTACGGTGATGCTCGAAGGAACCACCCTGTCGGAAGGACGCGGCACCACGCGCCCGCTGGAAGTGTTCGGCGCCCCTGATATTGAAGCGCGTGCGGTCATCGGGGAAATGCAAAAACTGTCGCCCGCGTGGCTCGAGGGATGTGTTTTGCGGGAATGCTGGTTTGAACCCACGTTCCACAAACATGCGGGCGCCTTATGCAGCGGGGTGCAAATCCACGTAGAGGCGCCGCATTATGACCATGCAGCGTTTCGTCCGTGGCGCTTGATGGCGCTCGCGTTCAAGGCGATCCGCCAACTCTATCCCGACTACGAGTTATGGCGGGATTTTCCGTATGAGTATGAATTCGATAAGCTAGCCATTGATGTAATCAATGGCGGCTCGATTTTGCGGGAATGGGTTGAGGATTCAAATGCTGCGCCAGGCGATCTGGAGAAAATTGCGGACGCTGATGAAACTATTTGGCGCAATGGAATCGACAATATCCTGATTTATCGATGACCTGTATCCTGCAGCCGCGTTTTGTTGGGTTTAGGGCCGCTGGGAAAACAATATGCCGGATGTTCGTCTGATTGACGGAAAAACCGTACGCAACCTGTTGACCATGGATCTCTGCATCGAGGCCATGCGCGATGCGATGATTGCAGCAACCAATAAAACTGTCGACATGCCCCCGCGATTGTGGGCGCCGTTATTTGATGAATCGGGATCGCTCGGTCTTATGCCCGGTTCTGCGTCCGAGCCGCCCATGTATGGCGCCAAAGTCGTCAGCCTGCATCCGGACAATCCCGCCACAGGGCGCCCCACCATCCAGGGTTTTGTCATCCTGTTCGATCACGAAACGGGCGCGCCGACAGCCATCCTCGACGGCGCTGAAATCACGTCGATCCGGACGGCCGCGGTCTCCGGACTGGCGACAAAGCTGCTCGCCCGGCCAGATGTCGAGACTCATGGCGTTTTCGGAACTGGCGTGCAGGCGCAAACCCACGCCGAAGCGATTGTCGCCGCCCGCCCGTCAATAAGGGAAACCGTGATTTGGGGACGCAACGAGGACAAGGCGAAAACGGTTGCGAAGGCCATCGCTGAGCGAACGGGCGTTAACGCCCGAGCGACGGCAAATGCCGAGGAGGCGGCGGCGTGCGATGTACTCTCCACGGTGACGTCGGCGCAAAAGCCAATTTTGCAGGGCGCCTGGCTGCGCGAAGGCGCACACATTAATCTCGTTGGTCCTCACAACCCGGAACACCGTGAAGCGGATACGGAAACCATCGCTCGTGCGTCGGTCTTTGTCGATTTAGTTGAGAGCGCCATGGCAGAAGCCGGCGACATCCTGATCCCGATTACTGAAGGCGCATTTTCAGCGAACAAGATCGTGGGTGAAATTGGCGATGTTGCGCAGGGTCGGGTTCGCGGGCGCGCCAGCCCGGACGAGATTACCGTATTCAAATCTCTCGGCGTCGTGGCGCAGGATCTCTACGCGGCGGAGGCGCTGTTGCGCGTTGCGCGTGCGTCGGATGCCGGAACTCTTGTCAAATTTTAGTGATTCCACGGTTTCTAGATTCGTTTCGATTCGCATTTTTTGAGATGTTTGGTTTGGTTGATTGCCGTCGCGGGATTAATACTCGTAGCTTTGGCCATGTCTTTGATTAATAACGATTGTTTGCAATTGGGGCCTCCGGGCGCTAATTTGTGTTTCAAATGGGACCCGAACTTTCTGAGCTAAACGCGATCATCGCGCCACATAAGGCGGCGACGGGTGGTCTTATTACCGCCTTGCGCGCGGTGCAGGATCATTTTGGCTTTTTGCCCGATGAGATGGAAGCCGTTGCAGCGGAAGCTTTTAATCTCACCAGGGCTGAAGTTCGCGGCGTAATAAGTTTTTATTCCGACTTTTCCCGTTCGCCAAAAGGCGAGACGGTGGTGCGTTTGTGTGCGGCGGAAGCCTGTCAGGCTGCGGGCGGCCGCGCGCTGGCGACGGCGGTCGAAAAATCTTGCGCCACCGAGCTGGGCGAGACCAGTGCGTCAGGCCGTGTGACGCTTGAGCCGGTATTTTGTCTCGGGCTTTGTTCGGCTGCGCCGGCGGCAATGGTGAACGAGCAACTCATTGGATTGGCGAGCGACGAAAAAATCGAGAAAGCAATTGAAGACGCCAGCGCCGCGAGGTCGACATGACGGCGTTAAAGATATTTCTGCCGCTTGATTCTGTCGCCGTCAGCCTGGGCGCTGACGAACTGGCGGCGGCACTCGTCGATGAGGCGGCAAAGCGCAAAGTCGGTTTCACGCTTGTGCGCACGGGTTCGCGCGGCATGCATTGGCTTGAACCCCTGATGGAAGTTGCGCGAGACGGAAAACGTGTTGGCTATGGTCCGGTCGGCGCTGAGGACGCAGCCTCGCTTTTGGACGCGATTGTTGGCGACGGAAAGCACGACAAGTCTGTCGGGCCGGTGGAAGAGATCCCCTTTTTCAAAAAACAAACACGGGCGATCTTCGATCGCTGCGGCGTGACAGACCCGCTGAGCCTTGAAGAGTATGATGCAAATGGGGGCGGGGCTGGCCTTGAAAAATCGCTCGCCATGTCAGGCGCCGATATATGCGAAGAAATCCTGCAGTCCGGCTTGCGCGGGCGAGGGGGCGCCGGCTTCCCGGCTGGAATTAAGTGGAAGACCGTGGAATCGGCAACGACTAATCCGAAGTACATAGTCGTTAACGCCGACGAAGGCGACAGCGGTACGTTTGCCGATCGCATGATCATGGAAGGCGATCCGTTTTTGTTGATCGAAGGTATGGCGATCGCGGGAATCGCAACCGGCGCAACCAAAGGGTACATTTATCTGCGCTCTGAATATCCGATCGCCGCGCAGATCTTAACCGATGCCATTAACCGCGCCCGAGCTGGCGGTCTGATCGGCGACAATGTCAAAGGATCGGGCAGGGCGTTTGACATCGAACTCTTCATCGGCGCCGGCGCTTATATCTGCGGCGAGGAAACCTCGCTTCTGAACAGTCTTGAGGGCAAGCGCGGCGAAGTGCGCGCCAAGCCGCCGATACCCGCGCTCGAAGGATTATTCGGGAAACCGACGCTGGTGCATAACGTGATCACCCTGTGCTCGGTCCCGGCAATCATGGCCAACGGCGCTGACTGGTATCGCGAGCTCGGCATGGGCAAGTCGACCGGAACCATGCCGTTCCAACTCGCCGGCAATATAAAGCAAGGCGGGTTATTCGAAACGGCGTTCGGGCTTACCCTTGGCGAACTGGTAAATGAGATGGGCGGGGGAACGCGAACCGGAAAACCCGTGCGGACGGCGCAGATCGGAGGACCGCTGGGCGCGTATTTGCCGCCGGCGTTGTTCGATCTACCGATGGATTATGAGACGATGCTGGCCAATGGCGCGGGCGTTGGCCATGGCGGGATCGTCGTCTTTGATGATACAGTCGATCTTATGGAACAGGCGAGATACGCCTTTGAATTTTGCGCCGAAGAATCCTGCGGCAAGTGCACGCCATGCCGGGTCGGCGCCGTCCGCGGCGTCGAGGTTATGGACCGATGGCGCGAGGGCGATGCGCCGGAAAAGCAAGAAGAAATCGTCCGCGATCTATGCGAGCTCATGGTCGACGGCTCGCTCTGCGCCATGGGCGGCATGACGCCGATCCCGGTGCAAAGCGCGATGAAGCATTTTCCGGAAGATTTTCGTCCGCGATCGGCAGTCAGCCGGGCGGCGGAATAGGAGAAGGCGAGACATGGCCATCCTGAGAGAAAAAGATTTCGGAACGCCGAAGCCCGAAACAGACAATAAGGTTGCGGTCGAGATTGACGGATTCGAAGTCGCCGTTCCCGACGGGACCAGCGTGATGCGCGCGGCGGCGGAAATCGGCATTTCCATCCCGAAACTCTGTGCGACCGATTCCGTAAAAGCGTTCGGCTCATGCCGGCTTTGCCTGGTGGAAATTGATGGCGTCAAGGGAACGCCGTCGTCCTGCACGACGCCAGTGCGGGAGGGGATGAAAATTCGCACCCAGACGGAACGACTGGCGAAACTGCGCCGCGGCGTGATGGAGCTTTACATCTCAGACCATCCGCTCGATTGCCTTACCTGCTCTGACAATGGCGACTGCGAATTGCAGGACATGGCGGGCGTCGTCGGATTGCGCGATGTTCGTTACGGATATGAGGGCGAAAACCATTTTGAATCGCAAAAAGACGAGAGCAATCCTTACTTTGAGTATGATCCGTCGAAATGCATCGTGTGTTCCCGCTGTGTGCGCGCTTGCGATGAAGTGCAAGGCACGTTGGCGCTGACAATTGATGGGCGCGGGTTTAATTCCCGCGTGGCGGTCGGCGGCGCAAATTTCTTTGATTCCGAATGCGTTTCCTGCGGCGCCTGCGTGCAGGCCTGCCCGACAGCCACATTGCAGGAAAAGTCTGTCGTCGAACACGGCGTTCCCGACCGAACGGTTCTGACAACATGCGCTTACTGCGGCGTGGGGTGTTCTTTTAAGGCGGAACTGAAAGGCGATCAGGTCGTTCGCATGGTTCCCCATAAAGACGGTAAGGCCAATCACGGTCATTCCTGCGTCAAAGGGCGGTTCGCCTGGGGCTACGCCACCCATAAGGACCGCATTACAAAACCGATGATCCGTGAGAAGATCACCGACCCCTGGAAAGTCGTCTCCTGGGAAGAAGCAATCAACTTTGCCGCAAAACGCCTGAAGGATACGCAAGCGAACTACGGTAGGAAGTCCGTCGGCGCAATTACCTCTTCGCGCTGCACGGCGGAGGAGGTCTGGCTGGTGCAGAAGCTCGTGCGGACCGCTTTTGCCAACAATAACATCGACACTTGCGCCAGGGTTTGCCACTCGCCGACAGGCTACGGGCTCAAACAGACCTATGGCACGTCGGCGGGCACACAGGACTTCGATAGCGTTGAAAAGGCTGATGTCATTGTGGTCATTGGCGCCAATCCGACCGATGCGCACCCTGTCTTCGCCTCGCAAATGAAACGACGCCTGCGAGAAGGAGCAAAACTCATTATCGCCGACCCGCGCGCCATCGACCTTGTGCGCATGCCGCATATAGAGGCGGCGCATCATTTGCCGCTTCTGCCTGGTACGAATGTAGCGCTTATTAATGCCTTTGCACATGTGGCGGCGACTGAAGGCTTGCTCGACGAGACATTTGTCAAAGAGCGCTGCGATTTACCGTCATTCAAGGAATGGTTCGACTTCATTCGCAGCGAGGAGAATTCGCCGGAGAAAGTCTCAAAAGTAACCGGAGTTGCGGCGGATGATATTCGCGCGGCTGCCCGCCTTTATGCAACGGGGGGCAATGCGGCGATCTATTACGGCCTTGGCGTTACCGAGCACAGTCAGGGCTCGACCATGGTCATGGGCATGGCCAATCTCGCAATGGCGACCGGCAACATCGGGCGGCGCGGCGTCGGTGTGAACCCGCTTCGCGGTCAAAACAACGTGCAAGGCTCGTGCGACATGGGTTCATTCCCCCACGAACTATCTGATTATCGTCCCGTTGGAGACGACGCTGCGCGTGCGACGTTTGAAAAGGCCTGGAATGTTAAAATGGACAATGAGCCGGGCTACCGCATTCCGAACATGTTCGATGAAGCTTGCGCAGGTACGTATAAGGGAATGTACATACAAGGAGAGGACGTTGCTCAGTCCGATCCAAATACCCAACATGTAGAGGCCGCGCTCAAATCGCTCGATATTCTGATCATTCAGGACCTCTTCCTTAATGAGACCGCGCGCTTTGCTCATGTATTTCTACCGGGCACGTCTTTTCTTGAAAAGGATGGGACGTTTATCAACGCAGAGCGTCGCATCAATCGCGTGCGCCCCGCAATGAAATCGAAAACCGGCAAGGAAGAGTGGGAGGTAACGCAAGATCTGGCGCGCGCCCTCGGTTACGAAATGGACCATCAAAATGCATCGGACATAATGGACGAAATTGCAGCACTGACGCCAAGCTTCGCCAATGTCTCGTTCAAATCGCTGGACGAGAAGGGTTCCGTGCAATGGCCGTGCAATGATGCGGCGCCGGAGGGCACGCCCATCATGCATGTAGACGAGTTCGTTCGTGGAAAAGGGCTGTTTGTCGTTACCGAATATGTGCCGACCGAAGAGAAAACGAACCGCAAATTCCCGCTCATTCTGACGACCGGGCGTATCTTGTCTCAATATAATGTGGGCGCGCAGACACGCCGCACGCAAAACAGCGATTGGCACGACGAAGATGTCTTGGAGATCCATGCCAGCGATGCAGAAGCTCGCGGCATCCATGACGGCCATTGGGTCTCGGTTAGGAGCCGCAAGGGAGAAATTGCCCTGCGCGCGATTATTACAGATCGCATTCAACCCGGCGTCGTCTATACGACCTTCCATCACCCGGAAACCGGCGCCAATGTTGTAACGACTGAGCTTTCCGACTGGGCGACGAGTTGTCCAGAGTACAAGGTGACTGCGGTCGAGGTGGCGCCGGCCAATCATAAATCCCCGTGGCAGGAGGATTACGAAACGTCGAGCCCGCAAATGCGCCGAATTCTCGAAAACGGCGTTAAAACACCGGCCGAATAGGTGACGCGTTTTCGTTCGTTTGGCACGGCGCCGTCTCCGGCGAAAAATGCGCAAATTGCTGGCGGAGCCTGGACAGTGCCGGAGGAAACGCCGGTCGCATTTGTCTATAACCAACGAAATTACGCTGTCATGCTCGCGACGCCGGTTGACATGGAAGACTTTGCAGTCGGCTTTTCCCTGACCGAACGGGTCGTGGACCAAGTCGCGGACATTGCATCGGTAGATATTCACTGTACTGATCGCGGAATCGAACTTCAGCTTGCGATTGCGCCGGAGAAGTTGGAGCGGCTCGATATTCGCCAGCAGCGGCGCAATCTCGTTGGCCGCGCCGGCTGCGGATTGTGCGGGCTCGAAAACGCAGAGACATTTTTTGAGCGGCTGCCGACGGTTTCGGACGTGGCGGTGGAATTGGAGACGGCGGCCTTAACGCGCGCGATGGTGGACCTCCAACGCCATCAGCCGCTCAATGCAAAGACGCGCACCATGCATGCCGCAGCCTGGGCTGACCCGGCCGGGAACGTTAGCGTCGCGCGCGAGGACGTCGGACGGCATAACGCTCTCGACAAACTTCTCGGCGCACTGGCGCGGGACAACGCCGATTTGCCTGACGGGTTTGTGGTGATGTCGAGCCGCTGTTCTTACGAAATCATCGAAAAGGCCGCTCGAATGGGCGTCAAAGCCGTCGTCTCAATATCAGCGCCGACGGCCTTCGCGATTCGCAAGGCGCAGGAGGCGAACCTGGCGCTCTATGCGCGCTCTGATGACGGCGTCGTTCGAGTTGGCGAATCTATACTGGAGGGATCTTAAATTTCGACCTCTCAGGTCATTTTTGACAAAACCAGGCCGACACCGGATGGGGCAGCGCCATGGCTGATGAGACGCGCACGCCGATCGTCATGATCGGCGACGGTACATATCTCATGATGAATTCCGACATTTATTCATCCGTACTCACCGGACATAAGATGATTGTGATTGTCTGTGATAATGGCGGTTTTGCGGTCATCAACCGATTGCAGAATTTCAAGGGCGGCGCCTCATTCAACAACCTTATTAAGGACTGTCGCGTCGAAGAACCCTTCGCTGTTGATTTTGCCAAACACGCCGAAAGCATGGGCGCATATGCACGCAGCGTTGAGACGCTCGGCGAACTTGATGAAGCCATGAAGTGGGCGCAGCAAAATGACAAAACGACGGTGATTTCGATTGTTTCAGACGCTTTTGCCTGGGTTCCCGGCGACGCCGAATGGGATGTGGGCGTGCCCGAGGTGTCAAATCGGCCTGAAGTGAACGACGCTCGCGCTCAGCAAGACGAAATCCGCAAAAAACAACGTATAGGTATCTAAAAGACATGGAAATAAGGTTGGGTATCGCACCGATTGCTTGGTGGAATGATGATCTTGCGGAGTTGAGTGACGACGTGTCGCTCGACGAATGTCTGCGCCAGGCGTCGGAAGCTGGTTATGGCGGCATGGAAACGGGTCGTCGATTTCCTATGAATGCAGAAGAACTGGGGCCGATTTTAAATGGCTATGATATGCGCATCTGCGGAGGGTGGTTCTCAGGACTTTTGCTGGAGGGCGATCTCGAAGCGGAAAAGGATAGGGCGGCCGAGCTGCTTGAACTTTTCACGACCATGGGCGCGCCGTCTTTTGCCTATGGCGAAGTCTCAGGGTCGATTCAAGGCGAACGGTCGGCGCCGCTCAATTCCAAGCCAAAGCTGGATGAAAATCAGATCAAAGCATATGGAAAAAAACTAACGTCATTCGCAGAGTGGTGTGCAGATCAGGGCGCGCCGCTAAGTTACCACCATCATATGGGCGCCGTCATCGAGACTGAAGCCGAGCTTGATTTGTTCATGTCCAACACAGGCGAGGCGGTGCCTCTTTTGTTTGACACCGGGCACATGGCGTTCGCCGGCGGCGATGTTTTTCGTGTGATCGATAAATATCACGCGCGCATAAACCATGTTCACGCCAAGGACATTAGGCTGGGCGTGGCTTCAGAAATTGATCGGTCTAAGGACAGCTTTCTCGATGCGATTATTCGCGGTGTGTTCACCGTGCCTGGAAATGGCTCTCTCAACTTCGGGGCGATCTGCAAAAGGCTCGCTGATTACGGCTACGAGGGGTGGATTGTTGTGGAAGCCGAGCAGGATCCCGTGAGGTATCCTCCCTTTGAAATGGCGAAAATTGGACACGCGGCATTGTTGGATGCTGTTCAAAATGCCGGATATCGCGTTGTCAATTGAGCATTTGGTGCACGAGCTACTTGTCGGTAACAGTGGGGATTCGGGGGTCGTCTCCTCTTTGTTGCCGTGCAGCTACATACAGCATCAATGCCTGTGTAAGGCAGATTGGCGCCGCTAGAGAGCGTGAGAACGTATATTCTCGCTCCGGCACCACAAACAACGGATTGGCGTTTTTTGCGATTGGCGACAGGGAGGAATCAGAAATGCCAATAACAGGAACCTTTCGAGCGCCGGCAGCGGCGACGATGTCGACCACTTCATTTGCATAGAAACGAAAGGAAACCGCCAATAACGCGTCATCCTTTGTGATACGTTTCGCCATATGTGTAGAAAGACCGCCGCTTGCATCAAGAAGCGTGACCCGCTTGCCTAGCATCGTCAGCATGTATCGAGCCAAATCTGCAACGGGCGCGGACCGCAATTGCCCCAATATGTAAACAACATCCGCCTTGTCGAGGATTTCCGCCGCAAGGTTGAGGTCTTCCTCGCTAATTTCACTGAGGAGTTCATTGAGCGAGAGAATGTCCTTGTTCACCAATCGCGAGAGAAAGGTCTGGCCGCCAGATGCTGTTTTGCTGTCAAGGTCAGCACCAAGAGCTTGCTGACGCGCTTCGAAACCAGGGGCGGGCGTTGCGAGCTTTGCCTGAAAAAGCGTTCTAAGCTCCTTGAAACCCTCAAAGCCGAGAGATTGTGCAAACCGTACGAAGTTTGACGGATGGGTGCCGCATTGTTTCGCGATCTTGTTCATCGACAACATCGCAACTTCGCGCGGGTTTTGCGTGATATAGAGCGCGATAGCCTGGTACGCTTTGGGCATATCATCATGCTGCTCGTGAATCAGGCGCGTGAGATCTTCGTATTTTTGAGGAGGTGAGTCTTTCATATGATTGTTTTCGGTTTGCCGCTTAAGTGCTGGTCCTTCGATCCGTCAGCCAGAAAAATTTCCACAAAAGCAACATGATAGAGCTGATTTGGGGTTGCCGACAATATGCACGCATTCATTTTGTGAGGTATGTGAGAAATTTCCCAAAATGGGAAGGTTCGCCATCTACGACACATTCATCACCAACCGCTGAGGACTGAAGTTGAAGTAATGAGCCCGACAATTGCCGTTACCCGAAAATTGACGCCTGCTGTTGAGGCGCGTCTGTCAGATCTGTTTTCCGTCCGCCTGAACGCCAATGATCAGCCCTATTCAAAAAACGACTTAAAAGACGCAATGCGCACCCATGATGCGCTCTTGTGCACTGTCAGCGATGCAATCGATGACGAAATAATGTCTGTTGAAAACCGGCGCGTGAAAATGATCGCAAATTTCGGCGTCGGCGTAAACAATATTGACCTGCGCTATGCTGAACAAGCCAGGATCTCAGTCTCAAACACGCCCGACGTATTGACGGACGCAACCGCTGACATCGCCTTGTTGCTCATATTGTCGGTAACCCGGCGGGCCTATGCAGCAGAAAAAATGCTCCGCACCAGGAATTGGCGGGGATTTTCGATTGCCGCCGGTTTGGGTGTAGGCCTCCAGGGTAAGACGCTTGGCATTATTGGCATGGGCCGCATCGGCAAGGCGGTCGCGCGCCGAGCCCATGTGGGTTTTGGAATGGAAATTATTTACTTCAATCGTTCGCGTGTTGAATTGTCGGATGTTCCGGCGAAAACATGCAGCGATATTGAAGAAGTCTTGGCGAATGCAGATATTGTTTCATTGCATATTCCGGGATCTGACAAAGGTTCGCCGGTTATCACATCCGAATCACTTTCTTTAATGAAACCGACGGCGTACCTGATCAACACCGCGCGGGGAACGCTCATTGATGAAAACGCTTTGGTTGAGGCGCTAGGCAATGGCGGAATTGCCGGCGCAGGGCTTGACGTGTTTGAAAATGAGCCCGCGGTTCCCGAGATGTTGGTCGGCATGGAAAATGTAAGCTTGTTGCCTCACATTGGGTCAGCGACCGTTGAGACCCGCGATGCTATGGGCATGATGGCGATTGATAACTTGACCGCCTTTTTCGAGGGACGAGACCTGCCGAACGGGGTTTGTTAGCTGGGCGCCGATCGCGCGTGGATCACTTGACGCGCGTGGATATGATTGCGCTGGCGCAGTCGGCCTACGGGTGTGACGGATCTTCCGGCTAAGGAAGATTAGGGGGCGGACAAGACCCGCGCCGGCTGCTGCAATTAAGTGATGAAGATACCGGGGGCGGGGCGCCGCCGCTAGGATATGCAACGCGCCCGTGATTTGAACAAGTGCGCTTTTTTATATAGAATCATCAATAGTCAGACGCGCAGTTCGATCGTTAAGTGCGCGGGATAGGCTCCTGATTGCGCCGGCGAGAAAAAATGAACATAGCCTCAATTATTCGAAAAAAACGCAACGGGGACACGCTGACAAACGAAGAGATTGGGTATTTCGTAGCCGGCCTTGCAGACTCCACGATTGCGCCGGAGCAAGTCGCCGCCTTGGCGATGGCGATCTATTTCAATTCGTTGTCTGATGAGGAAACGAGCGCTCTCACTATCGAAATGGCCCAGTCCGGCGAGATTCTTGATTGGTCGCAAGAAAAGCTCGGTGGCCCCGTTGTCGACAAGCATTCGACAGGCGGCGTTGGCGATAAGGTTAGCTTTGTGCTGGCGCCAATCCTTGCAGCGTGCGGATGTTTTGTTCCAATGATCTCCGGGCGCGGACTGGGTCATAGCGGCGGCACGCTCGACAAAATTGAAAGCGTGCCGGGATATCAGACGCAACCGGAAATCAGCGACTTCAAGAATGCCGTGAAAGCGGCCGGTTGTGCGATAATCGGTCAGACAGACGCCCTGGCGCCGGCGGATCGGCGTCTTTACGCAATTCGCGATATTACAGCCACGGTTGAATCAATTCCGCTGATAACCGCATCTATTCTTTCAAAGAAAATAGCGGGCGGCCTCGATGCATTGGTTATGGACGTCAAGACTGGGTCCGGCGCGTTTATGCCGTCAATTGAAGCGGCGCGCGCTTTGGGCGATAGCCTCGTTGGCGCCGGTGTAGGCAGCGGGTTGAAAACGCGCGCACTGATCACCGATATGTCACAACCGCTTGGCGTCACAGCGGGGAACGCTGTCGAAATTCGTGAAGTTGTTCGGTATCTGCGGAACGAGGAACGCGACGGACGGCTCGATGATGTTGTTTGCGCGTTAAGCGCAGAGCTGCTTGATATGGTGGATATTGAAAGCGATGCCGCCGCCGCGCGACAAAGAATTGATGATACAATCTCGTCGGGGTCGGCCGCAGAGGTTTTCGGCCAAATGATTGCGTCACTAGGCGGCCCTAAGGACTTCGTCGAGAACTATGATCGCTATTTGCCGAATGCTAAGTTCGCGAAACCGGTTTACGCCGAACATGAAGGTTATCTCACTGCCGTTAATACGCGTGAAATCGGCATGGCGATAATATCGTTGCGCGGCGGGAGGCTGCATCGTGACGATAAGCTGGATTTGTCGACCGGATTTACTGAGATCGCTCCAATTGGCGCAATGATTGACAAGTCTCAACCTCTTGCCATCATCCATGCGTCGCGAGACTCAGATCTTGAGCGCGCGGCGGAACAATACAGGAATGCGTGTACGATATCGCAGGACCCACCGCAATTAATGGCGCCAATTCTCGAGCGCGTTGTATGAGTTAGGAGTAAGGCGGAGATGACGTTCCAAGTTATCACGTCATATTATTCGGTGAGCAGGCCTAGATTATGAACAAAGAAAACGTCAGGGAAGTAGTCGAGCAAGCGAAAGCTGTGCGAGAGAACGCCTATGCGCCGTATTCAAATTACAAAGTCGGCGCCGCGATTCTTGACGAAAACGGTAATATTCACACCGGATGCAATGTCGAAAACGCGGCCTATCCGCTTGGCAGTTGTGCGGAGGCCGCGGCGGTCAACGTGATGATCGCAAACGGCGGCAATGCCATAACAATGATCGCTATCGCTGGCGGTCGCGAAAAAATAGAGCGTTGCACACCGTGCGGCGGTTGCCGACAGGTCATTGCCGAGTTTGCGACAGCTGAAACGCAGATTTTGCTGGTCGACGAACGCGATGAAATAGAGAGCGTCACTCTGGGACGGCTCTTACCGTCGGCGTTTCGGCTGGATTGCGATTAATCGGCCAGATTCGGCAAATAACCATATATCTTGATTGGGCGATCGATCTGGCGCTGCGAGCGCGATTTGCCAGAATTGCTGGCGTTTTGGGCGGATTGAGCGTATAGGCGGCGGTAAATCGCCTTCAGAAAGGCGTGTCTTTCTTGTGTAATTGAGTGTGAAAGCGTTGCCAGGCTTGCGCTGAGCGTGGCCCTTCGGCAAAATTTTCGGGAATATCGTTTAATATTGGAATACGGCATTGGCGCGAGCAATCATCGGAGTACTCGATTCTTTCGGCGTTGGCGCAAGCGAAGACGCCGCTAATTTTGGCGACGATGGCGCTGATACGTTCGGACATATCGTTCTTGCCTGCGCCGCCGGAAAAGCGGATCAAAATGGCTTGCGTGCCGGTCCGCTGAACATACCGAATTTGCTGCGCCTTGGTTTGGGCGCGCTTGCGCAAGAAGCGAAGGGCGCGAACTTACCATTGCCCGTGAACGATCACTATGAGGGCGCTTACGGATATGCGGCTGAACGCAGTTGCGGCAAAGATACGCCAAGCGGCCATTGGGAGATGATGGGACTGCCAGTAGATTTCGAATGGGGCATGTTCCCTAAAGGGCCGCCAAGCTTTCCTCAGTCATTGATCGCGGCGCTTGTCGATAAGGGCGAACTGCCTGGCGTATTGGGCGATCGGCACGCGTCTGGGACGGTTATTATCGAGGAACTGGGCGAAGAGCACATACATTCCGGCAAGCCTATCGTTTATACATCCGCTGATTCCGTATTTCAGATCGCGGCCCATGAAACGCATTTCGGGCTGGACCGTCTTTATGACCTTTGCGAGATCGCGCGAGTGCTTGTCGATGAGTACAATGTTGGCCGCGTCATAGCCCGCCCGTTCATCGGCGAGCAGCCTGGGGCGTTTCAACGCACTGGCAATCGCCGCGATTACGCGACGCCTCCGCACAAACCGACTTTGCTGGACATTCATAAAGGGCTCGGCGGTTCCGTGATCGGGATTGGAAAAATCAGCGACATTTTTGCTGGCCGCGGCATAACCAAGTCCATAAAGGCGCACGGTAACGACGAAGTGTTCGATGCAACGCTTCGCGAAATTGCGTCCGCTGAAGACAATTCTATTATTTTCGCAAATTTTGTCGATTTCGATACGCTTTACGGCCATCGGAGGAATGTCGCCGGTTACGCAGCAGCGCTCGAGAATTTTGATCGTCGTCTACCGGAGATAAAGAAGAGATTGCGTCCTGACGATATTGTCGTTTTAAGCGCCGATCATGGGTGTGATCCGACGTGGCCGGGCAGCGATCACACGCGGGAATTTGTGCCGGTGATCGCTTTCGGCGACAGCGTAAAGCCGGGCTCTATTGGACGTCGCGACAGCTTTGCCGACATCGGACAAACTTTGGCGGGACATTTGAATTTGGATCCGTTGCCGGCGGGCGAATCGTTTCTGGGTTAAGGGTGGAAGAAGGAAGTACGAGATGACTAGCAACGTTATGGAGCTGGGAGATCGGAAGAAAAAAGGAGCGCACATCGCCCACGACGATGTGCGAAACCCCGGCACGCCCTTAATGACGGACTGGATTGATGCGGTTCGCATTAACCGCTCCGCCGCTGAACGGCGTGTCACGACGCTTGCCGGTCGAAGAACCGTCAAGAAAGACTGGCAAGCAGCGTGGCTCTTAAGGGCGGTTTCCTGCATCGATCTTACGACACTGGCCGGCGACGATACAGTTGGCCGCGTGCGCCGGCTTTGTGCGAAGGCGTTAAACCCGGTTCGGCCGGAAATTTTGTCGGCGCTAGGCGCGGATAAACTAAACCTCACCGTTGGCGCAGTTTGCGTATATCATGAGTTTATAGAGACGGCGGTCGAAGCGTTAGAAGGGTCGAACGTACAAGTCGCCGCTGTCTCCACCGGTTTTCCGGCCGGTCATTCGCCGTTTGATACGAAATTGCGGGAGATCGAAGCATCCGTTGCGGCGGGCGCCACGGAAATTGATATCGTCGTTAACCGCCGCCAGGTCTTAACAGCGAATTGGAGCGCCTTATATGACGAAGTGAAGGCGTTTCGCGAAGCATGCGGTCCAGCGCATTTAAAAGCGATCATTGCAACCGGCGAACTCGGATCTATCTCGAAAGTCGGGAAAGCGTCCATGGTTTGTATGATGGCGGGCGCAGACTTCATTAAGACGTCAACTGGAATGGAGCCTGTAAATGCGACGTTGCCTGTTAGTCTGGTAATGATGAGGGCGATTCGCGAGTATCATCGTCTGACCGGCCATAAAGTCGGCTTTAAACCGGCAGGCGGCATAAACGCGGCGAAGACCGCCCTTCAGTATCTCATCTTGCTTAAAGAAGAAAACGGCGTCGAATGGGTGACGCCGAAACTTTTCCGGTTTGGCGCGTCGCGATTGTTGGGCGATATAGAACGCCAGCTCGAACACAATGTCACTGGGCGGTATTCTGCCGCAAACCGTCACCCAATGGGATAGAATTGCATGTCGAAAGTTGCAGAGATTTTTGAGTCGATGGAATACGGCCCCGCGCCGGAACAATCGGACTACGTATTTGACTGGCTTAAGGAAAAGAAATCGGGGTTTCTCCACTACATAAATGGCGAATTCGTGGAGAGCGCCGACGGCTTGAAACCAATCGAGAGCATTAACCCCGCGAATGGCGACAGACTCGCGGTCTTTCCTGACGCGGGGAAAAAGGATGTCGACGCCGCAGTGGCGGCCGCGAATGATGCGTTTCCGAAATGGTCTTCCTTGAGCGGCCACGAACGCGCGCGTTTTCTCTATGCGCTTGCTCGCCTCGTACAGAAAAACAGCCGGTTCTTGGCGGTCTTGGAGAGTCTCGACAACGGCAAGCCCATTCGCGAAACGCGCGATATCGATATTCCGCTCGTTGCGCGTCACTTCTATCATCATGCGGGGTGGGCGCAGTTGATGGATCAGGAATTTCCTGATCACGAGCCGCTCGGCGCAGTTGGCCAGATAATTCCGTGGAATTTCCCCTTGCTCATGCTGGCTTGGAAAATTGCGCCGGCGATCGCCACGGGAAATTGCGTCGTCTTAAAACCGGCGGAATTTACGAGCCTCACCGCGCTTTACTTCGCCGAGTTGTGCCGCGAAGCGCAGTTACCTCCCGGCGTCGTCAATATCATTACCGGCGCGGGCGAAACCGGCGCGCTGATCTGCGAACATCCGGCAATTCGCAAAATCGCATTTACGGGGTCCACTGAGGTCGGCCGTATCATCCGCAAACAAACGGCGGGTTCGGGCAAAAAGCTCTCATTAGAGCTTGGCGGAAAATCTCCTTTTATAATTTTCGAAGACGCCGATCTGGACGGCGCTGTGGAAGGCCTGATCGACGCTATCTGGTTTAATCAAGGGCAAGTCTGTTGCGCCGGATCGCGTCTGCTTGTCGAGGAAAGTGTCGCCGAAATAGTTACTGAGAAAATAAAGCGGCGCTTAAACAGTTTCCGCGTCGGCGATCCGCTTGATAAAGCAATTGACATGGGCGCAATCGTTGATCGCGTGCAAGTTGATCGCATCCAATCATTAGTGGAGCAGGGCGCAAGCGAAGGCGGAGATGTTTGGCGACCTGATATACCGATCCCGCAATCGGGAAGTTTTTACCCGCCGACGCTGATCACAAACGTGTCGCCAAGCAATACGGCCGTACGCGAAGAAATCTTCGGGCCTGTTCTTGTGTCGATGACCTTTCGAACCCTTAAAGAAGCAGTGGCGCTTGCGAATAATACGAGATACGGGCTCGCCGCGACGATATGGTCCGAAAATATCAACCGCGCACTGGAGGCGGCGAGCCAAGTCAAGGCGGGGGTCGTTTGGATTAACACAACAAACGGGTTTGACGCGGCCTGCGGATTTGGCGGCTATCGGGAATCCGGTTTCGGTCGAGAGGGTGGCCGCGAAGGATTGTTCGAATACATAAAGCTAAAAAAGGAATGGAACGGCCAGTCAACGGTTGCTGAAATTCCGGAAGCATCGCCGTCAAAAATCGAGGGCATCGACGCTACACCCAAACAATTCATCGGTGGCAAACAAAAGCGCCCGGATTGGGGGCGAACAGTGCAGATCGCTGACCATAAAGGCGAATATGCGGGCCGAATTGCACTGGGCAATCGAAAGGATATTCGCGACGCAGTCGAGGCGGCGTTTGGTGCGGATGCGTGGGCATCGACGACCGGCCATTCACGTGCGCAAATTCTCTATTTCATCGCAGAAAACTTAAGTCAACGCGCCGCAGACTTTTCGCAGCGCCTCGCTCAATTGACCGGCGCCTCGAAAGCGAAGGCGCGCACCGAAACAGACGCCGCCATATCGCGGCTATTTTCCTACGGAGCATGGGCGGATAAATTTGACGGCTTGGCGCATTCGCCGCCGCAGCGCAACGTCGTGCTGGCAGTGAATGAACCGATCGGCGTATTTGGCGTTGTCTGTCCGGACGAGGCGCCGCTCCTTTCATTTATCTCGCTCCTCGCGCCGGTTATTGCCATGGGCAATCGTTGCGTAATCATTCCATCGCAGCGATACGCGCTCCTCGCGACAGATTTTTATCAGGTCCTCGAGACATCTGACGTTCCCGCTGGCGTCGTGAACGTCGTAACAGGCGAACGCGAAACGTTGACAAAGACCCTTGCTGAGCACGATCAAGTCGATGCAATTTGGCATCATGGTCCTCCGGAAGAATGCGCAACAGTTGAGGCGGCTTCTTCATCAAATCTGAAACGAGTCTGGACGAGTGACGGGCGAGTGAGGGATTGGAGCGCCGCGCGGACCGGCGAGGGGCGCGAATTCCTTAGACGTGCGTGCGAGGTAAAAAATATCTGGCTGCCTTATGGCGATTAATTGCAGCGCTATTTCCAGAATCTAATTTCTAAGCGGAACGGCGACCAAAAAGCCGTAACCGGCTGACGCCGCCGTCGGGAAAAATATTCAACCGGATTAGCCGAACCGGGTTATGCGGCGTGATCTCCGCATTAAAGACATGTTCGCGATCTGGTCCGAGTTTCTGTTTTGGCAAAATGACCGGCCAGTTTTCAGCGTCTGCTACGATATCAGTGCTATTAGATGTCGCCGGCGAACCGGCAATAGAACATGCGTCGGGATAGTTGCCTTTAAAGAATCTGGTGTCGACAAGAATCTCTTCAATCACACCGGGATGCGCCAGCTCCAAAATTGCCCAGTCGTGGCCTGGCTCTCTCCGGCGTCTGGTTTCCCAGCCATCGCCCATATTCTCGCCCGAGCCTGGTGCAATTAAATTTTGCGCAGAACCAAAATGCTCGTTGTTTGCGGCGACCGCGCAACCGCCAAGCGACATTGCCGCAAGATCAATGCGTTCCTTGGGGTCGCGCATATTCCAATCGACAGACACCCGTCCAAACACTCGCAATCGTGCAACGCCGCCGTCGGGAAAAATATTCAACCGAACATGGGTCCAAATTTCGTCGTTATCGACGCTAACCCATAACCGGTCATCACCGGCTAGCGCGGTGTGTCCTACAAGTTGCCGCCATTGTTGATTTTCAGATGGGATTTCGTCAGGCGAGATGCACGCATCAATCGATGCGGCAGGTGGATAGTTTCCAGTGAAGTGTCTCGTATCAATTTCAAAACCTGAGATTGTTCCGGGTTGACCCAATTTAACAATGCAATAATCGTGGCCCGGCCCTCTTTTTCGGCGACTTTCCCAGCCGTCCATCCATTTTCCGTGGTCATCATATTTGTCTGGAACAAAAATTGGATCGGCTGGTTCAAGCAATCTAGCCTTGTTGGCGAAGAAATCATCCGTGGCGAAAACCACGCTCGCACCAAGGCGCGGCTGCGCGAGATTAACGAGGCGTGTGAAATCCGGCTTCATGTCAATTATTTTGTTGTGCTAAAAATTCGGCTAAGCCGAATTTCCGCTATTTTGTGGATTTCCTCAAGCGCTGATTTAAATTCCTTGTCGGCTGCGTTATCGCAACGGCGACGAAACGCCTTCAAAATCTCGCGTTTGTCCAATCCGCTTACTGCGATGATGAAGGGAAACCCAAATTTTTCCCGGTAACGCGTGTTCAACCACGAGAATTCGTCGAATTCCTCTGGCGTACATTGATCAAGCCCCGCGCCCGACTGTTCGCTTTTTGAATCGGCCGTCAACCTGTCCGTCGCTTTGCACGCCAGCTCGGGATGCGCACGCATTAGCTCTAAAAGCTTTTCTCTCGAAGCGGCGTTAACTGATTCACGCATGGCCGCCTTAATTTCTTGTGGCGAGCTGACTTCCCCAGAGGCGACTCCGCCCCAAACAGACTCGGCGACCCATGGCGACCCCTCATATACGCCGCCAAATTTCTCACAAAAATCGACGGAAGTTAGTCCTTCGAATGCCGACACCGGATTTGTCGAGTCGTTGATGCCCATTGTTAAGTAACCGCTGGTGGAAAGTGGGTATGCCAATGACGAGCGATATCGACGCGACGACAAATCCAAACATCCGGCTTGTTCATGACATATTGAGTAAAACGCTCCAACGCAGCAAACCGGCCCGGCCTTCCAATGATGCGTCCATGAAGTCCAACTGACATCATTTTTGGCGACGTCTCGCCTTCGCGATACAACACATCAAATGTGTCGCGTAGGTAACAGAAAAACTGATCGCCAGAATTAAATCCTTGTTGCGTTGCGAAGCGCATGTCATTGGCGTCAAGCGTGTATGGAATGACAAGATGATCCTTGCCTGCAACTTTTGCCCAGAACGGCAGGTCGTCACAATAATCGTCAGCATCGTATAAGAAGCCGCCATGCTCAACGACAAGACGGCGCGTATTGGGGCTGGTGCGGCCCGTATACCATCCAACCGGCGCATCTCCCGTCAGGTCTTTGATGATGTCAGTTGCTTCAGCTATATGTGCGCGTTCAATTTCCTCGGGCACGTTTTGATAATCAATCCATTTCAGGCCGTGAGAACAAATCTCATGACCATCGTTAAGCAGCTCGTCTACAATACAGGGATTGCGCTCCAATGCTTTAGCGACAGCAAAAACAGTTAGAGGGAGCTTATGCTCGCGGAAGAGGCTGAGCACCCTCCACACGCCCGCACGGGAACCATACTCGTAAATCGATTCCATACTCATATGCCGCGCACCCGTAACGACGGGCGCATTAATAATTTCTGACAGGAATGTTTCAGCGCCGCTGTCGCCGTGTAAAACGGAATTCTCACCGCCTTCTTCATAATTCAAAACGAACTGAACGGCGATTTTTGCGCCCCCAGGCCAGTTCGGGTTCGGCGGTTTGCCCTGATATCCTCGCAAGTCTCTTGGATAGGCGTCGCTCGGCGTATTTGACATTTTTGCGATCTTTAAAACCTGAAAACGACGTACAGACAGTTATGGCGGTCGCGGAGAATTATGTCTAGAATAGCCGGCCATAGCAAATGTGAATTCTCGAAAGAATGCCCGGATTAACGACGCACATCCTCGATCTTTCCAATGGCCGGCCTGCGGCAGGCGTACAACTAAAGCTTTACCGGCGCGACGATGATACGGGTGCGTATGACGAGATTGCGGACGGGACGACGAATGCCGACGGCCGTTGCGACCAGCCGCTTCTCACCGGCGACTCACTAGCGCGCGGTGTGTACCGCATTGATTTTTTTGTTGGCGACTATTTTCGTTCGATTGATCGGAAACTGCCTGAACCGCTGTTTCTCGATGTGGTGCCCGTCAATTTTGGGATAGCGGATGCAACATCTCATTACCACGTGCCGCTGTTGATCTCGCCCTACGGATATAGCACTTACCGCGGGAGCTGATCATTGAACGACGCTATCCGCTTTGTTCTGGACGGAGAAATCATCGAACTCCGCGACTTTGATCCGACGATGACGGTGTTGCAGTTTTTGCGACAACGCCTCTACCGAACCGGTACAAAGGAAGGTTGCGCGGAAGGCGATTGTGGCGCGTGTACCGTTGCTGTTGGCGAGTTGATTGATGAAGACATTCAGTTTCGCGCCATAAACGCATGCATCGCTTTCCTGCCGAGCCTTGACGGCAAGGAGGTCGTAACGATCGAAAGCCTCGCAAAGGACGGTGAACTTCATCCTGCGCAAAAGGCGTTGATTGAATGCCACGGCTCGCAATGCGGCTTTTGTACGCCAGGCATTGCTATGTCTCTGTTTGTGCATTTTGAACGCGGCGGCCCGGTTGACGATCAGGCGTTATGTGATGCGCTGGCGGGGAATTTGTGTCGCTGCACCGGGTATGGACCGATTTTGGCGGCGGGAAGCAATATGGCGGTTGCGTCAACCTCGCATTGGCGCAGACAACGCAAAGACGCGGTAGAGCGAATTCAGTCTTTGCAGGGTGACGGCGATCTGGAGCTAGAATTTCTTTGCGGCGTTACAGGCGCAAGGAAAAGATATTTTGCGCCGCGTCACTTAGATAGCCTGTTGAAGTTGAAAGCGCGATTTTCGGACGCGGTCGTTGTTTCCGGCGCGACCGATGTCGGGCTTTGGGTGACGAAACAAAACCGCGTTCTGGAAACGGTAATTGCTATAGGTGACGTCGGTGAATTGAACGATATTGCCGTACGGGAAGATGGAATAGTCATTGGAGCGGGCGTCACATATTCCGATGCATTGGACGTTTTGCATAAGTGGAATGCGGACGCCGGTGAAATCATACGGCGCACAGGCGCCATGCAAATTCGTAACCGAGGCACAATTGGCGGCAACGTCGCCAATGGTTCTCCCATCGGCGACTCCATGCCATGGCTGATCGCCGGCGGGGCCCAAGTTTGTTTGCGAAGCGCCGGAGGTTCTCGCGAATTGCCTCTTGAGGACTTCTACATAGACTATAACGAAAAAGACTTGCGGCCGGACGAAATCGTCGAACATATATTTTTGCCGAAACTGTCAAAGAGCGCCTATTTTCGCGCGTACAAAATTTCAAAACGATTCGATCAAGATATCTCTGCGTTGTGTGGCGCCTTTAATCTCGAAATTGCCGGGCAAAAAGTACAAAAAGCTCGCATTGCATTTGGCGGAATGGCCGCAACGCCCAAACGGGCTCGTGAGTGTGAAGACGCTTTGGCGGGAAAACCGTGGACGGAAAAAACTTTGGAAGAGGCCGTTGACGCCCTTGCGAACGATTTTTCGCCGATTTCAGACATGCGGGCGTCTGCGCATTATCGACTGAAGACGGCGCAGAACTTGTTGAGAAAGATGTTTCTTGAATCGAAAGATACTGCCCCGTCACGCGTTCTCGATTATCGGGCGACCGCCCATGGATGACGGGTCGCATCACGGCGGTTCTCGATCGCGCATAGAGGGTGACGTTCAAATGCCGGTTGCGCATGACAGCGCCGAGAAGCATGTCACCGGGAGCGCGGTATACGTCGATGATATCCCCGAACCGCGCGGCGTTTTGCACATCTATATCGCGCCGAGTCCAATCGCTCGTGGTCGCATCAAAAGTCTAGACCTGGGGGCGACGAGAAGCGCGCCGGGCGTCGCGCTTGCTTTAACGGCGCGCGATGTGCCCGGCGTTAATGATTATAGCCCGAGCGCCGGCGACGATCCGGTATTTGTTGAGGAAGATATCGCATACGCGGGACAGCCGCTTTTCGCTGTTGCTGCTTCTACGCGGCAGGGCGCACGTTACGCCGCATCGTTGGCGCGTTTCGAATATGAGGAGCACGACCCGATCGTCGACATACAAAGTGCGCGTGCAGCTGACAGCATTATCGACCGCGCGCCGGCAATGCGGCTGGGCGACGCCGCTGGGGCTATTCAGGGCGCCGCGTGTCGAGTCGAAGGCGTGCGCCGGATTGGCGGGCAGGATCACTTCTACCTTGAAGGCCAGGCGGCGCTCGCAGTGCTGCGCGAAGATGGTGACATCGAAATCTTTTCGTCGACGCAAAATCCAACAGAGGCGCAGCACGTCGTCGCGCGTGCGCTAGGCGTGCGAGACAATGCAGTTACGGTGCAAGTCCGTCGAATGGGCGGCGGTTTCGGCGGCAAGGAAACGCAGTCCACACTTTTTGCTGTAATCGCGGCGCTCGTTGCATCGAAGACAAAGCGACCGGCGAAAGTTACGCTCGACCGCGACGACGACATGGTCATGACTGGCAAGCGCCACGACTTCGAATTTGCATACGAATTGGGGCTGACTGAGGCCGGTGATATAGAAGGCGCCAAGTTCACGCTCGAATCGCGTTGCGGTTGTTCCCTAGATCTTTCTCCCGCAATTAATAATCGCGCGATGTTTCATGCCGACAACGCATATTATTTGAAAAATGCGGAAATCGTCTCGCATCGATATCGTACAGATACAGTCTCTAACACCGCCTTTCGCGGATTTGGCGGTCCGCAAGGAATGATGGCGATTGAATGCGCCATGGACGATGCAGCGTTCCAGCTAGGCGTCGATCCTCTTGATATTCGTTTGCGCAATCTCTACGCCGCACCCGACCGCAACGCCACGCCCTACGGTCAGAAAGTGGAAGACTGCGTTGCCAGAGAATTGATGGAATCGTTGGCGATAAAATCGGAGTACCGAAAACGCAGAGGGGAAATCGCAGAATTTAATCGAGCGTCACGAATATTGAAAAAAGGGATATCGTTGACGCCCGTCAAATTTGGTATTTCGTTTACAACAACACACCTAAATCAGGCTGGCGCACTCATACATATCTATACGGACGGCTCGATTCACCTGAACCATGGCGGTACTGAAATGGGCCAAGGGCTTATGGTGAAAGTGGCGCAGGTTGTCGCGCATGAATTTCAAGTGGATCTCGATAGTATCAAAATCAGCGCCGCTTCCACAGATAAGGTGCCGAATACGTCCGCGACAGCTGCCTCATCCGGTTCGGATTTGAACGGAATGGCGGCCCGCGCTGCGGCCAGGACGATTAAGGCGCGGCTTATTTCGTTCGCTGCGGAAAAATTTCAGCATAGACCGGAAGACATCATTTTTAACGACAATTGCGTTCACGTCGGAACTACAACGGTAGCCTTTAAAGACCTCATAAAGATGGCGTATTTGAACAGAGTCTCCCTTTCCGCAACCGGCTATTACAAAACGCCCAAAATTCACTTTGACAAGGAGTCGCAGAAAGGCCGGCCATTTTTGTATTACGCATATGGCGCGGCCGTCAGCGAGGTGGTCATCGATACTCTGACCGGTGAATATTGCTTGTTGCGCGCCGATATTATGCATGATGTCGGCCGCTCCCTAAATCCCGCCATAGATCTTGGGCAAATAGAGGGCGGTTTCATTCAGGGTCTCGGCTGGCTCACAACTGAAGAACTGTTTTTCGACGCGCGCGGCGTGTTAAGAACGCATTCTCCGTCAACGTATAAAATTCCGACAGCGGGCGATCGGCCGCCGATTATGAACATCGATATATGGGAAAGCGGAGAAAATCGGGAAGATACCATCCATAAGTCCAAAGCCGTCGGCGAGCCGCCGTTTATGCTGGCCATTTCCGCCTTTTCGGCATTGGGCTGGGCTGTTGCTGCTGCTGCTGACAACAAGGCGCCGCCGCGGCTAAATGCGCCAGCAACGCCGGAAGAAATAATGCGCGCCATCGAGGACGTGCGTTGTCGCGTCACTGAAAATCGAGGGCGTTAATGCATTGGCTAATGCGCGCGGGCGAATTCGCAGCGGCGGGAGAGTCTTTCGTTCTCGCAACAATTTGCGATGTTGACGGGTCGACGCCGCGGGAGCTGGGCGCAAAGATGATCGTTACGTCCGATAGAAGTATTGGGACGGTTGGCGGCGGCGCGCTGGAACACGCTGTCATTGCACGAGCGCGAAATTTGTTGCGGGAAAATGAGCTGGACTTAATCATCGATGAGTTTCCGTTGGGGCCCGCGCTGGGACAGTGTTGCGGTGGGCGCATGCGCGTTCTTTACGAAAGAATGGATGCTAACGATGCGGCGTGGATAAAAGAAGCGCGTGACGTGACCGACGCCAAGTCATTCACGATTGATCGGGAGCGCCAGTCTGATCGGTGGTTTCGGCGATGTGTTTCTCAATTGCCAGACGATAGTAACAACCAGTCAGCTTTTCTTTTTTTTGACTTGAACGGGCGGCGCCTGCCAGATGCACCTGTTGATGTCGCTCGACTGGCGTCAATCCGCGAAATCATCAGAGATGACCGGCCGCATGTATATGTATTTGGCGCGGGACATGTAGGCGCGGCCATAGTTCATCTTCTGCAGACATTGCCGGCAAAAACGACCTGGATTGACCAGCGGGCCGACCGTTTTCCTGAGAAAATGAATGAGCGGGTCACAATCGTGGAAACGAATGACGAAATAGACATTGTCGCCCGCGCTTCTGAAAACGCATATTATTTTGTTTTGACGCACGATCATCAACTTGACTACGACATCACACTGGAAATTCTGCGACGGGAAGACACAGCGTTTTGCGGTCTTATAGGATCAAAAACGAAACGCGCGCGATTTGAAAAACGATTTCGCCGGGCGGGAATCACCGACGAAGCTATTACGAAACTGCGCAGCCCCATTGGCGCCGACATTCTGGCGGACAAAAAACCCGAAATGATTGCGCTTTGTGCGGTTGTTGAAATGTTTCAACATCATGAAACGAAGAGAATTGAGAAATGATCTTGGAATTCGAATTCGTCGCGTGGCTGAACCTCGCTATTCGCTGGCTGCATTTTGTCGCCGGCATTTCCTGGATTGGCGCTTCATTCTATTTCGTATGGTTGGACAATTCGCTACGCGCGCCGAAATCGGCGCCGACTGGCGTTGGGGGGGAGCTTTGGGCTGTTCACGGCGGCGGGTTTTATCATAATCAAAAGTATTTAGTGGCGCCGGATAACCTGCCGGAAGAGCTGCATTGGTTTAAGTGGGAAGCCTACACGACTTGGCTTTCCGGCTTTGCGCTTTTGATTTTGATTTATTACTTCAACGCTGAAACATACTTGATCGATTCCAGCAAAGCAGCGCTAAGTGATGTCGGTGCAGTCCTAATAGGCCTTGGCGTATTAGTCGTTGGATGGGTCGTTTATGACACGTTATGCCGGTCTCCCTTGGGCCGCAATCAAACCGCGTTCGGGATAATCTGGTTTTTGCTGCTCACGGCTGCCTTATTCGGCCTGACCAGGCTGTTTACGGACAAAGGCGCCTTCATTCATGTCGGCGCGATCATCGGGACGGTAATGGCGGCAAACGTATTCATGGTCATCATTCCCAACCAGAAAAAAGCGGTAAGCGCCATGATTGCCGGCGAAAAGCCTGCTGCTGAGCTTGGCGCAATCGCGAAACAACGCTCCGTGCATAACAACTATATGACATTGCCGGTTCTCTTGATCATGATATCGGGCCATTACCCCTTGCTCGTCGGGCACGCATTGAACTGGCTTTTGCTTGGGGGGCTCGCTGCTGCTTCGATCGCTATTCGGCACTTTTCTAATTTGCGCAACAAGGGAAGCGAAAAACGCTGGCTATTGGGCTTGGGCGCCATAATATTTCTGGCTACCGCTCTGTTAGCGTCTTTAAAGCCCGATCGCGGGCACGCTGTCACGAGCTCGGTCGATGACAGCGCGGTTATGACGATCGTGGAAAAACACTGCGCCAACTGTCATGCAGCCGATCCGACGCATCCAGGGTTTCCAGCGCCGGCGGGAAATCTTGTCCTCGAAACGTCGGGGGATGTCATAGCAAACGCCGACGCAATTGTTTTGCAAGCTGTTGACAGCGACATTATGCCGTTGGGCAACGAGTCCGGTATGAGCGACGAAGAACGCGCCATCCTTGGTCAATGGCTTGAAGGGCAGTCAAAATGACAGCTACGGATTCCAATTCCATTCGCGCTTTAAAGGCCGAACCGTTGTCTCATGAAAAATTCAAGGACTACGGCGATGTAATTGCGGCGGATACGGCGCAATCGGTTCTCGAAATCAATCAGGGATATACAACCCGTTTCCACGATCTCGCGAATATTGACGTCTCAGACGCCAATGGTCGAGTTTGTCTTAGCCTATTTCGATCAACGCCTTTTGACGGTAAAGTCGTTATCGAACGGATGGAACGCCACCCGCTTGGCAGTCAGGCATTCATTCCGCTTCAAGGGCGGCCTTACCTGATCGTTGTCGCGCCGCCTGGCGAGTTTCAAGAAACGCGAGTTCGGGCGTTTGTCGCTAACGGAGACCAAGGCGTGAATTATGCGAAGGGCGTCTGGCACCATTTTCTTCTCGCGCTTGAGGAGAAGAGCGATTTTCTCGTTATCGACCGCGAAGGGCCGGGCGACAATCTCGACGAAATTGAATTGCCTGTCGGTCGGCGTTTTGCCGTGACATTATAGGTTGGACTTGAAATGCAGAGTCGCGCATGAAACCCCGCGCCTATCACGCCTCAATACTCTATATGCACGACGATCCCCGGATCGTTGGCGAGAAAGGCGCCATACGTTATTTTGAAGATGGCTTGCTAGTCGTTGAGAATGGCCATATTGCCGAAATCGGTCCGTTTGACGAGCTTTCGAAAAAACTGTCTCAAGATGTGGAGATATTGCATTTTGAGAACTCGCTAATCACGCCCGGGTTCATCGACACGCATGTTCACTTCCCCCAGACCGATATTATCGCCGCCTATGGAGAACAGCTGCTGGATTGGCTGGAGAAATACACTTACCCGGCCGAGGCGGCTTTCTCCGACAAGGCGCATGCAGTCGATGCGGCGCAATTTTTCATTTCTGAGCTGTTACGCAACGGAACAACAAGCGCGCTCGTCTTTGCGACAAGCCATGTCCAATCAGTTGATGCAGTATTTGAGGCCGCACTTGCCAAGAATATGCGCCTCATATCCGGTAAAGTGCTCATGGACCGGAACGCGCCCGCTGAACTGTGTGACGGCGAGGATAAAGGGCGAAGTGAGTGCATTCATTTGATCGAAAAATGGAGTGGGAAAGGGCGACTAGGTTACGCTGTAACGCCGCGATTTGCGCCATCGAGCTCCAAAGAGCAGTTGCAACTTGCCGGTGATCTGCTGAAAGCATATCCGGATACTTACTTACAGACACATCTTTCGGAGAACAAGTCAGAAATTCAATTGACAAAGGATCTATTTCCGGAAGCAAACGATTATCTCGATGTCTATAACCGTTATGGCCTGTTGACGAACCGGTCTGTTTTCGCCCACGCGTTACATCTATCGGATAACGCCTTCGACCGCATTGCGCAGGCGGATGCGGCGATCGCTTTTTGTCCGTCGTCAAATCTCTTTTTGGGTAGCGGTTTGTTCGACATTAACGCTGCGGAGCGGTCCGGTGTTTGCGTTTCTTATGGATCAGATGTCGGCGCCGGCGTCAGTTTTTCGATGTGGCACACGATGAAGAGCGCCTACAAGGTCACGCAATTAAACGGTGGCGGTCTTGATCCTTTTACATCGTTCTATATTGCGACATTGGGCGGCGCAAAAGCCCTCGGCGTTGAAGACAAGGTTGGCCAGCTTGCGGTTGGTGCGGAAGCAGACTTTCTGGTCATTGATTATCGGCCCACGCCGTTAGTGGCGCGAAGGACCAGTAAGTCGCGCAATTTAAAAGAACGCCTTTTTGCCCTTATGATCCTGGGCGACGACCGGGCGATTGCAAAAACATATGTAGCTGGCTCATGCGTACATGATCGCGACGCCGCGGCATGAAGAACCTTTTCCAATTTTTCAGGCGGCCGACAAACCGCAATATGCAAAAACAGCGAAGTCAATTTGCCGCTGTTGAACTTCATTGCCACCTCGAGGCGACAGTCAGTCCGGAAGACGCGCGCAAGATCGCAACGAGAAACAATGTCGATATATCCCAGGCATTCGATGAGACCGGCGGATATGAATGGCGTACGTTTGAGGAATTCTTGAGTGTATACGACACTGTAAGCGAAGCCATTCGCACAGCCGAAGATTACTACGAAATTACACTTCATCACTATCGGCGAATGGCGAAAAAAGGAATGATTTACGGTGAAGTATTCGTTTCGCCCGCGCACGCCATGCGATTCGGCCTGTCCTACGACTCATTGATCGATGCTGTTGCCAGCGCTATGCGCGATGCCGAGAATACTTGCGGATGCATTGGCCGGATCATCATTACATGCGTTCGTCACTATGGAGCTGATCACGCAAGAGACGTCGCGGAACTGGCGCACAAGCGTAAGAACGCTTTTGTAACAGGCTTCGGCATGGCGGGCGATGAAGCATTCGGGCGGGCAATTGATTACAAACCGGCATTTGAGGTGGCGCGTGATGCAGGTCTTGCTTTGACAACGCACGCTGGTGAGGTCGTAGGGCCGGAAAGCATACGCGATGCAATTTCGATATTGCAGGTTTCGCGCATAGGTCACGGCGTTCGCGCGCTTGACGATCTGGATCTGATTGCGGAAATTCGCGACAGACAGCTGACGCTCGAAGTTTGTCCGACGTCAAATGTTGCTATCGGGCTATATCCGTCGCTGAGGGAGCACCCACTGCCGGAGCTTCTAAGCGCGGGCTTGAACGTAACAATTAACTCCGATGACCCCGCGTTCTTTGGGGCAGACGTGGTTGATGAATATGAGAATGCGGCAAGACTTTATGGGCTTGGCGCCGATCAGTTGCGAGCAATCACCCTGACTGCCATTGAAGCAGCGTTTTGCGATGCAGAGACGAAGAAAAAGCTTACGAGAAAAGTAGGGCGCATATGACGAGTTGGTGGGTGCTGGCCTTCATGTCTATGATCCGTATGCCGTCAACGACACGAACAAAAGAGGGCGAAAAATGAATGATGCAATATCCAGCGCTGTGAATGCAATTAAAGCCCGTCTTGACGTCGATTTTCCGAAAATCGTTTTGGTCCTGGGGAGTGGTCTCGGCAAATTTGGTGAGACAATAACATCACCCACAAAAATTCCCTATAAAGACATTCCTGGTTTCCCTGTTTCGACAGTGCCTGGTCACGATGGAACGCTGATCGTCGGAAAGTCGGCTGATACGTCGGTGGCCTGCATGAAAGGGCGCCTGCATATCTATGAAGGACATCCGGTTAACCAGATTGCACTGCCGATTCGAACGTTTCGCGCCCTCGGCGCTGAGGTTATTGTACTGACAAACGCCGCGGGCAGTCTTCGACGCGACATGGCGGCGGGCTCATTGATGAATATTTGCGACCACATAAATTTTTCCGGGAGGAATCCGCTTATCGGTCCAAACGACGATGAAATGGGACCGCGTTTCCCGGATATGAGCGCCGTTTATGACGCCACATTGCGCGACGCAATGTTCGCAGCCGCCGATGAGGAGGGTATAAAACTGGCGTCAGGCGTCTATCTTTACACGACTGGCCCGAGTTTCGAAACGCCGGCCGAAATAGAAATGTTTGGGCGCCTGGGCGCCGACGCTGTCGGCATGTCGACAGTGCCGGAAGCGCTCGTCGCCGTACACGCAGGGATGCGCGTCGCCGGGCTTTCGATTATTACCAACCTTGCCGCGGGCATATCTGAAGAAGCGATTACGCATGACGAAACGCTCGCTGCGGGTGCGGCGGCCTTTGATTCGGTCAGTCGGCTGATGACGCGCTACCTTTCTTCGATTGCTCTTTAAAAATCTCGATTGAGTCTTGTTGAAACAATGCCCCAGCCGAAATCGAACGACCAGCGCTCTCAAAATGCGATTCGCTGGGGCGGGGGCATGGAATAGGGCTCAGCGAAGGACGCCGTGAAAGATAATCTGCTTTATCGTATCGGTCGTAATTTTAAAAAATGACTTGTCCTTAAGGGTTTGACCAGTTTGCGATTTAACCTGCGCCTCAAAATCGGCGTAGTGTTGCGTTACCGACCAGATCATAAAGAGCAGATGAACGCCGTCAATTTTCGCAATCGTTCCCTCGCGCGCCCATTTCGCCAGCACATTTCTCTTTCGCTTTGTGAGTTCGGCCAGCCGGCCTTCAAGGACCGGTTTCACTACTTTTGCGCCCTTGATGATCTCCATAGCGAACATCCGAGACGCATCGGGGTTATCACGCGACAGCTCCATTTTCTTTTCAATATAGGCGCCGAGCGCTTGTTTCGGATCGTCCTCCGGGTTGAGGCTTTCAAGCGGAGATAACCATATGTCGAGAACATGGTTGAGGGATTCAACGTAAAGCGTCTTTTTGGTTTTAAAATAGTACAGCAGGTTTGGCTTTGATAACTTCGCCCTGGCAGCGATTTCGTCAAGCGTGGCGCCGCGATAACCGTGTTTGCTGAACTCGACGATGGCGGCGTTTATAATGGTGCGTTCATTGGCGATCTGAATGCGCGATTTTTTTCTTTGGCTCGCGGTGTCAAGGCGGCGTGCAGGACGGCGCGAAGAACTCGGCTTACTTTTCTTTTTTTGCACGGCAGGCATTGTCCATTCGTTCCTCGCAACGCGCCAGATGCTATATCACAATCCACCGGGATCCGTCTCGAGGGCCGGAATGAGCAAATCCGATTCTTGAATCGCCCTTTCTAAACCGATGCGAAGGCTTTCTCGAGTTTTTCCTTTGCTTCGTCGATTTCGCTCGTTGTTATGCTCAACGGCGGCGCTAATCGGATCACATTTCCATAAAAGCCGCCTTTGCCGACCAGCAATGCGTTCGATTTGGTCGCCTCCAGTAGCGCTGTTGTTCGCTTGGGATCGGGCTTTCGAGACTGACGATCTGTAACGATTTCCAGCGCCAGCGCGAGTCCTTTGCCGCGTACTTCGCCGACAAAGTCATGCTTTTCGTAAAGCGCTTCGAGGACTGACCGCAGTTCAGCTCCTCGCGCCTTTGCGTTGTCCTGGAGATTTTCCTTGATCAGGACGTTGATGTTTGCGAGCGCGCCGCGCGCGACCAATGGATTGCCGCCAAAGGTTGATATGGACAGCGATTGAAAGCAGTCCATAATTTCACCGCGTGCGATGACCCCGCCCATCGGCAAGCCGTTGCCGACGCCCTTCGCGAAAGTGATGATATCGGGTTTTATGTCATGCGCCTCATAGCCCCAGAAATGATCGCCCGTTCGACCCCAACCAGTCTGCACTTCGTCGCTGATGAACAAGATGCCGTCTTCATCTAGGCGTTTTTTGAATGCGCCGAATAGCCCGTCCGGGGCGTGGCTGAACCCGCCGACGCCGAGCATGGGTTCGGCGATAAGGCAGGCGACATCGCCGGATGTCGCCACTCTGATGATGTTATCGAGATCGTCAACGCAGGCGTCGATATATTGATCGTCGCTAAACTCACGAAACGGGCTTCGATAGCGATAAGCTCCATGAACATAATTTACGATGAAGGGCGTCAATGAAGACGGCGACCATGTCGAATGGCCAGTAACGGGCACGGTGGCGAATGATCGGCCATGATACGAATGGCGCATTGCAAGCACCTGATTGGAACGCCGATACGCGGTCGCCATCATTAGCGCTGCATCGTTAGCCTCGCTGCCGGAATTCACAAAAAACACCTTGGCGTTCTCAATGCCTGAAAGCTCTGCAATCTTTTCCGCAAGTTCTACCTGAGATTCGATCAGGTAAAGGGTAGATGTATGAATCATCTTTCCGGCTTGATCGCGAATGGCCTCAACGACGGACGGCTCATTATAGCCTGTCATGGTGGTTAAAATGCCACCGAAGAGATCGAGATATTCCACGCCCTCGGAATCCCAGACACGCCGGCCGTCGCCGTGAGTTAATTCAATGGGCGTATCGTAATAGACGGGACTCCAATGGGGGAGGACCGCTTTGTGTCGATCGAACAAGACGTCGTTCTTTGTCATCATCCTCTCCGGAAAATGTGGCGGCAATGTTGGTTTAGCCAAGCCGTTTCAAATCGTATAGGGATCAAAAATTTGATCAATAGGTAAAAAAATGTTATCTGGGCCTGTTTCTTGGCTTTTCACGACGCAACACCCCTGATTTCGCGTCATTGCTGCGCTGCAGGAGAGGGCATGGCGAATCTTCAAACCAACTTTGCCGGAATCAAATCACCTAATCCGTTTTGGCTCGCTTCCGCACCGCCGACTGACAAGGAATATAATGTGGTGAGAGCCTTCAAGGCCGGGTGGGGCGGAGTCGTTTGGAAAACATTAGGCGAAGACCCGCCTGTGGTGAACGTCAATGGCCCGCGATATGGCGCCCTTTATAGTAATGACCGCCAACTAATTGGCTTCAATAACATTGAGCTCATTTCGGATCGGCCGCTTGATGTAAATTTACGAGAAATAAAATCAGTCAAACGAGAATGGCCGGACCGGGCGATGGTCGTTTCGCTAATGGTTCCTTGTGAAGAGGAATCCTGGAAGCGCATTTTGCCGCTTGTCGAAGAAACGGGCGCAGACGGAATTGAACTCAACTTCGGTTGCCCTCATGGCATGTCCGAGCGCGGCATGGGTTCGGCTGTCGGGCAAGTTCCGGAATATATCGAAATGGTGACGCGCTGGTGCAAACAACACACGCGCATGCCCGTGATCGTGAAACTGACGCCGAATATTACGGACATAAGGCGTCCGGCGCGGGCCGCAAAAACCGCGGGCGCGGATGCGGTTTCCATGATCAATACGATTAATTCAATCATCGGCGTCGATCTTGATCTAATGGCGCCGACGCCGTCTGTAGGCGGCAAAGGCACCCATGGCGGCTATTGCGGTCCCGCCGTCCGCCCGATTGCGCTCAATATGGTGGCGGAAGTTGCGCGCGATCCGGAAACTGCCGGAATGCCAATCTCCGGCATTGGCGGCATAGAAACCTGGCGTGATGCTGCCGAGTTTCTCGCTCTCGGCGCGGGCAATGTACAGATATGCACTGCGGCCATGACATATGGTTTTCGAATTGTTGAGGAGATGTCCGAGGGACTCAGCCATTGGATGGATCAAAAGGGTTACGAATCAATCGAGGCCGTTTCGGGCCGCGCTGTCGCAAACGTCACGGACTGGCAACACCTAAATCTCAATGTTATCGCCAAAGCGGTCATCAATCAGGACGCCTGTATTCAATGCGGGCGCTGTTACGTTGCCTGTGAGGATACGTCTCATCAGGCAATCACGGCGACAAAAAACGGCGAAAGGCATTTTGAGGTTTTGGACGAAGAGTGTGTCGGGTGTAATCTTTGTGTAAGCGTTTGTCCGGTTGAAGACTGCATCACTATGGAACCGATGGAGTCCGGCGTTGATCCGCGGACGAAGCGACCGGTCTCATCGGATCACTTTCCGTGGACGAAACATCCTAATAATCCATCACGCAGCGTTAATGAGCAATAGAGCGCAGTTCAATCGCATTCGCAGCAGAGCAGAAGATGAAACTTTTCAAAACTACGTCCAGCGGCGTGCTGACAGAAGCGGATATTCTTGAAAATTTCGGTGACTTGCATCCGCCGCTTTCAAACGAACATGCAAGAGTTGAAGCGGCCCGCTGCTTGTATTGCTACGATGCGCCATGCCTAAACGCCTGTCCCACCCAGATAAATATTCCGAAATTCATAAAACAGATTCATTCAAACGACGCCGCCGGCGCGGCGATGACGATATTGTCGCAAAATATTCTGGGCGGCACCTGCGCGCGGGCTTGTCCGACGGAAGAACTTTGCGAAGAAGTCTGTGTCGTTCATCAAACCGAGAGCGCGCCAGTAAAGATTGGAGAGCTCCAGCGTTACGCCGTTGATGATCTAATGGCGAAAGGTGGTCCGCATCCGTTCAAGCGAGCGCCGGAAACGGACGTTGTCTTTGCCGTTATCGGCGGCGGCCCGGCAGGCCTCGCATTTGCACACCGCTTTGCGATGCTCGGCAACAAGGCGGTAATCTTCGAGAAACGTAAAAAAGCTGGCGGACTCAATGAGTACGGACTTGCGGCATATAAGATGGCCGACGAATTCGCGCAAAGGGAAGTTTCGTTTCTGCTGGAGATTGGCGGAATCGAAGTCCGGCACGTAAACACGTTGGGCGACGATCTTTCTCTTCGCGAACTGCAACAAACATTCGACGGCGTGTTTGTTGGCGCAGGGCTGCAAATACCGCGAAAACTACAAACGCCAGGCGCCGATCTGCCGGGTGTTGAAAGCGCTCTCGATTTTATTGCCGGTCTGCGCCAGGCGCCGGTAAAATCGGATGTTTTCATCGGCTCTGACGTCGTTGTTATTGGCGGCGGCAACACAGCAATTGACGCGGCTGTTCAGGCGCGCTGTATCGGTGCAGAGCGTGTTACGCTCGCTTATCGTCGCGGCGCCAATGAAATGGGCGCGACTGACTGGGAACAACAATTGGCGACCGCTAACGGCGTGAATATTGTTAACTGGGCCAGCCCAAAAGAAATTTGGGGCGCAAAACACGTCAAGGGCGTTGTATTTGAACGGACCGAGATCAATGCCGACGGCGATCTGAAATCAACCGGGGAGCAATTTGCTGTTGAGGCGGATTGCGTTTTGGTTGCGATCGGTCAGGAAATGTCGATGCGAGGGTTGGAGACACTAAAACGCAAAAACGGCAAAATTATCGTCGATGAACGCTACCGAACGTCAGAGGCCGGCGTATGGGCCGGCGGCGATTGCACGGCGGTCGGTTCTGATTTGACGGTACAGGCAGTCGAGGATGGAAAACAAGCTGCGATCGGCGCCGATAACTATTTTCGACAAAGGGACGGCGTCGCGGGTAAATAGTAAAGCGGAGGAGCAAGGGGAGAACTTGAACGCAAAAATTCAACATATAATTGGCGGCTCTGAGCATTCGACGCCGGCGACGTTGCCGGTCTTTAATCCTGCAACCGGCAGACAGAACGGGGAAGTATGTCTGGGCGCTGCTACAGAGGTTGATCAAGCAGTCGCTGCGGCAAAGCATGCGCTGGCGGATTGGGCGGGACGGCCCGCCGCCAAGCGCGCGGAAGTCATGTTCGCCTTGCGTGAAATTATGCGGGCGCACCAAGATGACGTCGCAAAAACGATCTCTGCTGAACATGGAAAAACCCATGGCGACGCGCTCGGCGAGGTTGCGCGAGCGCTCGAGGTCGTTGAATTTGCGGCCGGCGCGCCGCATCTGTTGAAAGGGGATTTTTCGAGAAGCGTCGCCGCCGGCGTCGACTCATTCAATGAGAGAGAGCCGCTAGGCGTAGTTGCCGGCATTACGCCATTCAACTTTCCATTCATGGTGCCATTGTGGATGATCCCGATGGCGCTCGTCTGCGGTAACACGTTTGTTTTAAAACCCTCGGAGAAAGACCCGTCGGCCGCAAACTTGATTCACGAATTATTTTCAAAGGCCGGTCTGCCAGCGGGCGTATTGAACGTCGTCCACGGCGCGCATGAGGCGGTTAATGCGGTTCTTGATCACCCGGATATCGCAGCGGTGAGCTTTGTTGGATCAACACCGGTCGCGGAGCATGTCTATACGCGCGGAACGGCAAACGGCAAGCGGGTGCAGGCGTTGGGCGGCGCAAAGAATCATATGGTCGTGATGCCCGACGCGGATCTCGACCAGGCGGCGGACGCACTTATGGGTGCGGGGTACGGTTCGGCTGGCGAGCGTTGTATGGCGATCTCCGTTGCGGTCCCTGTCGGCGACGAGATTGCTGATGCACTAATCGATCGGCTCGCGCCGCGCGTGCGGGAAATGAAGGTCGGCGTCGCCGATGATCCGGATACAGAGATGGGCCCGCTTATCAGCTGCGAACATCGCGATCGCGTCGCATCGCTTATCGGCAGCGCGGAAAAGGAAGGCGCGAAGGTCGTTGTCGACGGGCGCGGGCTAAAAATGCAGGGCCTGGAAGAAGGGTTCTGGCTCGGCGGAACGCTATTGGATCATGTAAGGCCAGGCATGAAAGCTTATGATGAAGAGATATTTGGCCCGGTCCTTTCTGTCGTACGCGCAGCAAACTACCAGGACGCCGTCAAAGTCATTAGCGACAACCCATACGCCAATGGCACAGCGATTTTCACGCGCGACGGAGACACAGCGCGGGATTTTGCATCGCAGATCAAAGTTGGCATGGTCGGCGTCAATGTGCCGATTCCTGTCCCGGTCGGGTATCACAGCTTCGGCGGCTGGAAGCGGTCGTCATTCGGATCGCACGGGATATACGGGCCCGAGGCCGTGCATTTTTATACGCGCCTGAAGACGGTCACGTCACGCTGGCCGACCGGCATACGCGCCGGCGCCGACTTTCAGTTTCCGACCATGAGCTAATCGCTCTGAGCTCGCTGAGGTTTTAAGGAGATACGAACATGACGATGCTGCGCGGCGGATTGATTCAGATGGCGCTCAAAGGATCAACAGACGACACTCCGGAAAATATTCGCCAGGCAATGATCGACGCGCATTTGCCTATGATCGATGAGGCGGGCAAACAAGGCGTTCAAGTGCTTTGTTTCCAGGAAGTTTTCACCCAACCCTATTTCTGCCCCAGCCAGGACACGAAGTGGTATGCCGCAGCGGAGGATATTCCGAACGGTCCAACAACCACGCTGATGCAGGAATACGCCAAAAAGCACAACATGGTCATCGTTGTGCCGATCTATGAAAAAACAAATGTCGCCGGCGTTTATTACAATACGGCGGCGGTGATTGACGCCGATGGAACTTATCTTGGCAAGTACCGCAAGACACACATCCCACAAGTGGCCGGTTTCTGGGAAAAGTTTTTCTTCAAACCAGGGGCGTCGGACTGGCCGGTTTTCAATACGGCCTATTGTAAGCTCGGCGTTTACATTTGTTACGACCGCCATTTCCCCGAAGGCTGGCGGGCGCTTGCGCTGAATGGCGCTGAATACATCGTAAATCCTTCCGCGACGGTTGCAGGCCTTTCAGAGTATCTTTGGAAACTTGAACAACCGGCGTCGGCCGCCGCCAATGGTTGTTGGATAGGCGCGATCAATCGGGTTGGCGTTGAAGAGCCGTGGAACATTGGCGAGTTTTACGGTCAGAGTTATTTCGTAAATCCGCGCGGTCAGATTGAAAAAGAGGCCAGTCGCAATAAAGACGAACTGATTGTGCATGACATGAACATGGACTTGGTTCGCGAAGTGCGAGACTTATGGCAGTTCTTTCGCGACCGGCGACCGGACGCTTACGGTCCTCTCGTAAAGCTGGAATAAGAACCAATCCGAAAAAAGGCGGCTAGATGGACGAGATCGCAAAAGCAGATTTGGGCGAATCGGAAAAAGCATTCGACGCAAGTCTTTGGAATGAAGACTTGGCGCCTGTGCCGCAAGCGATGCGCACCTGGTCGGTTCAGGCCTACGCATCGCTTTGGGTGGCCATGGTCGCTTGCGTGCCGACCTATCTTTTGGCCGGCGGGCTTATTGCGGCCGGCATGAACTGGTTCCAGGCGGTGATGACGGTTTTTCTGGGCAACGTGATCGTGCTGGCGCCAATGGTGCTGGTCGGGCATATGGGCGCGAAATACGGGGCGCCATTTCCTGTTCTTCTGCGCGCAGCCTTTGGTCCGCATGGTGCGAAAATTCCCGCGGTGGCGCGCGGGCTCGTTGCATGCGGCTGGTTCGGCATCAACACATGGGTAGGCGGGTCGGCGATTTACGTCATCCTGAACACGCTGACCTCTAACGCCTTTGTCGGCGCCCCCTTGCCGGTGCTTGGCATCGATCCGGCGCAGACCATTTGCTTCCTGCTGTTTTGGGCGATGCATCTTTATTTTATCCGGAACGGGACCGAATCAATACGCTGGCTTGAAGTGCTCGCGGCGCCGTTTCTGCTCGCCATGGCGTTCGCATTGCTCATATGGGCCTATGTTACCGCCGGCGGTTTTGGCGAAATGCTCTCCGCGCCTTCGCAGTTTGTTGAGGGCGGCGCCAAAGAAGGCCAATTCTGGAATGTCTTCTTCATTTCGCTGACCGGGATGGTGGGTTTCTGGGCGACAATGGCATTGAACATTCCGGACTTCACGCGCTATGCGAAGTCGCAGCGTGCACAGATTATTGGCCAGGCAATTGGACTGCCGATTCCAATGGCGATTTTCGCATTCGTTTCAGTTGCGGTGACGTCTGCCACGGTCGTCATTTACGGCGAAGCGGTCTGGAATCCGGTCGAACTTGCGGGACGGATGGGCGGCTTCGCTATCATCATCGCGCTGGCGGCGCTGGTTATAGCGACACTGACGACGAATCTTGCCGCCAATGTCGTGGCGCCGGCCTATGGGTTTTCAAATTTGGCGCCGTCAAAAATTTCATTCCGGCTTGGCGGATACATCACGGCGGGCATCGGCGTTGCTATTTTTCCATGGCGGCTGGTTGAGGACGCGGGCGCCTATATTTTCACATGGCTGGTCGGTTACTCGGCGCTGTTAGGCCCTATCGCCGGCATCTTGATCGCTGATTACTTTGTTTTGCGCCGAACCAAGATTGTAGTCGACGAACTTTACAAATTAAAAGGCGAATACGCGGCCCAGGGCGGGTGGAACTATGCGGGGTTACTCGCATTTGCTATTGGCGTTGCCCCAAACGTGCCGGGATTTCTTCACGTTGCAGGGGCGGTGTCTTCTGTACCCTCGTTTTTCGACACTGTTTATGTGTATGCTTGGTTTGTGGGCTTTGTTGTCGCCGCCGGCGCCTATTTGGTGCTTGCGCGCAGGCTCTAGCCGTCATCCGCAGTAAAAGGAGGCAGGATATGTCCCTCATGATTCGCGGTGGAACCGTAATTAACGCCGATGGACGAAAACGCGCTGATGTCTATTGCGAAGACGGTCTAATCAAGGCCATCGGCTCTGATCTCGATGCGCCGTCGAATGCGACGGTTATTGACGCCGGCGCGCAATACGTCATGCCGGGCGGTATTGATCCGCATACGCATATGCAATTGCCGTTTATGGGAACGGTGGCGTCTGAAGATTTTTTCACCGGCACGGCGGCGGGGCTTGCCGGCGGCACGACGATGATCATTGATTTTGTAATTCCCGATCCGCAGCAGCGCCTTATGGACGCGTACCGCCAATGGCGTGAGTGGTCGGAGAAAGCTGCCGCCGATTACAGCTTTCATGTCGCAGTAACGTGGTGGGACGACAGTGTTCACGCCGACATGAAGACGCTTGTTGAAGAAGAGGGGGTCAACAGCTTTAAACATTTCATGGCGTACAAAGGCGCCATCATGGCTACCGACGAAATAATGTATAATTCGTTCCGTCGCGCATTGCAGCTTGGCGCCATTGTCACTGCGCACGCAGAGAATGGCGAACTTGTCTTCCAATTACAAAAAGACCTTATTGAAAAAGGCATTACGGGGCCGGAGGGGCATCCCATGTCTCGCCCGCCCAAAGTCGAGGGCGAGGCGGCGCATCGGGTTATTCAGTTTGCGGATATTGTGGGCGTGCCCGTCTATCTGGTGCATGTCTCAACAAAAGAAGCGCTTGGCCATATCACGCGCGCCCGCTCGGACGGCGCAAGAGTTTTTGGCGAAGTGCTTGCGGGGCATCTGTTAATCGACGATAGCGTTTATAAAAATCCGGATTTTGAGTTCGCCGCAGCGCATGTGATGTCTCCGCCTTTCCGTCCTAAAGAGCATCAGGACGCCTTGTGGCAGGGTTTGCAGTCGGGAAATCTGCAAACCACGGCAACGGACCATTGCTGTTTTTGTGCTGATCAGAAAGCAATGGGCAAAGACGATTTCACGCAAATTCCAAACGGCACGGCGGGCATCGAGGACAGAATGGCGGTTCTGTGGACGCATGGCGTCAACACGGGCCGATTGACGATGGAAGAATTCGTTGCAGCAACGTCGACTAACGCCGCGCAGATTTTTAATATCTATCCCAGAAAAGGATCGATCAGTGAGGGCGCCGACGCCGATATTGTAGTTTGGGACCCAGCGGCCACAAAGACTATCTCCCGAAAAACCCACCACCAGAATATCGACTTCAACATTTTTGAGGGCGTTGAAGTGAAGGGTCTTGCTTCACATACCATCAGCCAGGGCGTCCTGGCATATGCGAATGGAGACTTGCGCGCGGAGAACGGGAAGGGACGATATATTAAACGCCCCGCTTTTCACCCCATGTTTGAGGCGCTCGGAAAAGCGCGGAACAAAACATGACGGTAATTGGATAGATTCCAATTGCGCCTGCACCGTGTGCTGAACCAGTGGTTTTACGCCGAAAACGCGTAATTTGGCCGTTAATGTTCCATATTCAAATGAGATCCATTCGATGGCGATCGCATCCATCGCTTGGTGATCTTCTGTCAAAACAGTGATTGTCAGCATGTGATGTCGACCCGTCTTCAATGACACAGGGGCGGATGCCCAGCCATTGCTCAGACATGCAACTCTCAACAATTTTCAATAGGGACAATTATGCGCGTCCAATGGTGCCCAGGGGCGGAATCGAACCACCGACACGCGGATTTTCAGTCCGCTGCTCTACCAACTGAGCTACCTGGGCGGGCGGGGCCTCTCGGCCGACCGCTGGTCCCGGCGTTGCGCCGGGCGGAGCGCGGCTTATAGGCGAAGCGGCAGGCGATTGTCCATGGGCTGTGGCGGCGAAAATCACGGCCGGCGACGACGGGTCGCCTCTCCTTCAATCAGGCTTTGCGGGCGCGCTCGGAGAGCCCTATGAGATAGGGAAAAAGGAGCGGCGATGACGGCGAAAAAAAGCAAAGGGGCAGGGCCCAAAAGTGCTCCGGCCCAGAAAGCAGCGAGAGGCGGCAAATCCAAGGCGGCCTCGCTGACACAGCTTGGCGTGCGGGTTGAGACGCCGGCTTCGCCTGAAAAGGCGCAGTTGGAAACCGCGACCAACCCCCATCCGGATGCGCTCTATGTGGCCCGGTTCACGGCGCCGGAATTCACCTCGCTCTGTCCGGTTACGGGCCAGCCCGATTTCGCTCATCTGGTCATCGACTATGCGCCCAACAAGCTGATTGTCGAATCAAAGTCCTTCAAGCTTTTCCTGACCTCGTTCCGCAATCACGGCGCCTTTCACGAAGATTGCACGATAGCGATCGCCAAAGCGATCATTGACGCCGCCGCGCCGCGCTGGTTGCGCATTGGAGGCTACTGGTATCCGCGTGGCGGCATTCCAATAGATGTATTCTACCAGACCGGCGAACCGCCGAAAGGGCTATATATTCCGGACGCAAATGTCGCCGCGTATCGCGGGAGGGGGTAAAATGCGACCAATCCAAATTGCACTCTTTGCGGCGCTATCGGCGACGCCATTCGGTGCGTATGCCGACGCACTCGAGGGAAAACGCCTGCCGAGCGAAATCCTGGAAAGCGCCGCGCCTGACGATTGGCGCACGCTTGATCAGGAAAACCTTCTTTACATCAAGGTGAAGGGGGGAACCGTGATTATCACCCTGTCGCCGCGCCTGGCGCAGGGCCATGTAGAGCAGATGCGCGCTTTGGCGAGAGAGAAGTTCTACGACGGGCTGACATTTTATCGCGTGATTGACGGGTTCGTCGCCCAGGGCGGCGATATTTTTGAACAGCGCGAGGTAAAGAACGCGAAAGCGACGCTGACCGCCGAATTTGACGAGGAAATGAATGACGGGATCGGTTATTCGCCACTGTCCGATTCAGACGGTTACGCCGATGAAGTGGGCTTTGTCGATAGTCTTCCGGTTGGCGTCGACCGCGACGACAACAAGGTGTGGCATTTGCATTGTACCAGCGCTGTCGCCATGGCCCGCGATCCTGAAAGAGATACGGGCGGCACGGAAATTTACATCACGCTCCAGCCTCAGCGCTATCTTGACCGGAACCTCACGGTTTTCGGTCGCGTCGTCGCCGGCATGGAGCATGTGCAGGCTCTTCGTCGTGTCGCGCGGCCGCAATCGGAAACGGACGAAGCTGGGGAGGAAATCCTATCTGTACGCGTCGGCTCTGATCTCGCCGCCGAAGAACAACAAAGGCTGGCGATATTGCGAAGCGACACGGAGCTTTTCGAAGAGTATGTCGAATCCCGCCGCAATCGGCCGGAGGCGTTCTTTTACTACCGCCCCGACTACCTTGATATCTGTCAGCTGCCCATACCGGTGAAAACGATAGTCGAAGGCGACCCAGCGTGACGTTGAAAAGAAACGGTCCGTGGACGGTAAAATCAGAACGAACCGTTTTTTCCAACCCCTGGATCAAAGTTGAAGATCACGCCGTCATTCATCCGGACGGATCGGACGGCGAATATGGCGTCGTCCGGTTAAAAAACCGCGCCATCGGGATTTTGCCGGTGAGCGATGACGGAGACGTCTGGCTGGTGGGCCAGCACCGTTATCCGCACGACAAACACACCTGGGAGCTTCCCGAAGGCGGAGGGCCCCTTGAAGACGATCCGCTTACATCCGCAAAGCGCGAACTGGCAGAAGAAACGGGGCTGCTTGCGCGACAATGGCGCCGGATTTCAGATTTCGATCTATCGAACTCTATCACCGATGAAAGCGCAATCTGCTATATCGCCTGGGATCTCGTTTCTGGCGACGCTGCTCCAGAACCATCTGAAGCGTTAACCATAAAGAAAGTAAAATTCAGCCAACTGTTAGAAATGGTATTACATGGCGAGATTTCCGACAATCTTACCATCATAATGACGTTAACGGCTCATGTTCTCGCCTTGCGCGGGGAGGCGCCGGAGCCTATCTCTAGGCACCTCATTTGAGCAGTGCGAGATTCGGGAGCGATTCTCATGTCAAGCAGCCAAGCAGATAATGTCGTCGCATTGAACAGCGATCAAACCTGGGCGCGCATGCGTGTTGAAGCCGCGACCGCTGCGGCCGAAGAGCCAGCGCTCGCCAGCTATCTTCACGCAACCATCCTCAATCACGATTCCTTTTCGGCGGCGCTTTCGTACCAATTGGCGCAAAAGCTGTCCGATCGGGAAATGAACGCAATTTTGTGGAGAGAAGTCTGCAATGATGCGTATGCGGATGAGCCGGGGATTGTTGATTCGGCTTTGATCGATTTACGCGCGGTTTATACGCGAGATCCGGCCTGCGACGAATACATGCAACCGTTTCTCTATTTTAAGGGTTATCTTTCCCTTGAGGCGCACCGGGTCGCCAACTGGCTTTGGCGTCATGAGCGCCGGCAGTTGGCGCTTTTCCTACAGAGCCGCATGTCAGAGCTATTCGCTGTTGACATTCACCCGGCTGTGCCCATGGGAAAGGGAGTCTTCATCGATCACGCCACCGGCATTGTCATCGGCGAAACAGCGGTTGTCGAAGACGATGTTTCGATCTTGCAAAATGTAACGCTCGGCGGGACGGGCAAGGAAGACGGCGACCGGCACCCGAAGATCCGTCGCGGCGCGCTGATCAGCGTCGGCGCAAAGGTGCTGGGCAATATCGAGGTGGGCGAGGGCGCGAAAGTCGCGGCGGGCAGCGTCGTGTTGCGCCCTGTAGAGCCACACTGCACTGTCGCCGGCGTGCCGGCCAAGACAGTCGGCAAATGCGCGGAGACCAATCCGTCCGAAACGATGGACCAGGACTTCTACTACGACACCTATTCGATTTGACGCCGCCGCCCGCGCACGGCAAAAGCGCCGCGCCATGCGCGTAGATTTATTCGATTTTGACCTCCCTCAGGAGCGCATTGCGCTCGAACCGGCGCGTCCGCGCGACGCCGCGCGGCTGCTTCATGTGGCCGGCAAAAGCCATGTGGATCGCCGGGTGCGGGATTTGCCTGCCGTATTGAGAGCGGGCGACATGTTGGTCGTCAACGACACCAAGGTGATCCCTGCGCAGCTTGTTGGAAAACGCGCGGCGCGGGGCGATGGCGATGATGTTTCAGTGGATGTGACGCTACACAAGGAGGAGCGGGATGTGGCGGGCGGCGTCCGCTGGCGTGCTTTCGTTCGACCAGCAAAGCGCCTGCGCGCCGGCGACCGTATTGTCTTTGGCGAAAAACTTACGGGCGTTGTGGAGGCGCGAGAAGGGGCCGAATGCGTTCTCCAGTTTGACGCCGATCGCAGCGCGTTCGATGCAGCCCTTGGCGAATACGGCGCCGCGCCCTTGCCGCCTTATATTGCGCGCAAGCGTCCGGCGACTGCACAGGATTTGTCCGATTATCAAACGACCTATGCGCAGGAAGAAGGCTCCGTCGCCGCGCCGACGGCGGGCCTCCATTTCACGCCCGCTCTGCTCGATGCATTGCGAAGCGCCGGTGTTCTGACGGAGACCATAACGCTGCATGTTGGCGCCGGGACGTTTTTGCCGGTTTCTGTCGATGATACTGCAGATCACGTGATGCACAGTGAGTGGGGTGAAATCACCACAGAGCAGGCCCAACGCATTAACGCCGCACGCGAGAACGGCGGCCGCGTCGTCGCGGTCGGCACGACATCTTTGCGTCTGCTTGAAAGCGCCGCCGCGAATGACGGCGCGATCCTGCCTTTTTGCGACGAAACCGACATTTTTATTACCCCTGGTTATCGGTTTAAGTCAGTCGATCTCTTGCTGACAAACTTTCATTTGCCGCGGTCCACATTGTTCATGCTGGTGTGCGCCTTCGCCGGGACCGAGGTGATGAAACGCGCTTACGCACATGCAATAGACAGCGAATACCGGTTTTATTCCTATGGCGACGCCTGTTTGCTAGAGCGAGCCGAACTATGACCCGGAACATCGCACTCTTGCGCGGCGTCAATGTGGGGGGACATCATAAGCTGCCAATGAAAGAGCTTGCCAACGTGCTCGAAGCCAATGGGTGCAGTAATGTGTGCACCTATATTCAAAGCGGCAACATCGTTTACGAGGGCGAGATTTCAGCTGACGAGATGGCGTCGGCGATAGACAAAGAGTTCGGTTTCCGCCCGCCGGTTATGATTTTGTCGGCACAGCAGTTGGATCAGATCGTAAAACAATGCCCGTTTCATCGGCAGGGCGAGGAAAACCCGAAAAGCGTTCATGTCTATTTTCTGACCCAGGCGCCTGACAAGAGTGTGGAAGCCGAGTTGAATAAAACCAAATCCTCGACAGAGGAATTCCTTCTCACAGGCAAAACCCTTTATCTGCATTCGCCCAAGGGCTTGTCAGCGTCGAAGATTGCTGAGAAGGCGGACCGCTTGCTGAAGGTCGACAATACCGCTCGTAACTGGAATACGGTTTGTGCGTTGATTGCGCTCGCAAAGGACGAACGATGACAGAAATTACTTTTGATGACTTTCTCAAAGTGGATATTCGCGTGGGCACGGTGATTGATGTCCAGCCGTTCGAAAAAGCGAGAAAGCCTGCGTGGAAAATGTGGGTCGATTTCGGAGATGGGATCGGCGTCAAGAAGTCCTCGGCGCAGGTCACTGTCCACTATGCCAGAGAAGATCTGATGGGTCGCCAGGTCGCGGCCGTGGTCAATTTTCCGCCGCGACAGATTGCTGATTTCATGTCAGAAGTTCTGGTCCTTGGATTTTCGGATGCGGAGGGAGCCATAGTCTTGATCGGACCGGAGCGTGCGGTCCCGAATGGCGAGCGAATGCATTGACGGACCACTTTTCCCTAACCCTCGCCGCAACTGACGGACCGGCTCGGACGGGCGTCTTGACGACGCCCCGCGGCGAAATACGAACGCCGGCGTTCATGCCCGTCGGCACCGCGGCGACCGTGAAAGCGATGTTGCCGGAACATGTCCGCGCAACCGGCGCTGATATCGTGCTTGGAAACACCTATCACCTGATGTTGCGTCCAGGGGCGGAGCGCGTCGCCGCCCTTGGCGGGCTTCATACATTCATGAACTGGCCGCGGCCGATCTTGACAGACTCCGGCGGGTTTCAGGTTATGTCCCTGTCGAAACTCCGTAAGCTGACGGAAGAGGGCGTTTCCTTTCAGTCTCATATTGACGGATCGACCCATATGCTGACGCCGGAACGGTCAATTGAGATTCAGTGCCAGCTTGGCGCCGACATCCAGATGCAGCTCGACGAATGTCCGGCAATTCCTATTGCGGAAGAAGATGCGCGCGAATCGATGTTGCTGTCGGCTCGGTGGGCGGCGCGTTCAAAGCAGGCGTTTGAGGAAAAATCAAAACCTGGTCAGGCGCTGTTCGGGATTGTTCAGGGCGCCAATTACGAGGCCCTGCGCCGGGAAAGCCTCGAAAAACTGATGGAAATCGGGTTTCCGGGTTACGCCGTCGGCGGCCTTGCGGTGGGCGAGGGCCGCGAGGAGATGTTTCGGGTTCTCGAATGCACGTGCCCGCACATGCCGAAGGATAAGCCGCGCTATCTCATGGGCGTCGGCAAGCCGGCGGACATTGTCGGCGCTGTCGCACGGGGCATCGATATGTTCGATTGCGTAGCGCCAACCCGCTCCGGCCGCCACGGTCAGGCATGGACGAAGGCGGGGGCGATCAACATCAAGAACGCCCGCTTCGCCGACGACCCGGAGCCCCTCGATGCCGCAAGCGCCTGCCCGGCGAGCCGCGACTATTCAAAAGCCTATCTCCACCATCTCTTCAGGGCTGGGGAATATCTCGGGCCGATGCTGCTAACCTGGCATAACCTTCATTATTATCAGGACCTTATGGCGGGCCTTCGCGAGGCTATTGCGGCCGGGCGCTTGGGCGCCTTCATCGCCGATTTCAAAGCGGCGACAGGGGAGGAAATCGCCTAAGAATCGGCGCGAAAATGGGCTGAAAACCGGTTGACCGGCGCGAGGGGCGTCCCTATGTTCCGGCGCTCCGAAGACCGGGCCGCCGCTTTGCCTTGGCGAAGCGGCGTTTCTTATGTTAAGCGCCCGGCTCCGGCGGCAACTCGACGCCTCGTGGGCCCATAGCTCAGTTGGTAGAGCAACTGACTTTTAATCAGTAGGTCGAAGGTTCGAATCCTTCTGGGCTCACCATTTTTATGTATTCAGCATAAAATGATCTTATCCCGATGGTGTTTCCGTCGGGCGTCTTCCCGTTTGGGGTCGAACTCACGCCATCTATTCCTGCAAGCCGCCGAGCAGGGCGTATTTCATTTCCACATACTCATCGATGCCATAGCGGGAGCCTTCCCGGCCGATGCCGGATTCCTTAACACCGCCAAATGGCGCCGCTTCCGATGAGATGATGCCTTCGTTGACGCCGACCATTCCGTATTCAAGTGCTTCCATCACCCGCCAGATGAGCGCCATATCCTTGGCGTAGAAATAGGCGGCGAGGCCATAAGGCGTATCATTGGCGATACGGATTGCCTCCTCGGCGTCGTTAAAACGGATAATAGGCGCGACCGGCCCGAAAATCTCTTCATTGACGACCAACATAGAGGGGTCGACATTTGTAAGAATGGTCGGCTCATAAAAGGTTTCACCGAGATTCGATTTCGCGCCGCCCACAATGGCTTTGGCGCCATTAGAAACAGCATCGTCCACGAGACGCGCAACGCCGTCAGCTGCTTTCTGGGTAATCAGGGGACCGATGTCGGTCTCATTAGCCGCGCCGTCGCCTATGCGAAAGCCGCTGACGCGTTCTGAAAACTTACTTACGAAGGCGTCGTGAATGCCGTCCTGCACGAGAATGCGATTCGCGCAGACGCATGTCTGGCCGGCATTTCGATATTTTGACGCAATCGCCCCCTCCACTGCGGCGTCAATGTCCGCATCGTCGAAGACGATGAAAGGCGCGTTACCGCCAAGCTCAAGGCTCAGCTTCTTTACAGTGTCCGCGCATTGCCGTGCTAGAATTTTTCCTGTCGCTGTCGATCCCGTAAAAGAGAGTTTTCGGACAGTCGGACTGCTGCAAAGGACTTCGCCGATTTCTCGCGCATTGTTGGTGGTGATCACACGGAATATGTCTTTGGGAATGCCGGCCTGTCGGGCGAGGGCTTCAAGCGCGAGAGCCGAAAGCGGCGTTTCGGCTGGAGGCTTCACCAGCATGGGGCAGCCCGCCGCCAGGGCGGGACCTGCTTTGCGCGTGATCATTGCAATCGGAAAATTCCATGGCGTAATCGCCGCCGTCACCCCGACAGGCTGTTTCAGAACAAGGACGCGTTTGTCGGCGGCGTGGGTCGGAATGATGTCGCCGTAAACGCGTTTTCCTTCTTCGGCAAACCATTCGAGGAACGATGCGGCATAAACGACTTCGCCAAGGGATTCGCGGACCGGCTTGCCGCATTCCGCGGTTGCGATGGCGGCGAGTGCGTCCTTGTTTTCATGCATGAGATCATGCCAGCGCCGTAAAATGGCGGCGCGTTGTTTCGCCGTCTTGCGCACCCAGTCCGACATGGCGTCGTGCGCCGCGTCGATCATTGCTGCAGTCTCTTCGCCACTATACTCTTTGACAGTCGCAATGATCTCACCATTGGCGGGGTTATCGACAGCCACGCCGGCGCCGGCGATGAGGTAATCGGAAATTAGGTCCAGCGATACAGTCATAGCCCGTCCTCAAAAAAGTGAATGCAGCGTCGGTTGGAATATTGTCAGGACAACGCCTCTGGGCGCAACCCGTTTACAAATTCGCCGATTGCGCTAGCACATATCATATGAATTCCTCCGACGAAAATTTCAGCGCCGCGGTTCGTCGCGCCATCGATACAAAAACAAAGCCCGTCGGCGCCCTCGGGCGCGTGGAAGGGCTCGCGGCGCAGATTGCGCACATCCAGCGATCGCTCAAACCGCGCGCGGAGCGCTGCACACTTACGATATTTGCCGCCGATCACGGTATCGCAACCGCAGGCGTTTCGGCCTATCCGCAAGATGTGACCCGTCAAATGGTCCTCAATTTCCTCGTCGGCGGGGCGGCGGCGAATGTCTTTGCCGCGGCCTTGGACGTTGACGTTATTGTGGTCGACGCCGGCGTTGCCGGAGACGCGATTGAGCATGCCGACTTGCTGTCGCGCCGTATCGGCGCCGGCACGGCGAACTCGATCACCGGGCCGGCCATGACACGCGAGCAGTACGATGCTGCGTTCGACGCAGGTCGAGAGCTCGGCGAAGCGGGCGATTGTGAAGCGGCCTGTTTCGGCGAAATGGGTATTGGGAACACTTCGTCGGCCAGCCTCGTCACCTCAAAGGTTCTTGGCATCCCGATTAGCGAGCTTGTCGGGCGCGGTACGGGCCTTGATGATGATGGTCTAGCCCGCAAGCGGTCGCTGCTCGAACAGGCCGCCGCCCGAACATCATCCCAGTTGTCCGCCGATAATGCGCTTACGGAATATGGCGGTTTTGAAATTATGATGATAGCGGGCGCGATGATCGGCGCGGCAGGCGCCGGCAAGATCGTTATAGTTGACGGCTTCATTGCAACAACTGCCGCGTTGTGCGCGCGTGAATTGGCGCCTGAAGCACCATCATCATTCGTCTACGCGCACCGGTCCGCCGAACCGGGACACACAATTCTCCTGCGCGCACTCGACGCCGATCCGCTCCTCGAATTTGACATGCGCCTGGGCGAGGGCACGGGCGCTTTACTTGCCTGGCCATTGGTGAAGGCCGCCGCCGCTATGCTGCGGGATATGGCGAGTTTTGAGAGCGCCGGCGTCAGCGGGCCGGCGTGAAAAACGAACTCGCGACATTTAGCGTGGCGCTGCAGTTTCTGACGCGCCTGCCGTCATTCATGGGCGATGCATATACGCCGGAGCGTATGGCGGGCGCCGTCCGCTATTACCCGTTAGTTGGCGCCATTATCGGCGGATTGTCAGCATTGCTGTTTGTTGTCGGGGATCTGGTTCTGCCGCACACAGTCGCCATCGTTCTTATGATTGCGGGCGGCTTATTGTTGACCGGCGCGTTTCATGAAGACGGCCTCGCCGACACCATGGACGGCGTTGGCGGCGGCGTCAGCCGGGATGACGCGCTGGCAATCATGAAGGACTCTCGCGTCGGAACTTATGGCGCCTTGGCGCTGGTCGTCGTGGTTGTATTGAAGATTGCGGCGCTCGCAGCAATGACGCCCGCAATGGTGTGTATTGCGCTCATCATGGCGCACTCGCTGTCGCGCCTTTCCAGCGTCGTCGTCATCGCGACCAGCAACTATGTGCGAGATGAAGGCGCCGCGAAGCCCGTCGCCGGCGGCGTTTCTTCAATCGGGTTCGCTGTCGCCGCCGCGTCTGGGACAATCCTTGTCTGCGCCGGATTGTTGTTTCAACCGATTGCGGCAATTGCATGCGCCGTTGCGGGATTGGTAATCGGCCATATCGCGATGCGGCTTTTTTATGAACGCAAACTTGGCGGCTACACCGGCGATGCGCTGGGTGCGGTCCAGCAAGCGAGCGAAATCGGTTTCTATCTTGGGCTGCTCGCATGGGTTTGACCCTGTTGCGCCATACGACGCCAATGGTTGAGCCCGGAACCTGTTACGGGAGATTGGATATTGATTTGGCGGCGAGCTTTGCCAGCGAGTTCGATGCTGTCGCTTCATCTCTGGCTAACGTCGACCAAATCGTATCAAGCCCGCTCAAACGATGTCGGCGTCTCGCCGAGTTTTTAGCTGACAAATACCAAGTCCCAAAATCATTCGACGACCGACTGCAGGAAATGCATTTCGGCGCATGGGAAGGCAAATTGTGGCGCGATATTCCTCGCGCGGAACTTGATGCTTGGGCTTCCGATTTTATGCATGCGCGGCCTCATGGCGGAGAAAGCGTCGCCGATCTGCGCACGCGTACTGTGGCGGCGGTCGAGGCCTTGCGTACGGCGCCCGGCCGTACGCTGGTCGTAACCCATGCGGGCGTTATAAAAGCGGCGCTCGCCGCCGGTGAAACGGCCGAAGACCACAAAACCCATGTTGAATTTGGCGGGTTTATTACTTTGCCGCCCGACGGAGGAAACCAATCGTGACCGATCGCGACACGCACAAGGCCGAGATGCAAAAATTGCAGGCTGAGCAACGAAAGAAAACGGCGGAAGCAAAAGACCCCGGCCGCGGTCTGGTGCTCGTTCACACAGGCGACGGAAAAGGCAAGTCGAGCTCTGCTTTTGGCGTTATCGTGCGGGCGCTTGGCTGGGGTCACAAAGTTGGCGTCGTGCAATTCATCAAAGGAAAATGGGTCACGGGCGAACGGCAGTTTTTTGAAAAATTTGTCGACGCCATCGACTGGCATACGATGGGCGAGGGGTTCACCTGGGATACACAGGATAAGGCACGCGATAGCGCTGCGGCCGAAGCAGCCTTTGCCAAGGCGCGCGAGATGATGGCGAGCGGCGACTATGATCTTGTCGTGCTGGACGAGATCAACATCTCTCTTCGCTACGATCAGCTCTCTATCGATGCCGTGCTTGAGGGGCTCAAAAACCGATCCGCCCGATCTAGCGTCATCCTCACCGGCCGCGACGCCAAGCCGGAGCTGTGCGATTATGCCGATCTCGTCAGCGAAATGCGCGAGGTCAAGCACCCCTACAAAGCCGGCATTAAAGCCCAGCGCGGCGTCGACTTCTGACAACAGGGCGCACAAAGCGGCGTTTCTGCGCAATTGACAGGAACCGCCATTTCCAACATGGGTAGGAGCAGATGGTGTCGCCCCTCATGGGCGATGAAGAGGGAACCCGGTGAAAATCCGGGGCTGTACCCGCAACTGTCAGCCGTGAGCTGACGGCCAATTATGCCACTGGGAGCAATTCCCGGGAAGGCGGCCGGAAGCGACGATCGGCGAGCCAGGAGACCTGCCATCGCGTCGTTCGTCCGGAGACCGGGTTAGTTCTCTGCGGACGGGAAAGACAAGTCGGCGCCCTCGGGCGTCCTTTCCTCTGAAACGACAACAAAACCAGGTCTGGCCGTCTGCGCAATTCTGTTGCGGGGCCGCATGTCGTTTTTAAGCGCTCGGATCACAGACGGCGAGGGCGCGAGGAATGATAATGAATAGTATAAGTCTCTTAAGCGCAGCATCTCTCGTTGCGTTATCTCTTCCGACGCCGGCGTTTACCCAGGACGAAACGCAATCCATCGATAGTGGCGACGACAACGTCATTATTGTAACAGGTACGCGCTTTGAAACGCCCATCGATCAGATTGGCCGCGCCGTGTCCGTTATCACTGTTGACGATATCAACATTCGGCAGCAGCGATTTATCTATGAAGCACTTAATGCCGCGCCTGGCGTGCAGGTTATCAGGTCGGGCAGTTTCGGCGCATTGACAAGCGTTTCCCTGCGCGGCTTGCCGAGCGACCAGACGCTCGTCATTCAGGATGGCGTCGTTCTGAATAACCCCAATTCGTTCGGCAACGGATTCAACTTCGCCAACTTCGACACCGTCGATGTGGAGCGCATTGAAGTTTTGCGCGGCGCCCAATCGACACTCTACGGGTCGGACGCCATCGCCGGCGTCGTGAACATCGTTACAAAAGATGGCCGGGACGGGTTCGGCGGCGAAGCGTTTGTCGAGGGCGGCTCATTCGGGTCGTTTCGCGGCGCTGCAAGCCTTATGGGCGGCAATGAGCTCGCATCAGGGCGGGTTACGGTCAGCGGCATGACGACGGAAGGGTTTTCCAACGCTGATGAAGCGAATGGAAATACGGAAAAGGACGGGTTCAATTCTTTTGCCGTTTCCTCCAAGGCGCGACTGGCGCCGACGAGCAATCTCACCTTTGACGCGATCTTTCGCTATCAGGACAGCGAAAACGAATTCGACGGGTTCGATTTTGCAACAGGCGCCGCGGATGCAGACGAAGTCGGAAACAGCGAAGAGCTGACAGTCGCCGGCTTTGCAACACACACAATCCTTGAAGGCCGCGTCACTAACCGCCTTTCCGTAGCCTATCGCTTGAACGTTCGGCTCAATCTGAGCGATGGCGCGCCTTCGTTCGATGGGAAAGGATCGCGGATCTCCTATGAGTATCAAGGAGAGATAAAGCCGGCCGACTGGATCGCAGTGATTGCCGGTGCAGAGTATGACAAGCAGACATCGGAAGTGACGGTAGGCTTCGGCGGCAATCAGGAAATCGAAACCGCAAGCGGATTTGGGCTCGTTCAACTGCAGCCTTTGTCATTCGTGACCTTCAATGCTGGCGTGCGACACGATACGAGCCCGGCTTTTGGCGGAGAGACCACGTTCAGTGTTTCAGGCGCGATCGAGATTCCGCAAACGGGCGCCATCATTCGCGGCAGCTTCGCTGAAGGGTTTCGCGCCCCGACGGCAGGCGAATTCAGTTTTAATCCCGACCTCTTTCCTGAAGTCAGCAATGGCTGGGATGCGGGCGTCGAGCAACCATTCGCAGGCGGCGACGCACGGCTGACCATTACCTATTTCGATCAGCATGTTGATGACTTGATTGCGTTTGATCTTGCGGCTTTCACCTTCGTCAACATTCAGGAATACTCAAGCAAAGGCGTTGAGATCGCCGTCGATGCTAAGGTGAATGAAAAATTGTCGGTCAATGCCGCATATACCTATACGGATGCGCTTAATCTTTCGACGGAAATAGCCGCGGGAAATCAACCGAAGCATCGCATCAATTTCGAATTCGCCGCACGGCCAACCGACAGGCTCACATTGTCGGCGGCGGTCTCTTATAACGGTGAAGAGCAGGACGGCGCCCAGACGCTTGATGATTTTGTGCTGGTCGGGGTGCGCGGCGCCTTTGCGGTGACGAATCAACTTGAACTATTCGCGCGCGTGGAAAACCTCACCGACGCGGATTATCAGGACAATTTTGGTTTCGGGACCGCGCCATTATCCGCCTTCGGCGGCGTTCGAGCGCGATTTTAAACGATGCGCGTGCGCCAGGTCATATTAGCGGTGCTTTTCCTCGCCGGATGCGGCGGGGGAAAGTCCGCCGTTGATCAAGAGCTCGGCGCACGCGCCCAAACCGATAAGCCGTCGCGCATTGTCAGCCTTGATTATTGCTCGGACCAATATGTGCTGAAGCTGGCCGATCGCGATCGCATTCTGGCTGTGTCTCGGGATGCCGGAAAACACTTTTCCTATATGCGCGAAGCCGCAAAGGGAGTGCCAACGGTAAAGGCGACGGCGGAAGACGTATTGGCATTAAAGCCCGACCTCGTGGTGAGGTCCTATGGCGGCGGACCGAACGCCGCTGCTTTTTTTGAGCGCGCCGGCGTCCCTGTGCTCAATGTGGGATGGGCGTCCAATGTCGACAGCGCTGAAATGGGATCGATACCGTTCGTTATTCAACAAATGGCGGCCGGGCTTGGCGAGCCAGAGCGGGGCGCGACGCTGGTCAAAGAGTTTCGCCGTCGTCTCGATGCAGTTCGTGCAAAGAATAACGAAGGCGCCGCGCTCTATATGACCCCTTCCGGGACCACAACGGGGCCGGGTTCGCTCGTTCATGAGATGGTGCTTGCGGCGGGATATGAAAATTTCGAAAAAGCGGACGGCTGGCGATCCTTGTCGCTCGAGCGTCTGGCTTATGAGCAGCCGGAACTTGTGGCGGCGGCGACATTCTATGCGCAAACTTTTCGTCCGGACGCATGGAGTACCTCGCGCCATCCGATTGCGCGCAAGCAATTCGTTGAACAGGAAACGGTCTGGCTCGAAGGGGCGTGGACTGTATGCGGCGCTTGGTTTGCAATAGATGCGATTGAAAAGCTCGCGCAAGGCGGCGAGGAGGCGGCAGAATGAACGCTGCGACGCGTCTTAATGCTGCGCTCGCCGGCGCGGCGCTCGCCGCGATTGTTGCGGCCTGTTTCATCGGTTCGACGCCGCTCGGCGTCGATCGCATTCTCGCCGCTCTGTTCGGCGCCGGCGCGAGCGGCGATCAACTTGTCATCTGGTCGATCCGATTGCCGCGGGCGCTGGCTGCGTTTCTCGTTGGCGCCGCCCTCGGCGCAAGCGGCGCCGCATTGCAGGGACTGTTGCGCAATCCGCTCGCCGAGCCGGGCGTGCTGGGCGTTTCCGCATCGGCTTCGCTCGCTGCAACGTTCACACTCTATTATGGCATTGCGGTGTTCTCGCCCTGGGTATTGCCGATTGCGGCCATATTGGGCGCGCTTGCAGCGACGGCGCTGCTTGCCTTCGCGGCAATTCGCACGCAGTCAATCGTCACTTTGATTCTCATAGGCGTCGGCTTGTCGAGTTTCGCTGGTGCGTCCATGAGCCTTATTCTGAATCTGGCGCCGAACCCGTTTTCGCTTGCGGACATGATAAATTGGATGCTGGGATCCGTCGCCAATCGCAGCTTTGACGATATTGCATTTGCGACCCCGTTCCTTGCGGTAGGTTTCATCATTCTGTTTTTTACCCGTCGCGGCTTGTCGGTTTTAACCTTGGGGGAAGAGGCGGCCGCCAGCGCCGGACTCGATTTGCGGCGCCAGCGCATCCTCACCGTGTTGGGCGCAGGGATTGCGACCGGCGCGTCGGTCGCCCTTGCCGGCGCCATCGGTTTCGTCGGCATTGTCGCGCCCCATGTTGTGCGGCCCTTCGTCGATCACGATCCCGCCCGCTCGCTTGTCCCTTCAGCGCTCCTTGCCGGGATTATTTTGGTTCTGGCGGACATTGGCGTACGGCTGGCGCCCACCACTACGGAGCTAAAACTCGGAGTCGTAGCCGCGATCATTGGCGCGCCGGCCTTTGTCTGGATCGCCATGAAAAGGCGTACGGTAAATGACTGATCTAAAAATCACCGATATTGCCGTTTCCGTCGGCAAGGCCGTTCTGGTGGACCAGGCGTCGCTTCAGGTCAGCCCCGGCGAACTTGTGGTTCTGTTGGGACCGAACGGGGCAGGCAAGACAAGCTTGTTGAGGGCGGCTGTCGGTCTTGAACCAATCGCCGGCGGCTCAGCTAGAATCGGCGCCGATGACAGCGCTGAACTCTCCGCAGCGGAACGAGCGCGTCGGCTCTCATACCTTCCGCAAACGCGCCCGCTTGCATGGCCGAACCTCGTTCGGGATGTGGTTGCGCTTGGACGGTATGCGTATGGCGCAGCGCTCGGCCGCCTTGACGGCGATGACGCCGCAGCAGTGAGGCGCGCAATGACCTCATGCGATATCGCTCACCTCGCAGACAGAAAAACCGACACTCTGTCGGGCGGCGAGCTTGCGCGCGTTCATTTTGCTCGGGCGTTTGCAGCGGAAACTCCACTTCTTGTGGCCGACGAACCGGTCGCCGGTCTCGATCCGCGCCACCAGTTTCGAATTATGGATTTGATTAAGTCATATGTCGAAGGCGGCGGCGGGGCGTTAGTTGTTCTCCACGACATCGGTCTTGCCGCGCGTTACGCCGACCGCATGGTCTGGATGAAAGAGGGGTGCATTGTCGCTGATGGCCCGCCTGTGGAGACGCTCACTTCGACGCGGCTCGCCGACGTTTATAGCGTGCGCGCACGCATTGAAGGGGCGACGGTCGAAATGGATGGCCCCATATGAGCGCCCGCGCGCTGATGCTGCAAGGGACGGCTTCTGACGTCGGGAAATCAATGCTGACAGCAGCGCTCTGCCGTATCGCGCGGCGGCGCGGGATAAATGTCGTCCCATTCAAACCGCAAAACATGTCGAATAACGCTGCCGCGTGCGCGTGCGGGGGCGAAATCGGCCGCGCCCAGGCACTGCAGGCGCGCGCCGCCGGCCTCGCGCCGAGGACCGACATGAACCCGGTCCTGTTGAAGCCTCAGACAGACCGAGCCGCGCAAATCGTTTTGCAGGGACGAGCGATCGGCTCAAAGGAAGCGGCCGAGTACATGGCGTCGCGCGATCAGTTAATGGGATCCGTCATGGAGAGTTTTGCACGGCTTGCAGAAGCGCACGATCTCATCATTGTCGAGGGCGCGGGCAGCCCGGCTGAGATCAACCTTCGCGACCGGGACATCGCCAATATGGGATTTGCCCGACAGGTTGGCGCGCCGGTTTTTTTGATCGGCGATGTCGATCGCGGCGGCGTCATTGCCAATATAGTTGGTACGAAGAAGGTGCTTGGCTCGGCCGACGCTGGCATGATCTGTGGATTTATCATCAACAAGTTTCGCGGCGATCCGCGCTTGTTTGACGATGGTGTTGTCGCGATTGAGCAGCGGACCGACTGGCCATGCCTGGGCGTCGTTCCATGGCTTGCTGCTTGTGCGCACCTACCGGCGGAGGACGCCGTCGTTTTGGAGCGCCCGGCGCAGACCAACGAGGGACGCCTAAAAATCGCCGCGCCCATGCTTTCACGCATCGCTAACTTCGATGACGCCGATCCATTGAAGATGGAACCGCGAATCGATTTCCGCTGGATCCGACCGGGCGAGCCAATTCCCCGCGATACGAATGTGGTCATCCTATTCGGAACTAAATCAACCCTCGGCGACCTCGCCTTTTTGCGTCAGCAGGGTTGGGATCATGACATTATCGCCCATGCACGGAACGGAGGACGCGTTTTTGGCGTCTGCGGCGGGTATCAAATGCTTGGCGACGTTGTATCCGACCCGGATGGATTTGACGGCGACGGCGGAGAAGCGCCCGGGCTTGGTCTTCTCCATGTGAAAACCGTCATGACATCGGAGAAAGAAGTAACACCCGTTGAGGGCATGTGCGCGCAGAACGGCGATCCTGTTCAGGGCTATGAAATTCACGCAGGTGAAACAACAGGCCCGGATACGCGTCGTCCAATTTTTCAACTTGGAAATCGAACTGACGGGGCCCGTAGCGTCGACGGATTGATTGAAGGGACCAATTTGCACGGAGCCTTTGCGAGCGACGCGTTTAGACGATACTGGCTTGCCCGTGCGGGGATCGCGGCCGAGGAAAACCTGCAATATGAAAGCGCTGTCGAGCGCGCGCTAGATGACCTCGCGGACGGCGTTGAGGCGTCGATTGATATTGACCGAATGTTAGAGGCTGCTGCGCCGGTCACCCTTTGAGCCGCATTGGCAGACCGGCGGCCATGAATTCAACACAGTCTGCAATCGCCGCGACTTGCTGGTTAAGACGCCCTTGCGCATCCCGAAAGCGTCTGCCGAGCGCGTTGTCGGGCGTAAGGCCCATGCCGGTCTCATTCGATACTAAAAACAGCGGAGAGCGAACGCTGGCGAGCGTTTCACATAGCGCAGTCGTCTCAGTTTCGATGTCGTGTTCGTAGTGCATCAAGTTTGAAAGCCATAACGTCAGGCAATCTACCAAACAAACGTTTGCGTCGTTCGCGTGCTCTGAAATCGCATCTGAGAGTTTTATGGTCGCTTCGACTGTCCGCCATCGATCGCCCCGATCGGCTTTGTGGTGCGCAATGCGCTCAGCCATTTCTGAGTCCATGGCTTCAGCGGTGGCGATAAAAACATGCTGGCCGTCGATGGCTTCGGCAAGCGCCTGCGCTCGTCGGCTCTTACCGGATCGCGCGCCGCCAATGATGAAGGTGACAGGCATTGCAAAGGGATCCTTTTCAATTCCGTCGGAAATCCGCCGGCGTATCGAAATCAATCAAGACGCCGTTGTCGTTGACTGAAACGCCAACATACGCGCCGGCATAACTTTTAATTACCGATGCAGCGCCCTGGTCGCCGCGCAACTTTGAGAGCTCAGAGAAATGGACTTTAGCGAATATCACTGGATGTCCTCGCCGACCGTCGACGTCCGGCGCAATAATGGCGTCGTCACTTGAGTTTTGAAACGCCGACCCTAACGCGGCAACCGTTGTTTTTTCAATTAGCGGCATGTCGGCGAGGGCGAGCATCAAACCGTCGCAATCCTTACACGTTTCCGCGGCGAGCGCGATCGACGCAGCGAAACCTGTTTCGGCAGCCGCGTTTTCCACTGCTCCGAATCCATTTTTCCTACAAAGGTCGGCAAGCGCCGTGTCGCCCTTCCGCACAACAACGATGCGGTGCGCAAAAGTCGTGTCGGAAAATGTCTCAAGGGCGTTAAGGATCAGGGGCCGTCCACGCCAGGGCGCCAGCAGCTTGTTTTCGGCGCCAAAGCGTTGTGACGCGCCTGCCGCCAGCACTGCTAGGGCCAGACTTTTCACGATCGGCGCGCTCGTCGCAGCTTCACGATCTCCGCCAGAACGGATACCGCAATTTCATTCGGGTTTGTCGCGCCGATGTCGAGGCCCACTGGTCCTCGAATATCGTTCACCGTGCGCTTCGTCGTTGCCAATGCAGCGAGCGCGTCCAACCGCAGCTGATGCGTTTTCCGGCTACCGAGGGCGCCGATATAATTCGCATTGGAATTCAAAGCAGCATGCAGGATCGGGATTTCCCATTCATGTTCATGAAACAGCGTGACGACAGCTGTATAACGGTCATAATCAAGCGCTGAGAAATCCACCTCCCGATGAATGGGGCGGCTGATGACTCTCAACTCTTCCAGAAAAACCAATGCTTCTCCATCTGGGCTGAACGCCGTTACATCATAGCCCGCCTCGATTGCAACCGAACAAAGCGCAATGAGATTGGCGCCTTCACCGAAAACGAAAAGTCGATAGTCAGGCTCGTATTCGTAATCGAATGCGTGCGGTGCGCTCTTCTGTGCTGGGCGCTCTGACGCCGTTGACGACAAAGCTTCCACGTCTACGCGCAAAAATGCAGATCTTCGCGCGGCGTGCAGTGCTGAGACCGTTTTCGTGATCTCATTCGCATTCTTCGTTTCAAAATAGAGATCAATCCCGGACCCGCACGGTAATACGACGTCGACGTAAGGCGAGCCCTCGCCATACCTAATGAGCTTATTTTCGTTCTTTTTAAGACATTGAAGCGCTTCGGCGACAATTGCTTTCTCCGCGCAGCCGCCTGTGATCATGCCGGTGCTTTCTCCGGATTCCGAAACACCGATCTGACTGCCGACAGGGCGTGGCGATGTCCCGTCGACATGGACAAGGGTCACAATCGCTACGCGATTGCCGTCCTCAACGAAACGGGCGAGGGACGGGAACACATTTTCAATGAACCGCATTGACGATCAGGGCAGGATCAGCCCCGCCAGAGCGGCGCTCATCAGGTTTGAGAGAGACCCAGCGAGAATGGCATATATGCCGTACTTCGCGATTTGGCTCTGGCGTTCAGGGATTAGAGACCCTAACCCGCCGAGCAAAATGGCAATCGAGGAGAGGTTTGCGAAGCCACAAAGCGCGAAAGTAATGATCGCCTGAGACCGCGGGCTGAAGCTCTCGGCGTTATTGATGAAGCTGATATAGGCGACGAATTCATTGAGGATCAGTTTTTCGCCGAAGAGGGCGCCGGCCGCCTGGGCTTCCTCCCATGGAATGCTCAAGAGAAACATGAGTGGCGAAAACACCCAGCCAAGCACCATCTGGAATGAAAGGTCCGGCATGCCGACCCATGCGCCGACACCGCCGAGCAATCCGTTCGCCAGCGCGATAAGGGCAACAAAGGCGAGAAGCATGGCGCCGATGGTGAGCGCCAGTTTGAGCCCGTCCTGTGCACCGGCGGCGGCGGCCATGAAAACATTGGCGTGGGGGCTACGCTCTTTCGTGATGGCCATGATGGACAAGTCGGAATCGTCTTTTTCCGAACCATCGGGAACAATGAGCTTCGCCATTAAGAGGCCGCCCGGCGCCGCCATGAAACTGGCGGCGAGAAGATATTCGAGATTAATGCCAAGGGTTGCGTAGGCAGCGAGCACCGTGCCGGCGACAGATGCGAGCCCCGACGACATGATGGCGAACAGCTGAGGATTGGTGATGCGACCGAGATAGGGCTTGATGGCCAGTGGCGCTTCGGTCTGGCCGACGAAAACATTCGCCGCTGCGTTCAACGACTCAACCGGACGTGTGCCTACGACTATGTTCAAAAAACCGCCGACGCCAGCTACCACTGCTTGCATTATGCGCATGTGGTAAAGAACCGACATTAACGCCGAAAAAAAGATGATCACCGGCAGAACATGAATAGCGAAAACGGTTCCGTAATCATCTCCGGCCAGTCCGCCGAAGATCATTCCGATCCCCTCTTTTGCGTAACTCAAAATTGTTGTGACGCCGGTCGATAGCGTTTTGATAAATTCAATGCCAAAGGGCGTACGTAAAACGAAGAGGGCGATCGCCGCCTGTAAAGCGAAGGCGCTTAAGACAATCCGAAAATTAATGGCGAGCCGGTTTTTTGAAAAAAGAATAGCGATGGCAAGGATGGCGAAGACGCCTGCAACACCGATCATGCGGCCTTCAAAAAAGCCGAGAACCGTCTCGATCATGCGGGGATCCTTTTCAGCGGCGAAAGACGAACCTTAGATAAGCTTTACGCGGGCGTCCATGGGTATGAGACGTTCATTCATGCGCGGCGGACCACGTTTTGCTGCGCTGCATCGGAGATGACGTTAGTTATGTTCAATCGAAAATGCATCGAGCGCCGCCGAGGTCTCTTCGCCGCCGGCTTTGGCGGCGCCGCCGACAACATAAACGGCGTCTCCGATTGTTACCGCGCCAAGCCCATGGCGCGGGCGCGTCATGTCTGCGACGGCGCGCCAGCGATCCTCACGCGGATCGTACTCCCATGCGTTGGCGAACACACCGCCGCCGCCTGGTCCAAAAAATTCGCCGCCGAAGACGTAAATCTTGCCGTTGAGAACCGCGGCGGCCAGTCCGCCTTGCGCTTTCGGCATTGGCCGCGCCGTGTCCCACCGGTCGGAAAGCGGATCGTAGACTTCAACCGCTGCGCTGTTGCCGCCGGTTACCGTGCGTCCGCCAATGACAAACAGGACGCTGTTGACGACGACGCCTGCGGTGGAATTTCGCGGTGTCGGCAAGGGCGCGAGATCATGCCAGCGATCGAGGGCCGCGTCATATATCCAGTGTTCGTCCGTATCGATATGATCGGACCAATCACGATTGCGGCTGCCCGCCGGCGCGCGACCGCCAACCACGTGAATGAATCCACCGAGCGAACAACACGCGGCTTCCGCCTGCGGGTGGGGTAGCGGCCGCCTGGGCTCCCACGCGCCGTTAATGTCGCCCAGCCGCCAGTTGTCGGCGCGCATGCGCCAGCCGCCGCTAGCATCTCGAGCAAAACCGCCGAGCCCGTAAAGAAAACCGTTGTTATTGACGAGCATCAGATGATGGCGCGGTGCGGGCAGAGGCGCGCCTTCGCCCCAGAGATCAGCCTGCGGATCGTACCAAACGGTCCGGTCAGTGACATTATAGGGCGCGCCCGGGGTAAGGCCGCCGGCATTGACGATAATATTGAACGGCGTCGGTTTCAGCGAAGGACGATCCGCCGATTCATTCCAAAACGGCGCTGGGTAAATCTCCTGAACAGGGAACGGCATGTCCGCCCGCGGCGTCCACAGACCGGGCGACGCGTCATGCGCGCCAGCGAGCCCTCTAACCGCCAGCGCGCCGGTCGCTGCGCCCGCCGCCAGAAATCGTCTTCGATTTAACCCGCTCATCATACTCCCCTCGATTTACTCAACGCCTACGAATTCAACGCGCCGCCGCAAACAGCCAGGGGAACGGAAGTTTCTCCACAGGCCGCGAGATTAGAGGCGGAACCCATTGAGATCAGGAACCTTTTCGGCGCGTACTTCACCTGGTTCTCAAATAACCCACCCATCCCATCCTAACCGAATGGAAAGGGGGAATAAACAACCGCCTGAAGCCCCTGACGCGCTTGGATTCCGCGCCCGCGAATGCTAAGCCGATTGCCTGATTTTCCAACCGATTCCAAAGGCTTCTCCCATACATGGCGGACGATAAAAACAACAACGATTCTGGCGACGACAAGCCGGAGGAAGGCGGCTCGCCGTCCGATCCGAGCGTGTCTGCAATCTCGATCGAAGACGAGATGCGCCGGTCCTATCTTGACTATGCGATGAGCGTCATCGTCAGCCGCGCGATTCCAGATGCGCGTGACGGACTGAAACCCGTGCACCGGCGCATTCTGTGGTCGATGCATGAGAATAAATACTTCTGGGATCGACCATACAAAAAATCTGCTCGCGTCGTCGGCGATGTGATCGGTAAATATCATCCGCATGGGGATCAGGCGGTTTACGATGCGCTCGTGCGCATGGCCCAGGAATTTTCCATGCGCCTGCCGTTGCTTGATGGTCAGGGTAATTTCGGCTCCATCGACGGCGACCCCCCGGCGGCCATGCGATACACGGAAGTGCGCATGGACAAGCCAGCCGGCGCGCTGCTTGAGGACATCGAAAAAGACACAGTTGCTTTCCAGGCGAACTATGACGGATCGGAAAAAGAACCGACCGTTCTGCCTGCACGGTTTCCGAACCTACTGGTTAACGGCGCCGGCGGCATCGCTGTCGGCATGGCGACGAATATTCCTCCGCACAATCTCGGCGAAATCATCGACGCCACTGTCGCGATGATCGAAAACCCTGATGTCTCTGACGATGAGTTGATCAATATTGTTCCGGGACCTGACTTTCCAACGGCCGGAACCATTATCGGGCGCGCAGGATCGAAAGCCGCCCTCGTGCTTGGCCGCGGCTCGGTCGTCATGCGCGGGCGCGCGACTATCGATGAGATTCGCAAGGACCGCTACGGGATCGTAATTACGGAAATCCCCTATCAGGTGAACAAGGCGCTGATGATTGAGCGCATTGCGGAACTTGTTCGCGAGAAGAAGATTGAAGGCATTGCGGACATTCGCGATGAATCAAACCGCGAGGGCATTCGCGTCGTGGTCGAATTGCGCCGGGATGCGGCTGCTGATGTCGTGCTCAACCAGCTATATCGGCATTCGGCGCTTCAGACGACATTCAGCGTAAACATGCTCGCCTTGAATGGCGGCCGGCCGCAGCAGATGACCCTGCGCGCCGTGTTGTCGTCTTTCATCGACTTCCGCGAAGAAGTCGTCACCCGACGGACGAAATTCGACCTCGCCAAGGCGCGCGACCGGGCCCATATTCTTGTCGGCCTCGCCATCGCGGTCGCCAATATTGACGACGTCGTGGCGCTCATCCGCAAGGCGCCGGACCCGGCGACGGCCAAAGCACAATTGATGGAACGCGATTGGCCGGCGAAGGACCTCGCGCCGCTTGTCGCGCTGGTTGCCGATCCGCGCCACATGATGACCGACGGCGGCACGCTCAAACTGTCAGAAGAACAAGCCAAGGCAATTCTGGACCTGCGTCTGCAACGGTTGACCGCACTTGGCCGCGATGAGATCGGCGACGAGCTTAAAGGTCTTGCGGACAAGATAGCTGACTATCTCGATATCCTGCGCCGGCGTGATCGCGTCATGCAGATCATCACTGATGAGCTTGCCGAAGTACGCGAACAATTTGCGACGCCGCGCAAGACCGAGATCATTGAAGCCGAAGGCGAGGTCGAAGACGAAGACCTGATCGCCCAGGAAGACATGGTCGTCACCGTCACACATTCAGGCTATGTGAAGCGAACGGCGCTTTCGACCTACCGTGCACAAAAACGCGGCGGCAAGGGCCGCGCGGGTATGAAGTTCAAGGACGAAGATTTCGTCAACCAGCTCTTTGTTGGCAATACGCACACGCCGCTCTTGTTCTTTACGAACACCGGCATGGCCTACAAGATGAAACTCTGGCGATTGCCTGAGGGGGCGCCGACATCGCGCGGCAAGGCGTTCGTCAATTTGTTGCCGTTGGCGTCCGGTGAACGGGTCACCAATATTCTTCCGCTTCCGGAGGACGAGGATGCCTGGGAACAGTTGCAGATTATGTTTGCAACCCGGTCGGGCAGCGTTCGCCGGAACAAACTCTCCGACTTCCAGCGGGTCAACCGCAACGGCAAAATCGCCATGAAGCTCGATGAGGGGGATGCGATTATCGGCGTACAGATTTGCCGTGAAGATGAGGATATTCTTCTGACGACAGCGGACGGATCGTGCATCCGCTTTCCGGTTGACGTGGTGCGTGTCTTTGCCGGCCGCACCTCAACGGGTGTACGCGGCATTAAGCTGGCGCGCGGCAACCACGTTATCTCCATGGCGACCCTGCATCACGTTGAGACGTCGTCTGAAGAAGCGAAAGCCTATCTCAAACACGCTGCGGCCATGCGCCGTGCGGCGGGCGAAGACGGCGAGGATGATCACGATGATCCCGATACGCCTGACGTCGCCATCAGCCAGGAACGCATCGCCGAACTGGGCGCGCGCGAACAGTTTGTCTTGACCGTTACAGAGAACGGATACGGCAAGCGAACCTCGTCCTATGAATATCGGACGTCGGGCCGCGGCGGCAAAGGCATCATCGCGATACAGACGACGGAACGAAACGGCGAAGTGGTCGCCTCGTTCCCCGTCGAAGACGCTGACCAGCTTATGCTCGTAACAGACGGCGGTCAGCTTATCCGGACGCCGGTCGACGGCATCCGTATTGCCGGCCGTAACACGCAAGGGGTCACCATCTTCAAGACACGCGCAGGCGAAAGGGTCGTCTCCGTCGGACGCGTCGAAGATGCGGAAGGCGATGATGATGAAGGCGGTGAGGATGGCTAAACGGCGCGGTCTTTATCCCGGCACGTTCGACCCGCTGACGCTGGGTCACGTCGACATCATCGAACGCGCTGTAAAACTCGTTGATGAACTCGTGATCGGCGTAGCGATCAACCGCGACAAAGCTCCGCTTTTTTCACTTGAAGAGCGCGTCGCCATGGTCGAGCAGGAAATGCAACGGATATCCAAGGCGAGCGGCGTTGCAATTAAGGTCACGCCCTTCGAAAACTTGCTCATGCATTTTGCGGAAGAACAGAAAGTCGGCATCATCGTACGCGGTCTGCGCGCGGTTTCTGATTTTGAATATGAATTTCAGATGGTCGGCATGAACCAGGCGCTGAATGACGATATCGAGACCGTATTTTTGATGGCGGACGCGCGCTATCAGTCAATTGCGTCGCGCCTGGTCAAGGAAATTGCTCGCCTTGGCGGCGATATCAATTCCTTTGCGCCAGCTCACGTTGTCGATGCGCTGAAGCGTAAGTTTGCCTGAGCGGTCAAACAGACCGCCGGCGCTGGCGATAATGGGGCCCGAACAGCACCATTGAGGATAAGGCCCAATGAGCAAATTCTCAGGACGATGCCTTTGCGGCGGCGTGACCTACGAAGGGCGCGGCGAGCCGTCATTTGCCGGAAATTGTCACTGTATGGACTGCCGCAAGGCCAGCGGCGGGGGCCATATGGCCTTACTCACGGTCCGGGACAGCGAAATCGCCATCTCAGGCGAAACAAAGGGCTATGATCTAAAAGCCAATTCCGGCGCCACGATGACGCATTATTTTTGCCCAAATTGCGGCGTACGCATGTTCTTGACCAATTCGCGCCTACCGGGAAAGAAGGTCATGGTCGCATCGACCCTTGATGATCCCGAGTTTTACAAGCCAGCGGTGACTCTTTATGCATCGCGGGCTCTGAGTTGGGATCAGCCGGATCCGGCAACCGAGCGATTTGATGAAATGCCGCCCGCAGGCGGATAAGCAACACGGAAACTGCCACATGCGTAATTTGTTACTGTTGACGGCGTCGCTCGCGACGGTTTTTGGGGTTGCTTTCGCCGACGATGATCCGCCGCCCGAACCGACGCCCCGGGAAATCGTTGAAAATGCTCCCGCCGATGTCTGGCGACCGATAGATCTTGAAAATACGATCTACATGGATCTCCCGGCCGGCACGGTCATAATCGAATTGAGACCGGATCTTGCGCCAATCCATGCAACCCGTGTTCGCGAACTTGCGCGGGAAGGGTTTTACAACGGCCTCAATTTTCACCGTGTGATTGAAGGGTTCATGGCCCAGGGCGGCGATCCGAAAGGCGACGGTACGGGCGGATCGGACAAGCCCAATATTCCCGGCGAATTTACCCGAGACACTAGCGAGATTGAAGGGTTTCAACCTATCGGTCGTGACCGGATTGCGCCGCGCGTTGGCTATATAGACGGCATGCCGGTTGGCGCGCAGCCTGAATCCTTGAGAACGTTCACGACCGCCTCGCGCGTTGAGCTTTGGCCGCTGCATTGTCCTGGCGTCATGTCGATGGCGCGGGCTGCTGATCCGAACAGCGCCAACAGTCAATTCTTCCTGATGATCGGCGACTCTCGCCTCAATCTGGACAAACGCTACACAGGCTGGGGTTGGATTCTTGACGGGTTTGAGGCAACGCGGCGGATTGCGCGTGGTGAACCGCCAACCCGGCCGACGCCGATCATGCGCGTGCGGGTGGCGTCTGACGTGCCGGCTGACGAGCGGCGCGACGTTCAGGTGATGCGCACGGACAGCGAGACCTTCATGCGTTACCTGAAACGGCGCGGCGACGTCGATGAAACGGGCTACGTCAAGGACATTTGCGATATCAAAGTGCCAACGCGCATAGACGGGAAAATTGAACGATGAGCGAAAAACTGATTTTGACACTCGACACCGGCGACGTCACCATCGAGCTGATGTCCGATAAAGCGCCAAACCATGTTGCGCGCATTAAAGAGCTTGCCGAGGAAGGGTTTTACGACGGCATCAAGCTGCACCGCGTTATTGACGGGTTCATGGCGCAAATGGGCTGTCCACAAGGCGTCGGCACCGGCGGCTCTGACAAGCCCAATCTCCAAGCTGAATTCAATGACGTCAGCCATCAGCGCGGGGTCTGCTCCATGGCCCGGGCACAAGATCCTAATAGCGCAAACAGCCAGTTCTTCATTTGTTTTGATGATGCGTCCTTCCTTGACGGCCAATACACCGCCTGGGGACAGGTCGTTGAGGGCATGGAAAATGTGGACGCTGCGGCGAGGGGCGAACCGCCTGCCAATCCAACAAAAATTGTCTCCATGCGCGTTGCTTCGTAGCGCCGATGTGAGGCCTGAATAGGCTTCAATGGGAATGGGTGAAGCTGTTTAAAATAATCGCCGCCACGCCGACGGCGACGCCAAGTTGCGCGTACATATACCCTCGTTTGTTGGGCGCCCGCGACGCGTGTGGCCCAAGGTGAACGATCAATACATAAATAAGAGCACCAGCAGCTGAGCCTTGCATCGCCGCCATCGACGGCGCGGTTGTAAGCCAAATGGCGATGTTGGCTGCAATGGCGCCGGAGAGGGTCGTAGCCGAGGCGGCTATAAACGCCAGGACGATTGCGTTGACGCGCGAGAGGCCTGCATGGGCCAACAAAAAGAAAGCGATGATCCCTTCAGGAAACTCATGAAGAAGCAGACCAGCGGTGGAGATCCAACCGGTAAAGGCGTCATCATGAAAAGCGGCTGCGTAAATAATCCCATCGAGAAAGGAGTGTGTTGCGAGCCCAATGATCGAGGCGTAGCCAAAGGTGAGCGCGGCGCCCTCGGCGCTTCGGCCGACTGAAGCCTGGACGGCGATGCCGATAAGCACCATGACGGCAAAACCGCCGAAGACCCATCCTATCGCGACGGGCGAGTAGTCGAGCGCTTCCGGAATCAGGTGAAATGCGACGGCGACGCCCAACAAACCGACGGCAAAGGCGGAAAAATAGCTCGCGCGTCGCTCCACAGCGGCGCCAAGCCATGCGGCGGCGGCGATCCCGAGGGTGCTGATGCCGGCCGCCGTGAGACTCGCAAAAAATCCATCGAATTCCGAAAGTACTCCAAACACAACGCAGCAGTCCCCTTTTCGGCCAAACACCCCACCGCGTCAGGCCGCGCGGCAGAATAGCAGGGATAATGTTATCACGTCACTACATATTCAGCGGGCTATGACAAATTGAAACAATTGATAATTTTGTGAAATTTTTTCCGGTGGTGATGTGCATTCTTGCGGCCCGACCTGAATAAGGATTATTGTCGAAGTGAAGGGGCACCACCAATAGCGTTCGGAGAAAGAGCGGCCGACGCATGACAAATTGCACGCATCAAGCAGATGACGGGGCACAGAACCGTCGCCGGCTATTGCTGGCCCTGGGCGTCATTGTCACGTTTCTGGTTGTCGAAGTTGTCGGCGGCATCCTGTCCGGATCGCTGGCGTTGCTCGCTGATGCAACCCACATGCTCACCGACGCCCTTGCGCTCGGTTTGGCTGCCAGCGCGCAGGTCATCGCCATGCGTCCAGCCGACAGGAAATTGCACTTTGGGTACCGGCGCGCGCAGGTTCTGGCTGCCTTTGTGAACGGCATTCTCCTGGCGGTCTTGCTGGTCTGGATCGTGATCGAGGCGATCTCGCGGTTCCTGTCGCCAATTGAGGTGGATGCGCCTCTGATGCTGTGGGTCGCGACAGCAGGTCTGGTCGCCAATATCGTCGCCTTCCTGATCCTGCACCGCGGGCAAAATGATCTGAATGTGCGCGGCGCAATGCTGCATGTGATCGGCGACCTTCTGGGGTCGGTTGCCGCCATCACCGCAGCCGTCGTCATCATGATGACGGGCTGGGTGCGGATTGATCCGTTGTTGTCCGTTTTGGTTGCTGTCCTGATCGGCGTTTCCGCCTATCGCCTGATTAAGGAAACGGGATTCATTCTGCTCGAAGGCGCGCCGGGACACATAGATACGGCGGCGCTCGCGGATGAACTGAAAGCGACTTTGCCCTTCGTCAGTGATGTTCACCAAATTCGCATCTGGCAGATTACGCCGGACCAGCCTTGCATTACGCTGCACGCCTGCGTTGATCGGGCTGACGACGCCGCGGCGGCCTTACGATCGGTGAAAGAGTATCTGGCAAAAGAATACGACATTTACCACAGCACCGTTCAGCTCGATGTTTGCGGCGACTGCCCTGAGCGGTCGGGGGCGGTGGAAGGTCCTGCGAGGACGCAACCGTCAGTGACAAAACCTACGGAAAGCAGACAGACGCCAGCGGCGATTCCGGTCCACAATCCTTAAGACTAGATTCGCGTGATCGCTGGCGCAGTGCGCGGTCGCCCCGCGCGCGCGGGCTTTTCCTGCGTTGCCTGGGTGTGGGCAAACCGCGGCGCTTTTGCAGGCATTGGCGTCATTTGCGAGAGAGCTCCAGCGCAGGCGATGAGCAGCAGATAGCCGGTCCACATCTCCATGGAGACGGATGCGCCGCCGACGGCAAAGACGATCAACGAAAACTGGATCGCGCGGGCAAGTTCAGCCTTCCATGGCTCGACGCCCGATTCATTGCGACGCGCAAAAACACGCCAGGCCGCCATGAAGCCCGCACCGTAGAGCGCCAGATAAAGACCTAGGCCGACGAACCCGGCGCCGCCCAACATCTCGAAGTAGATGCTATGAGCTGCGCGCGCGCGGGCTCCACGTTCCGGATCGACAGTGCGCGCGACTTCATACTGGTAGGAATTTCGAAGACCTGCGCCGGTGAAGGGATGCGCGACGCCGAGTTTGGTGCTGATGACCCACGCGTCAACACGACCCATGAATGACTTGTCTTCCGCCGCCGACGTGATGGTGGTCATGCGGTCTGTCCATTTCGACGGCATGAAAGCGATGGCCGGGGTCAGGACCACAAAAGCCGCGGCGGCAAGCGCGAATTTGTGCCGGGATCGCAGCCACATGACCGCGCCAAAGATGGTGAGCGCTACAAAGGCGCCGCGTGAATGAGTGCCGATGATCGCGAGTATCGAGAGGATGAGCAAAGCAGTCAGGCCATTGCGCAGCCATTTGGTGTGCGCCTGGGCACGAAGATAGAGCATCAGCGGCAGCACTGTGGCGGTCGCAATGCCGAAGTGGTTGTTGTCTTCGATGATGGTGTCGACAAGGCCCTGAACCCGATATTCGCCAAGCGTTGCGAGCGTGAAGAGCGCGCCTTTTGCGGCAAAGAACCCGATCCCTGCGACGATGATCCAAACGAGCGCGTGAATGCGCAGCTTGGTCGTCGCCATTTGGGCGCAGACCAGCACGAACAACAATGTTTTGAGAAAACGGTCGGTATAGGGCGCGGAATTTTCTGGGGCGAGCGAGAACAGCTGCGCCACGGTTAACCAGCCGGCGAGGGCCAGGATCAGCGAGATCACAGGGTCAAAACGGAACTTCATCGCTTCGCCGGAAACAACGTAGGCGAAGAGGGTCACGCCGGCGATGACAACGTTAAGAGGCACGCCGTAAACGCCATAGGCGATCTGATGCGGCGTCATGATTGTGAACCAGGCCCAGGCGATCACCCCGACGAAGGGCCGCCTGAGGGCGAGCGCCAGCAGGGCGGCGATAGCGCTTAAGAGAATGAAATCGCGCATTGCGGCTTAACCGGCTCCAAACGGGATCGATGACGGCGCTCTCGCGCCTCGCGCCTGTTGGGATTCAAATATCGGGCCGGGTTCGAACGTTAACGGGCGGCATGGTAAACGCCGCGAGCAATTGCCCGGGCAAGGCAATCAGCAGCGGCGGCGCCGATCGCGCTAACGGAGAGAGCGCGGACCGGCGGACTTTCTGCTGCAATTGGCGTTGCTGCTGTCGCAACTGAAAAAACAACATCTCCGTCGAACAAGGTGTGAGCGGGTCGGACCGCTCGCGCTATGCCGTCATGGGCCATAACCGCGACGCGTTTGGCTTCAGCGCCGTTGAGGTCGGCCGATGTTGCCACGACGGCGAGGGTCGTGCTTTTTCGAGGGCCGGGCGATGCGATGCGTGCGCCCGGCGGAAAGGGGTCGGGGACGTCGCCAGATTGCGGGGCGCTGCGGCCCCCGAACTCCTGATCGAGTTCCCATGGCCAGGCGTAGAAAGTTTCGCCATCAGGGAGATAAGGCGATCCGACCGGGTTTGCCGCGACCAGCGCCGCAACGAGAGTTCCATCCGATAGCGTCAGCGAGGCGGAACCGAGACCGCCTTTTGCCGCGCCCGCCATGGCGCCCCGGCCGGCGCCGACAGAACCGAGAGCAAAATCTTCGCCGGCATTTTCGCAAGCCTTAGCGCCAAGCGAAGCGTATGGGGCGCCGTCTTTCCAGCTCTTATCGCCGCCATTGGCAAGATCATATAGCGCCGCCGCCGGCGCGATGGGCACCGCGGGCGTATCGGGCGCAAGCCGCAATCCTACATTAGCGGCGGACAAAAACTGCGTGACGCCGTCTGCTGCGGCGAGGCCAAAGACCGAGCCGCCGGAAAAGACAATGGCGTCCACATGGCCGACGAGATTAGCCGGGTCGAGTACGTCAGTTTCCCGCGTCGCCGGACCGCCGCCGCGCACGTCGACGGCGGCGACAAAACTCTTGGCGCAGCGCAGGACGGTAACGCCGGATTTCACCGTATCATCCGTAGCACTGCCAACAGTGAGGCCGGCGATATCAGAAATGAGATTGCGTGGACCGGGGCGGGGCAAAGACGCATCCTTTTTTGATTGAGATTCGACTATACTGCGTTCGCGCTATTTCTGTCTAACGCTTGACGGTCAGCCGACGGAGAAAAAATGGCTAAATACGCAATCTTTGGAGCCGGTCGGGTCGGCGCGAACATGACGCTCTATCTCGAAAGCCTTGGCCATAAGGTTACGTTGATTACACATGCTATGGCGCGCTCTGACGTGAGCGCCTGCCGTGCGGCTATTGCGGACGCTGACATTATCGCCGCCGCCGTGCCGGACGATGGCATCGCCGCCTGGCGGGACCACTGGGCGGATGCGATCGGCGACAAAACGGTCATCCATTTCTCAGGGGCGGCGCGCATAGAAGGAGCATACGCCTTTCATCCGCTCTATTCCTTTCCGCCGGGCGCGGTGAGCGACGATGTGATGAAGACCATTGCATTTGCCTGTCCCGATAACGGTCCTGCATTCAGCGATGTGTTCCCGGATGCGCCAAACCCGAATTTTCAAATCGCCGACGAAGACCGGGCGCGCTATCATGCGCTTGCGGTGCTGAGCGGCAACTTCGCCGCCTATCTATGGAACCAGACGGCAAAAGAGCTGGCGCAGTTTTCGGGACTGGCGCCCGAAACGATCATGAGCGGCTATCTGACGTCTGTCGTCGATCGCTTCCTGGAGTCGCCAACGGATTCCCTAACCGGACCCGTCGCCCGGCGGGATGTGAAAACAGTCGAGGCGAATCTTGATGCGCTCGGCGCATCGCCCAAGTTGCAGCAGCTTTATCGCGCCTTCATCGATGCGGCGTGGCCGGATTATCCGGGTTAAGATTTCACGGAGCTGATTTCGTTGTTGTCGCCAAGGATGACAACGCAAGGCCTATGATCATGGGCTTCTTCGAGGGTCATCTGGGCGAAGCTCGCGATGATGACCTTATCCCCCTTTGTAAAATGGCGAGCGGCGGCGCCATTGACGCCGATTGCTCCCGAACCGCGTTCGGCGGGAATGACATAAGTAACGATCCGGGCGCCGCTGTTCACGTTCCAGATGTGAATTTCCTCATTGACGAGCATGCCTGATGCTTCGAGCAGGTTCTCGTCAATGGCGCAGGAGCCCTCATAATGAAGGTCGCATTCCGTCACGGTGGCGCTGTGCAGTTTTGCACGCATCATGGACAATAGCATTCGGGCAGTCTCCGTCTTAAAGCGCTGCGGCTGGGTTGGCGTTTGTCGAGAGACCGTCGTCCATGCTAGGAGCGCGCGGAAATGAGACCAGCGCGGTACGGACGGCCATGATAATTTGTAAAACCAAGGAAGAAATCAGAGGGCTGATCGCAGACTGGCGTCGCGAGGGTTTCTCGGTCGGCGCCGTGCCGTCCATGGGGGCCCTGCATGAAGGCCACCTCTCTTTGATCGACGCCGCCGTGCGCGAATGTGATCGCGTGGTCGCCAGCGTTTTTGTCAATCCGCTGCAATTCGCGCCCCATGAGGACTTTGACGCCTATCCGCGCGATCTTGAGGGCGACGCGGCGAAATTGGCGGAACGGGGCTGCAACGCTGTTTTTGCGCCGGAAAGGGCCAGTCTTTTCCCGGCTGACTTTTCGACCAACATTTCGGTCGGCGGATTGCGCGAGAACCACTGCGCTATTGCGCGGCCGCATTTCTTCGACGGGGTCGCGACCATTGTCGCCAAATTGCTCCTGATCCTCCGTCCCGACGCTGCGGTCTTCGGCGAAAAGGATTTTCAGCAATTGGCGGTCATCAGGCGCATGGTGCGCGACCTGGATATCGATGCGCGCATTATCGGCGGGCCTACTGTGCGAGAGCCGGACGGCCTCGCCATGTCCTCGCGCAATGAATACCTCTCGGCCGAAGAGCGCGCGGTTGCGCCGGCCTTGTTTCGAACGATCATGGAATCTGGCGAGCGCATTTCGGCGCCGGGCGCGCGATGGACCGAGGTCGGCGCCTGGGCGACAAGCGCGGTCCTCGAATCGGGCTTCTCCTCCGTTGATTACATTCACTTCGTCGATGCGGCGTCGCTCGAGACAATGGAGAGCGCCGGGCCAGAGGGACGCATTCTCGCCGCCGCCCGCCTCGGCAAGACGCGCCTCATCGACAATATCGCCGTCGCGCCGGCGCGGCGTTGACATCAGCCTGCCGGCCATCTCATGCGCCGTTGTCGTTTGCATAAACTTCCGCATCAGACGGGAAGCTGCGGTTGCGAACCGCAGACGCATAGTCGGCGACGGCTTCGTCGATGGTTTCGCGCAAATTTGCGAAACGGCGCACGAATTTTGGCGTGCGATTGAAAAAGCCAAGCATGTCTTCAGTAACGAGAATCTGTCCGTCGCAGGCGGGCGATGCTCCTATGCCGATCGTCGGAATATCGAGCCGTTCGGTCAGTTCGCGCGCCAAAGGTTCGACAACGCCTTCAAGCACGACGGAAAACGCACCGGCGCGTGCGACAGCGTCAGCGTCGGCACGCAAGGCATCGCATTCTTCTTCTGTTTTACCGACAATGCGGTAACCGCCGGTAGCGCGCACAGCCTGAGGGCGAAGGCCGATATGAGCCATCACCGGGATGCCCCGTTCAACCAGAAACCGAATTGTTTCTTCCTGCGTCACGCCGCCTTCGAGTTTCACGGCATCGGCGCCGCTTTCCTGCAACACGCGCGATGCGGTTTCGAATGCGGCCGCGCCGCCCGCTTCATAGGACCCGAAAGGGAGGTCGACGACGAGAAGGGATTTGGGTGCTGCGTTCGCCACAGACTTCGCATGCCACAGCATGTCTTCCAGCGTCACGGGAATAGTCGTGTCATGACCGTGCAAGACCGTGCCGACGGAATCGCCAACCAGCAGCACATCCACATGAGGGTCGAGGATTTCGGCCATCATTGCCGTATAGGCAGTCAGGCACACAAACGGGTCGCCGCCCTTGCGGCGCCGGAGATCAGTTACAGTTGTCTTGCGGTTTGGTTTCACAGACGACATGGCGCGATCCTTCCGTTAAGGAAAAGCACAAAGCGCGTCGTTTTTCTCGACGCGTACTGAACTTCAAGGGATGCGCTGTCCGTCCTATAGCGGTCATTTTTCTCGCCCGCCAAGACGTCCGCCGCGTGCAGCACCTCGAATTCGATTAACGAAAACGGCCATTTTTCTCGGCTTTGGCGCGCTGTACGGTTCGCGCGGTCTAAGTAAGCGAAAAATTGAAGGAATTCAATGTGACGGCTCGATGACGGCGACGGCGGGAGAATCATCGGCGCAAATCCCGGCGCGGGAATTGCTAAGTTCCAAATCGATTTGTTCATTCTAGCGCCGAACTCTGTGCGGCCAGGCGGGAAAACATGAAGAGTTTTGTACAAAAACAGTGGCTTAGGGCAGCTATTACGGGTGGCGCGGCAACTGCAGCAGCCTTGTCGGCGGCGTCAGCGGCAAGCTTTGAGAGCAATAAAATCTCATTTCGGGACATAACCGGGACGGTCGAGATCAAAACCACCACCGGCGACGAAATCGACGTTGAGATCCGTCAGGGCGCCAAATTCGCCACGGTTGAGGTGATCGAAGAGGACGGTGTCGTGCTGGTCACGGGCGAGCGCTGGGTGGAAGACGACGATCGCAATTGCTGCGACAACCGCATCACCCGGACGGTTGCGCCTCGCAAGGGCAGGACGGTCACCACGGGCGAGCCTGTCGATGAAGCCTTCTTCGCCGACTATCCGACGATTGTGGTCTCCATGCCGGTTGAAGGCGATGTCGATTTTACTGACGCGCGCATGAAGTTGACCATGGAACGGCTTGCGGGACGCCTGGGGCTCGACGCGTGCTATGTCTACGGTGAAACATCCGACGTTGAAGAAGCCTCGGTCGGCATTATTCACGGCAGTCGCCTTGTCATGGGCGATGTCGCCTCCGGTCTTGAGATCGATGTTTCAGGCGATGCGGACTTGCTCGCCGGCGATGTCGCCATGGTCGACGTCGATATCGCCGGTCCAGGCGATGTCATCCTCGGCGACATTGACGGTATGTTTGATGTTTCGATCGCCGGTTCGGGGATTGTTCGCACGACGCGGGTCGACGGTCCGATGACGGTGCGCATCGCCGGCTCGGGCGGGGCGGCAGTCAAAAGCGGTCGCGCCGACAAGCTGAAAGCGACTATCGACGGTTCAGGCGGCGTATATTTTGGCGGACTTGTGGTGCAACCGGAACTGCGCCTTTACGGGTCGTCTGAAGTGCGCATGCGGTCCGTGAACGGACGGATCATTCATCATGGCGGCGGCGACGTTTATGTCGGCGACGAGGTGTTTTCCGACGATGACGACGAGTAACGCGTCGCTCTAAATCTACCGATTGTCTAGCGAGACGTAATCGCGCTGCCCGGGGCCGGTATAAATTTGCCGCGGGCGGCCGATTTTTTGATTCGGATCCTCAATCATTTCGCGCCACTGCGCGATCCAGCCGACGGTGCGCGCAAGGGCAAAGAGCACCGTGAACATGTCGGCCGGGAAGCCGAGCGCCCGGAGCGTTATCCCGGAATAAAAGTCGATATTCGGATAGAGCTTCTTCTCAACGAAATACTCGTCTTCAAGCGCAATGCGCTCCAGTTCCATAGCGACCTGTAGAAGCGGCTCCTCGCGCACGCCAAGGGCGTCGAGAACTTCGTGACACGCGTCGCGCATGACCTTCGCGCGGGGGTCATAGTTTTTGTAAACGCGGTGGCCAAAACCCATCAGGCGGAACGGATCGGACTTGTCCTTCGCGCGCTTGATGTATTCAGGAATGCGATCGACCGTGCCGATCTCTTCAAGCATGTTCAGCGCGGCTTCATTGGCGCCGCCATGGGCCGGTCCCCAAAGCGAGGCGATGCCGGCGGCGATGCAGGCAAAAGGATTGGCGCCGGAAGAGCCTGCAAGGCGAACCGTCGATGTGGAGGCGTTTTGCTCGTGATCCATGTGCAGGATGAAGATCTTGTCGAGCGCGCTGCAGAGCACTTTGTTTAATTGGAATTCTTCTGCGGGCACCGCAAAGCACATGCGCATGAAGTTTGACGTGTAATCGAGATCATTGCGCGGAAATACGAACGATTGACCAATAGAATATTTATACGCCATCGCCGCAATTGTTGGCATCTTGGCGATCATCCGATGGATAGCGATTCTTCGCTGCACCGGATCGTTGATGTCAGTCGAGTCGTGATAGAACGCCGAAAGTGCGCCGACAACGCCGACCATGATCGCCATCGGGTGCGCGTCGCGCCGGAAACCGCTGTAGAAATTCTTCAGCTGCTCGTGAACCATTGTGTGGCGCGTGATCGACGTATCAAAGCGCGCGCGTTCATTGCGATCCGGCAGTTCGCCGTTGAGCAGGAGATATGCGACTTCGAGGAAGTCAGAATTTTCCGCAAGCTGATCGATTGCATAGCCGCGATAGAGCAAAATACCGGCGTCGCCGTCGATATAGGTGATTTTGGATTCGCAACTCGCCGTCGATGTGAACCCGGGATCGAAGGTAAAAGCCCCGGTGGTTCCATAAAGCTTGCGGATGTCGATGACGTCCGGGCCTTCCGCCGCGCTAAAGACCGGAAACTCGGTGGTCTCGCCATTGTAGGTAATGCTGGCGGTGGAGGTCTGGTTCAAATCGCTTTTCATCCGTCAGGCCTTTATTGTTGCGTCGCCGCAAAAATGCTGCAGCGCACATAATACTGCGTCTGTATGCTTACGCCAGAGGCATAGTCAGTTGATTTTGTCGCGGATTCGCGCGCGCGCCTCGTCTGGTCCGAGGCTGTATAGCACTTCGCCGAGCCCGGGCGAAGGCTTGCCGGCGGTAAGGGCCGCCCGTAAAGGCTGGCCGATCGCGCCAAAGCCGACATTTTTTTCCGCAGCAAGCGCTTGAAGCTGGTTGTCCAGCGCTTCCGCCGACAACCATAGCTGGTCATCGCCAAGAGCCGATTCGATTGCTGCGAGCATTTCCTGCGCGCCTTCTTTTTTAAGCGGCTTCGCTGCCTTGCCCTCAATCGCCAACGGCCGGTCGAGGAAAAGGAAGGCCGCTGCTTCGGGCGCGTCGGCGAGGGTGCTGCAACGGGTTTTGAGAAACGCCGCCGCTCGATCGAGACGTTCCATTTTATCCGTATCAAGAGAAAGCCCTGCAGCGCGCAAAAAAGGTTCGACCTGTTCGCAAAACGCCGCGTCGGATAGCGCCGCGATATAATGCGCATTCGTCGCTTTCAGCTTGTCGAGATCGAGACGGGCGGGAGCCTTTTTGACGCCAGCAATGTCGAACCATTCGAGCGCCTTGTCGCGCGGAATGATTTCATCGTCTCCATGGCTCCATCCAAGGCGGATAAGATAGTTGGCGAGGCCTTCGGCAAGAACGCCCATGTCGCGATACGCCTCAACGCCAAGGGCGCCATGACGTTTTGAAAGCTTGGCGCCGTCTGCGCCGTGAATGAGCGGCACATGAGCGAAAGTCGGCGCCGGCCAGCTGAGGGCCTCGTAAATCTGTTTTTGACGCGCGGCGTTGTTGAGGTGGTCGTCGCCGCGGATGACATGGCTGACGCCCATATCGTGGTCGTCCACAACTACCGCCAAATTGTACGTGGGCGCGCCGTCGCTACGGACAATTATCAGATCGTCGAGCGCCGCATTGGGAAAAGCGACTGTTCCCTGTACGGCGTCTTCGATACTCGTTTCGCCCGTTTGCGGCGCCTTGAAGCGAATCGCAAAAGGCTCATCTGCGGGGCCATTGCCCGCGTCGCGGTCTCGCCACGGACTTTCGAACCGCACGCCGTCGGCTTTCGCCTTTTCCCGCGCAGCGTTTAGATCGTCGCCGGAAAGCCAGCATCTGTATGCCTTGCCGTCGGCAAGAAGCTGTTCGGCAATCTCCACATGCCGATCGCGCCGTGAAAATTGCGAAATTGGATCTCCGTCCCAATCAAGGCCAAGCCAGGCAAGGCCGTCCAGAATGGCGGCGACGGCATCTTCGTTGTGGCGAGCGCGGTCGGTATCCTCAATCCGCAGGAGAAACTTGCCCCCGCGGCCGCGAGCGTAGAGCCAGTTGAACAACGCGGTGCGCGCGCCGCCAATATGCAGATAGCCGGTCGGCGAGGGAGCGAAACGTGTCACCGGCGCAGCGTTTTCGTCTTTGCGCGTCATGGCATCGGCTGTGGGCATCTTTTTTAGACCCGTCCTCTATTTCATGCGACAGTATGGGAAGTTGCGTGGTCCGTTAGCACAGATTTTTTGATGGCGCCTATCCAGGGTGACTGCTGACTTTCACAACACTGCGGGGGCTCGTTCGCGGAGACCCACGTGGCGGCGCGCATTCTCCCGCGAATTTGCGGTGCGGCAGGACCAAGCTGCGGCGTGGCTTCAAAACGATTTTGCAGCCCCGGCGGTCTGGACTCCTATCGCCATTGGCGTGGGCGCCGGCGTCTTTTTCGGCCTCAAGTCTGAACCGCCATTTGCCTTCGGCCTGATCGCGCTTGCTGCATCCTTGTCGTTTCTCCTGTCTGCACCGGCCTTGCGCCTCTGGGCGGCGGCGTTGGCCTTGGCATGCCTCGGTTTCGTCGCCGCGGACTGGCGCGCGATGAGCGTCGCAGCGCCGATACTAGAACGAGATATCGGCATCAGCGCGATTTCTGGCCGGATCGTCTCGGTTGAACGCTCTCCGGAGCGGGAGAGGCTGATCATCGCCGTCAATTCAATCGCTCGTTTAGATCCGGAGAATACTCCGGCACGCATACGCGTTACCTGGCGCGGCGCCGCAAGCGATATCGTTGCAGGCGACTTTGTGAAGTTGCGGGCAGGGCTGTCGCCGCCGCCGCCCCCCGCAGCGCCTGGAACTTTTGATTTCGCCCGTCAGCTTTATTTCCAGCGCATCGGGGCAGTGGGGTTTGCCGTTACCAGCCCGGCCAGAATCAGCAATACGAATGCGAGGTCCATACGTATACGGATCGAAAATCTCCGCGCCGGCCTGACAGAACGAATAACAACGGCGGCGCCGGGGCAGGGGGGCGCAATCGTTGCTGCGGTCGTTACAGGCAAACGCGAAGCTATCTCCGAAAGCTCCCGGGCAGCCTTGCGGGACGCCGGGCTCGCCCATTTGCTGGCGATTTCGGGTCTCCATATGGGCCTTGCCACGGGCATAATTTTTTTCGCGGTGCGAGGAGCGCTCGCCGCAATCGAACCCATCGCCATTCGCTTCCCGATCAAGAAGTGGGCGGCTGCAGCTGCGCTGGCATCCGGCTTTTTTTATCTGCTATTATCAGGCGCTGCATGGTCGCCGCGCCGTGCGTTCATAATGACGGCAATTTTGTTCGTTGCGATTCTCGTCGACCGCCGCGCGTTTTCCCTGCGCAATGTAGCGATCGCCGCGACCGTAATTTTGCTGACGACGCCGGAAGCGCTCTTTCATCCGGGATTTCAAATGTCGTTCGCCGCCGCGACGGCGCTGATTGCTTGTTATGAATTGTGGCGGCGCGTCGCTGACCCGATGCGCGATTTTTCATTGCGTGCTCGCTTAAAACGCTATGCCATCGGTCTTGTTGTTACTGATCTCGTGGCGTCGCTGGCGACGGCGCCTTTCGCGCTTTATCATTTCAATCGCGTCGCCATCTTTTCCTTGCCTGCAAATGTGCTCGCAATGCCGCTCATGGCGTTCTGGATTATGCCGGCCGCAGTAATTGGGCTTGCGCTTGCCCCGTTCGGTCTTGACGGACCGGCCTGGGTGGTTGCCGCTCGCGGGGTCGACACGATCCTTGCGATCGGCGCCGAGGTGTCGAGCTGGCCGGGCGCGGTATCTTTCACGCCGCAATGGCCGACCGCGGCATTGGTTACGATTGTTGCCGGCGGCGTTTGGTTTTGCCTCGCGCGATCGCCCCTGCGCATTGCCGGCGTGATCGGCTTGCCGATTGCGGGGATCATCATCGCAGCAACGCCGACGCCGGATATTTTTGTTTCGTCCACGGGCAAAAATGTCGGCGTCCTGGCAGAAGCGCCGGGCGGACGCGGCATCGTTCCGCTCAATGAACGACGCGAAAAATTCGCCGTCAGGGTCTGGAATGAATCCGTTGGGGCGCCGCCGCAGGCTGACGGCCGCGCCTTGGCCAGTATTGGGGCGTGCGGCGTTGCAGGCTGTGTCATCGAAGTGAAAGAACAAACGATCGCCGTGATCCGTAAACGCGATATGCTCGCCGAGGACTGCGCCCGCGCCGATCTGGTGATCGCGCTCTTTCCTGTGCGTCGGCGCGATCGAGCCGCCTGCGAGGCAGAACTGATCGATTGGTATTCAGTGTGGGACAACGGGGCCTACGCCGTGCGGATTACCAACGCAGGCTTTGAAAAGAAAACAGTCGCCATGGCGCGCGGCCATCGCCCATGGTCCGACGCCGGCGAATGGCTGGGTCAGTGATAGCGGCGCATCAGCCCGACGAGCTTGCCTTGCACTGCGACGCGATCGGGCCCGTAGATGCGGGTTTCGTAATCAGGGTTCGCTGCTTCGAGCGCGATTGACGCGCCTTTCTTACGAAGCCTTTTCAATGTTGCCTCTTCATCGTCTACCAGGGCCACCACAATGTCGCCGCTGTCAGCTGCATCGCCGCGTTTGATGACGACAAAGTCCCCGTCATGAATGCCGACGTCGATCATCGAATCCCCTTGCACTTCGAGGATGAAATGCTCGCCGGCGCCAATCAGCGCGTCCGGAGCGGCAATACGATCAACCTCGTGCTGAATGGCCTCGATCGGGGTGCCGGCGGCGATCCGACCGAGTACGGGAAGCTCGCTTGATCCGCCGACGGGCCGGATATTCCCGTGCGCACGGCGCTGAAAACCGCCATCGACGACTGCAGGGGCGAAACCGCCCGACGGGCGCGGACCTGCGGCGGCGCTCTCGGGGGGCATGCGCAAGACTTCGAGTGCGCGGGCGCGATTTGGCAGGCGCTTGATGAAGCCCCGTTCTTCGAGGGCGGTAATCAGCCGGTGGACGCCGGATTTCGATTTCAAATCCAGCGCGTCCTTCATTTCGTCGAAAGACGGCGAGACGCCTGTTTCAGTGACGCGTTCATTGATGAACGCCAGAAGTTCGTGCTGTTTTTTGGTCAACATGGTCGTCGCTCGCTGGTCCTGGCCGCGCTTGTTTGAGGGCGGTCTAGGTGGATTTCACGCCATGTGCGCGGATCATCCGACCCGAGAACAAAGCAACAACGTTCTATGGTTGTTCTTTTTAGGGGTCAAGCATCCCCTTGAAAATCGCGAAATCCGCCGGTTAGGCGACCGCGGGCGGATTTAGCAGGGCTCGGGTCGCCGCCGCGATGTCGGCCTGACGCATCAGACTTTCGCCTACAAGAAACGCGGATGCGCCGCCGGCGGCGAGACTGACTAGATCTGCATGAGAATTGATGCCGCTTTCCGAAACCAGCAGCGTTCCCGAGGGCGCCAGCGGCGCCAGTTCATGCGTTGCCGCAAGATCGGTCACAAATGTCTTCAGGTTTCGATTGTTTACGCCAATAAGATTCGTTCCAAGCTGAATAGCGCGATCCATCTCCTCGTGGTCATGAACCTCCACAAGAACATCGAGATGCGCCTCGTCGGCGGCGTGTTTTAATTCCGCCGCTTGAGCGTCTGACAGACATGCCATGATCAGGAGGATGCAGTCTGCGCCCCAGGCCCGCGCCTCAATCACCTGATAAGGGTCAATCATGAAATCCTTGCGGAGAACGGGCATCGCCGTCGCTGCCCGCGCTTCTTTCAAATAATCCGTATGCCCCTGAAAGCTCGGTCCGTCCGTCAGAACGGAAAGACACGCCGCGCCGCCTTTTTCGTAAGCCCGTGCGTGCTCAGCGGGTGCAAAATCCTCGCGAATAAGTCCCTTGGACGGGCTTGCTTTTTTTACTTCAGCGATGAGCGCAAAGCCCGTCGCCGCTTTGCGTTCAAGCGCGGTGCGAAATCCACGCGGGCGTATTTCCTTGCCAAGCGCTTCGAGCGAAGCGGGCGGCGCATTCGCTTTCGCGGCGGCGACTTCGTCGCGCTTGTAAGCAATAATGTCGTCGAGGATGGTCATGAGCCGCTGTTTGATATTTCGACGAGCTTGGCGAGCGCACCCGCCGCTGCTCCGCTGTCGATGGCGTGTTCGGCCTTGCGGGCGCCGTCGGCGATGTCGGCTGCAAGGTCGCTGATCACAAGAGCCGCCGCAGCGTTAAAAACGGCGATGTCGCGATAAGCGCCAGCTTCCCCGTCAAAGAGACGTCTGATGGCTTCGGCGTTTTGAGCCGGGTCTCCGCCTTTCAACTTGTCCGCCGTTGCCAACGGCAGTCCAGCGTCAGGCGGCGAAACGGTAAACTCTCGAACGGCGCCGTTGCGCAATTCGGCGACATAAGTGTGTGTGGTCGTGGTCAGTTCATCAAGACCGTCTGCGCCATGGACAACCCAGGCAGACTCGACACCCAGCCGGGGAAGAACTTCCGCAAGAGGGCGAACGAGTTCGCGAGAGAATACGCCAAGCAATTGCCGCTTGGCGCCGGCGGGGTTCGACAACGGCCCCAGAACATTGAACATCGTGCGCACTCCGAGCGCTTTACGCGCCGTCGCCGCATGTTTTGTTGCGCCGTGGTGGCGCACTGCAAACATAAAACCGATATTTGCTTCGCGGATGCATCGGGCGATCAGCTCGGGGGAAATGTCCAGCTTCACCCCAAGTGCTTCGAGCACCTCTGATGATCCCGATTTTGATGAGGCCGCCCTGTTGCCATGCTTTGCGACAGGCGCGCCGGCGCCGGCGATAATCAACGCCGCGGCGGTGGAGATATTGAACGTATCGGCGCCGTCGCCGCCGGTGCCGGCCGTATCGATGGCATTGTCAGGCGCATCGACTGACAAGGCGCGCGCGCGCATGCTCTCTGCGGCGGCTGCGATTTCTTCAACCGTTTCACCGCGCGCGCGTAAGGCTGCGAGAAATCCTGCAAGTTCAATATCGCTGGCGCCGCCGTTGAGTACGACTGCCATGGCGTCTCGCATTTCGTCCGCCGTCAATGGCCGGCCGGACATGGCTATGGCAAGAAATGGCCGAAAAGCGCTCATTGCTTTTGAACTCCCATGCGCGCCCGTTTGAGAAAGTTGGCGATGATCTCCGCGCCGAAATCCGAGGCGATGCTTTCCGGGTGGAACTGAACGCCGGCAATGGGCAAGGTTTTATGACAGAGCGCCATGATCTCTCCGTCGTCTTCCGCCTTTGCTGTCGCGTCAAGACATTCAGGAAGCGTTTCCGGCGCGGCGACCAGAGAATGATAACGGGTCGACGTGAATTGCGCCGGCAATCCTTCGAACAGCCATCCGCCTTCATGGGAGACCGTGCACGTCTTGCCATGCATGAGCCGTTGGGCTCGGCGAATTGTGCCGCCAAAACTCTGTGCGATCGCCTGCATGCCGAGACAGACGCCGAAGACGGGCCGCTTCTCCGCCGCCGCTGCGGCAATTATGTCGAGGCAGATCCCCGCGTGATCGGGCGTCTTCGGACCCGGCGAAAGGATAATGGCGTCTGCGCCGGCGCCGAGTGCGTCGGCGACGGTGAGCTTGTCATTTCGTTTGACGACGACGTTTTCCCCCAGTGCGCCGGCAAGGTGCATGAGATTGAAGGTAAAACTGTCGTAATTATCGATCAGCAGGATCATCGCCGCTTCAAGAATCAGCCTTTAACAACTTGCTCGCCGCGCCGCGCTTTTCGCGGCGCGAATTAAGCCATGCGTGACATCGACGTGGAAATGCAAGGAAAATCTTGATTTTGGGGTCGGATCAAAGAGGAGCTCGGGCAAGTTTTCGGGCGGGCAACGCCGGATTGATCGCTTCGTTCGTGATCGCCGTTGCGGGCGCAATCCTTGGCGCCGGCGCGGCCTATCTCGGTGAATTCGGCGCCGGCGCAGCGGCGTCAACGCCGGGGACGAGGTCGGAACCTGTGCGCGTCGTGATCGAACAGGTGGTTCGCCGCGAAGAAATTGTCCGGCGCGTGATAGAGAGATTTCCGTTGGAGCGGTTCGCCGCGCCCGAGATCGTTGTTCCGAGCGGGGTTGTCAGCACGCCGGCGCCGCGGCCCCGAATTGCCATTATCGTCGACGACATCGGTCTCGATCCTGACGGGGCGAGCGCAGCGCTGTCGCTTCCCGGGCCGGTCAGTTATTCCATTCTTCCCTATGCCAAAGACATCGAGTGGCTGGCGCTTCGGGCGGCGCGCGGCGGCGGCGACGTCATGCTGCATTTGCCGATGGAGCCCGAAGGCGACGAAGACCCCGGTCCGAATGCTTTGCGCAGCGATATGAGCCGGCGAGAATTCTTGCGGACGCTTGCATGGAATCTTTCACGGTTCGATGGGTATGTCGGCGTCAACAACCACATGGGCTCAAAGCTGACCGCCAATTGGACGGCCATGAACACTGTGCTCGCACATATTGCGCATCGCGACGTCTATTTTATCGATTCAAAAACCACTAACGCCTCTGTTGCTTTTGAGGCGGGCGCGCATTTGGGAGCGGTGGTTTTGGCGCGGGACGTATTCCTTGATCCAACGCCTGGCGATAAGGAAGAAGTGCGCCGACAGTTGAAACTGGTCGAACAGATTGCAGTGGAAACCGGGTACGCTGTCGCGATCGCGCATCCGCGTCCTGAAACGCTGTCGGTTCTTGGGCCATGGTTGGCGTCAGCCCAGGCGCGCGGCTTTATGTTGACGACGCCATCAGAAATCCTGCGTCCGAAACAGCCGACGCTGCTTGTCGCTGCCCCTGATTTAAGAGGATAAGGTTTACGCCTGCGTTCCGAACACCGCTTCAGCCGCGGCAAATAGCGCGCGCGCCTTGTTTTCACATTCGGTCTGTTCGTAGTCGGGATTAGAGTCAGCAACAACGCCGGCGCCTGCCTGAACGTGCATCTCTCCGTCCTTGATGATGGCGGTGCGCAGGGCGATACACGTATCGACATTGCCGTCGGCGGAAAAATATCCGATTGCGCCGCCGTAAACCCCTCGAGCGGAAGTCTCGAGTTCATCAATAATTTCCATGGCGCGGATCTTCGGCGCGCCGGTGACTGTTCCGGCTGGAAATCCGGCGCTGACCGCGTCGACTGGATGGACGCCAGCGCGCAACTTGCCGACGACATTGGAAACAATGTGCATGACGTGGCTATAGCGTTCGATGGCGAAACTTTCCGTGACGCGCACGCTGCCCATTTCCGCCGAGCGCCCCACGTCATTACGCCCAAGATCGAGCAACATGAGATGCTCGGCGCGTTCTTTTTCGTCTTTGAGAAGATCCTCGGCGAGAGCGGCGTCTTCCGCCGCAGTCTTGCCGCGCCAGCGCGTGCCTGCGATCGGCCGGATCGTCACGTCGCCGTCGCGCACGCGGACAAGAATTTCCGGGCTGGAGCCCACAAGGGCGAGGTCTTCAAAATTGAGGTAAAACATGAAGGGCGACGGGTTCGACCGCCGCAGGGCCCGGTAGAGTTCAAAAGGCGGGGCGTTGAAGGGCGTCGAAAAACGCTGGCTCAGCACCACCTGAAATATATCGCCGGCGGCAATGTACTCCTTTGCGCGCAGGACAGCGGCCTTGAATTCATCGGCGGCCATGTTCGAGCGCGAAGGCGCTGGGGCATCGCCGACCGCAGGCGTCCGCAAGCCCGGATCGAGGGGCGTTGCAAGTTTTAGAGCGGCTGCATCCAGCAACGCGTTGGCGCTTTCCCAGGCTTTCATCACCGGTTCATTCGTAGACGGACGAACTGGCGTGATGAGCAAAATTTCCTGCCGCACGTTGTCAAACACGGCGAGCAGCATCGGTCGGATGAAGATTGCGTCAGGGGCGTCAAGTCCGCCGGCGGGGCGGGGACCCAGCGCCTCCATCTGGCGCACCATGTCGTAACCAAGGTAACCGAAAACACCGGCGGCCATTGGCGGAAGGCCTTCGGGAATAACATCGATCTCGGATTGCTGAAAAAGGCGCTTTAAGTTTGCGAGCGGTGCGCCGTCTTCACGGGCAAAGGTTTTTCCAGCATCGCGGCTAATTTCCGAGCGAGCGCCGAAACAATGCCAAACGAGATCCGGCTGCATGCCGATGATCGAATAACGGCCGAGCTGTTCGCCCCCTTCAACTGATTCAAGCAAAAACGCATTTGCATCCCGTGCGGCGAGTTTCAGAAACGCCGACACGGGCGTTTCGAGATCGGAAACGAGTTGCGTCCAGACAAGCTGGCTGCGCCCCGCCGCATAATGCGCTGCAAAGGCTTCAAAATCAGGAAGAGCGCTCACTAGCCCTCGCTAAAGATGGCGTCGAGCTGGGTCTGATTGATCGTGACATCGTATCGGTCGCGTACGGATGTCAGAAAGGCTTCAATCAACTCTTGATCCAACTGATAACCAAGATATTGCCCGTAAAACGCCGCTTGTTCCGGCGGCACTCCGAGAGACGAAACAGCAACTGTGTCGACCTGCGTGATAACTTGGGCTTCGCCGAGGGCGGCGGCCGCGGAAACAAGCGCATTGGGCGCGGCGGAAAAAATCTCGCCGCGAAACTCTGCGGAGATCGCTTCGTTTTCAAAGCGCCGGTCAATCACCATGGTGGTTGGCGTACGGTCGAACTGACTTGCAGCCTCGACAAGAGTCGCGCCGCCTTCGACCTGAGCGCGGATATCGGCAACGGTTTTTGCAATACGGTCTGCGCGTTCGTCGGCGCGCCAGCGCGCATCAACCTCGTCGCGGATTTCGTCAAACGGTTTCAAGGCCGGATCGCGGATTTCCTCGACGCTGACGAAGAAATAGCCGCTTTCGTCAGCCAGCAACAGCGCTTCTGATTGGCGCCCTTCTTCAAGTTCAAACGCTTCGGCGAGCGCTTCGCCCGGTACGCCGTCGATAATGGCGCCGCCCGGACCGAAAGAAAGCCTGTCGAGAGGCCCGAATTCCGTCGCTTCGAAGCCGGCCTCTTCCGCCGCAGCGGAAAGGCTTGCGCCGGTGTCGCGCACCTCTTCGATTTCGTCGATCGCGTTGAGCATGGCGCGGCGGGTATCTTGGGCCAAATACTCGTCCTCGATTTCTTCTTTCGCTTCTTCGAACGTAACAAGCTCCGGCGGCGTAACGCCCGCAAGTTGCACGACGGTCCATCCGAACAGTCCCTCTACAGGATCGATGATCGCGCCTTCTTCGAGCCCTTCGGCGAAAGCGGCCTCGCCAACGCCCGGATCGAGAATGTCGCTCTGGCGGGCATCCGCATAGGTGACGCCCTCAAGCGTACGGCCGTTTTCAAGGGCAAGCGCCTCAAAAGTTTTGCCCTGACGCAAGGCGGCCGAAGCTGCTTGCGCTTCGGCTTCGGTGTCGAAAGTTATCTGATAGATCGTTCGCAATTCCGGCTTTTCGTAAAGCCGCGCACGATTGTTGTCGTAAATGCGGCGCAAGTCTTCTTCTGAAATCTCAATCCCTTCACGAAAATCATCATTGCGCAGCACCAACAACTCAAGGATGCGATATTCAGGCGCTGTGAATGCTTCCGGATTGGCCTGGTAATAGGATTGAAGATCGTCCGGCGTTGGCTCAGCGGCTTTGCCGGCCATTTCCTCAGTGACAATCAAATACGAAATCTTTCGGCGCTCCGATTCCCGCATGAGCGCGAAATCGGTCAGCGTTTTGGGCGCGCTTGATTTTAACGCTAATGAATCGACAAGTTGCGCGCGCTGCAGTTCGCCGGCAATGCGGCGTTCGAATTCCTCAACCGTAATGTTGTAGCGCTGCAGGATGCGCGCGAGAATCAATCGGTCGAATTTGCCCGTTGTCGGGTTCTGCAGGTTTTCGTTTTCGTTGAGATATTCGCGGATGAGCGACCTCGGCGTCGACAAGCGGATACTTTCCGTAAACTGCTCAATAGCGGCGGTTGTCGCGATGGACTGGACAATATCGTTTGGCATGCCGGCGGCGATGGCGTCCTCGCGCGAGAATGATCCACCCGATTCTATCGCTTGGAGTTGCACCGCGCGGTTGAACTCGTTCTGAACATATTGCGACGAGTAACTTTGTCCGCCCACTTTTACCGCCGAGTTTCCGGATAACTGGCCCAACTCAGGGACGCCCCAGAGCGCAAACGCCAGAATAAGGAGAACGATGACGAACCATGCGACGGCGCCTTTGAGCGCGCCCCGGACCTGTTTGAGCATTGTTTCGGCCGCTTTCGACTGATGATCTAAAAACTGGCGCGTAACCTATTCGCGGGGCAAGCGTCAAACAAGGCGCGAACTGGACAGGCATGCGGCCATCGCTTAACCGGGACAGGCGCAAAGGAGGCCGCCCATGAAATCGCTAATCGCCGGAAATTGGAAGATGAATGGCCTTTCGGCCTCGGCCGCCGAAGTGCAGATTTTGATCGACAAGTATTCCGGCTCAATGCCTGAGGATCGGGACATTCTCATTTGCCCGCCGGCGACGCTTGTCGCATCTTTCGCTGCTTCCTATTCCGATGAAGGGATCCTGATCGGCGGTCAGGATTGTCATACGGCGGAAACCGGCGCTCATACGGGCGACGTCAGCGCGGCAATGCTGGCGGACGCCGGAGCGGCTTATGTGATTGTCGGCCATTCGGAACGCCGGGCCGATCACGGCGAATCCGATGCGATGGTGAAGGCGAAAGCCGAGGCGGCGCTGAACGCCGGGTTGTCGCCGATCATCTGCGTTGGTGAAACGAAAGAAGAACGCGAAGCGGGCCGGGCGCTTGATGTGGTCGGAGCGCAACTCGCGGGCTCGCTCCCTGAAACCCAGAGCGCGTTCGTTATCGCCTACGAACCGGTTTGGGCAATTGGCACCGGCCTTACGCCAACCATCGACGACATTGCCGAAGTCCATGATTTCATCCGCAGCAAGACCCGCGATGATATCCGCATTCTTTACGGCGGCTCGGTGAAACCGGGAAACGCCAAGGAGATACTCGCCGTCACCAATGTGAACGGCGCGCTGGTGGGCGGCGCCAGCCTCAAGGCGGAAGATTTCTATGGAATCATCTCCGCAGCCCCCGGCGACGTATAAGCCTTTATGACGCGCATGTTGGTCATGTTCATCGCTACGGCGCTGTTGCTGACGCTGGCCGGGGTTTCTGGCTGCGCCAGTCTTAATGCGGAACGGCGCGCGCCCATGATCGGGGAGGTTGTCAACGTTGACGGCGTGGCCATGCACGCCCTGACGATGGGGCCGCGCAACAGCGAAAAACCGCCAGTTGTCTTGATCCATGGCGCGTCCGTCAATCTTCGAGACATGAAACTCGCTCTCGGCAATGCGCTGAGCCAGGACCGTCTCGTCGTAATGGTTGACCGGCCTGGCCGCGGGTACTCAGAGCGCCCCGACAATGGGCAGGAACTCGAAACCCAGGCCGCCTTGATTAATGGCGTCGTCGATGCGCTTGGCGTCGAACGGCCGATCGTGGTGGGCCAGAGCTTTGGGGGCGCGGTCGCGCTGAGATACGCGCTCGATTATCAGGATGAAATGTCAGGACTGGTTCTCCTCGCCCCGGTCAGTCACGAATGGCCTGGCGGCGTTGACTGGCACAATCACGCAGCGACCGCGCCGGTCGCGGGCTTCCTGTTTCGCCGGCTGGTTATTCCTGCTTACGGTGCGCTTGTCGCGAAGGGCGCTGTCGAAGCGTCCTTTTCACCCAATGAACCGCCCGATGAATACTATGAGCGCGCCGGCGTGGCGTTGCTGTTCAGGGCCGGGGACTTCAAATCCAATGCAACCGATATCGTGCATCTGAAAGACGAAATTCGCGCTCAGGACGGCCGCTATAAGGAACTGCAACTGCCCGTAGCGATCGCAGCGGGCGACGCAGATGAAACTGTCAGCCCGGAAATTCATTCCAAAACGCTGGCGAGGGAAATCAATGACGCGCGCCTGACGCTGTTTCCGGAAACCGGTCACGCGCTCCATCATGCGCGCTCGGATGAGATAATTGCGCTTATCAATGAAATTGGGAGCCCTTAGCCCCTTGCATTTCTTGTTTTCCCGGCTATAGACGCAGCCCGTCGCTTCAGGGCGACACCTGTCCAAGACTGCAGGCGAGAGTTTTCTCTCTTAATATCCTGCATAGACGGGAGGAAAAGGATCAGCCTGGCTACCTAGGCCGGCGTCGTCCATGGACCTTCTGGGGCAGGCTTTCGCGGAAAATGCGGAAGCCTTTTTGGTTTCCACATATTTCGCAAACGACCGAAGCCGCGCGGAACGGATGGTCCGACCCGCGCAAAACCGAAGGGAAACGTCCAATGGACAGAGCCCAAAAGGCGGAAATGGTCGAATGGATCGGCGGCGTTTTTGATGAAAACGCCGTCGTGGTGGTTGCTAACGCCGGTCTCTCGGTCTCCGAATTCGAATCTCTGCGCGGCGAGCTTCGCAGCGCCGGGGCATCGATGAGGGTGGTCAAGAACCGGCTTGCCAAGATCGCCATCACCGGAAAGCCCTCGGAAAAGATCGCGCATCTTTTCGAAGGCCCCACGGCGATTGCGTTCTCCGAAGACCCCGTCGCGGCGGCGAAAGCCGTGAAAAAATTCGCCAAGGATAACGAAAAGCTCAAAATCCTCGGCGGCGCGATGGGTGAGGAAGTTCTCGACGAAAGCGCTGTTGAAGCGCTTGCTTCCATGCCTTCGCGCGAAGAACTCCTGGCCTCCATCGTCCAGACCATCATGTCGCCGGCCACAAATATCGCGAGCGCCATCGGCGCGCCCGCGTCCAATATCGCCGGCATTCTAGAAACGCTTGAAAATCGGGAAGCGGCCTGAACCCCCGCACCCCAGAATTGAAACTACAGGACTGAAAACAATGGCTGATCTCAAAAAACTGGCTGAAGAGCTTGTTGGCCTGACGCTTTTGGAAGCGGCGGAGCTGAAAAACATCCTCAAAGACGAATACGGCATTGAACCGGCGGCTGGCGCGGTAGCGGTGGCTGCGGCCCCGGGCGCTGGCGGCGGCGGCGAAGCAGCTGAGGAAAAAACCGAATTCGACGTGATTCTGGTCGAAGCGGGCGACAAAAAGATCAATGTAATCAAGGAAGTTCGGGCGATTACGGGTCTTGGTCTGAAAGAGGCGAAAGACCTCGTCGAGGCCGGCGGCAAAGCCGTCAAAGAGGCCGCGCCGAAGGACGAAGCCGAAGAAATCAAGAAAAAGCTCGAAGAGGCCGGGGCCAAAGTCGAGCTCAAATAGGGTTGGGTTTTCTCCCGCCGGTCCTGCAAATTTTCCCCCAGAGGGCTTGCAGGCCGGCGCGAGCATGCTTAATACACCCATTCCGCCGCCGATGGGTCACCGTCGGCGGCTTAAGGCTTTGCGGCGACGTGCTTCGGTTAATCGAGAAAAAAATCTAGTTCATCCGCGTATCGCGGCCGGATAGGCATTCGGCGGCGTCGCGGCTTTTTGCGCGCCTGTTCTGGGATCGGCATGGCCGGACAGCGGAGCGCGCATTTGAAAATTGAATTCCCCTTCGCGGGAAAACAGGCGTTCGTGAGGAAAAGATGGCGCAATCCTTCGTAGAGAAGAAACGCATTCGCAAAAATTTCGGCCGCATCGGCGATGCAGCGCCGATGCCCAACCTTATTCAGGTGCAGAAGGACTCTTATGAAGCGTTCCTGCAGCGCTTTGAAAAGCATGAGGACCGGGCGGTGGAAGGACTTGAGGCGGTGTTCCGCTCAGTCTTTCCAATTTCCGATTTCACCGAGCAGGCGACGCTTGAATACGTTTCCTACGAATTCGAAGACCCGAAATACGACGTCGAGGAATGTCAGCAGCGCGACATGACCTATGCGGCGCCGCTCAAGGTGACGCTTCGACTGATTGTGTTCGAAGTCGACGAGGACACCGGCGCCAAGTCCGTCAAGGACATTAAAGAGCAGGAAGTCTACATGGGCGACATGCCGCTCATGACGGACAACGGCACCTTCATCGTCAACGGCACCGAGCGGGTTATCGTCTCCCAGATGCACCGTTCGCCGGGCGTCTTCTTCGACCACGACAAGGGTAAGTCGCACTCCTCCGGCAAGCTGCTCTTCGCCGCGCGGATTATTCCGTATCGTGGCTCCTGGCTCGATTTTGAATTCGACGTCAAAGACGTCGTCAATGTGCGCATCGACCGCCGCCGCAAACTGCCGGCGACGACGCTGCTTTATGCGCTCGGCATGGATCAGGAAGAAATCCTCGACGAGTTCTTCACACGCGTCTCGCACAAGAAGTCCAAAAAGGGCTGGACCATGCCGTACAACGCCGAGCGTTGGAAAGGCGTCAAGGTCGAGATCCCGCTAATCAACGCCAAGGACGGCTCGGTTGCAGTTGAGTCCGGCAAGAAACTGACGGCCCGCGGCGCCGCAAAGCTGGCGGAAGAGGGTCTTAAAGACCTGCTTCTTACCGACGAGGAAATGGCGGGCCGCTACTTTGCCTCCGACCTTGTCAATTTCGACACCGGCGAAATCTACGCTGAGGCCGGCGATGAAGTAACGCCGGAGCATCTCGAGCAGTTCGAGGAAATCGGCATCGACGCCTTCGATACGATCGACGCCGACCACGTCAATATCGGCGCTTATATGCGCACGACGCTCGCAGCGGACAAAAACAAAAACCGCGATCTGGCTCTTATCGACATCTATCGCGTCATGCGTCCGGGCGAGCCGCCGACCCTCGAAACGGCTGAAGGGCTTTTCTATTCGCTGTTCTTCGATCCGGAGCGTTACGACCTTTCTTCGGTCGGCCGTGTGAAAATGAACATCCGCCTCGGTTTCGAAACCGAAGATTCCTTACGCACGTTGCGCAAGGAAGACATTCTTTCGGTTCTCAAAACCCTCGTTGAATTGCGCGACGGACGCGGCGACATCGACGACATCGACAATCTTGGCAATCGCCGGGTGCGCTCTGTCGGCGAACTCATGGAAAACCAGTACCGTATCGGTCTTCTCCGCATGGAACGCGCCATCAAAGAGCGCATGAGTTCTGCCGAGCTCGATACGCTGATGCCGCACGACCTCATCAACGCAAAGCCTGCGGCGGCGGCGGTGCGCGAGTTCTTCGGTTCGTCCCAGCTTTCGCAGTTCATGGACCAAACAAACCCGCTGTCGGAAATCACCCACAAGCGTCGTCTGTCGGCGCTTGGCCCGGGCGGTCTCACGCGGGAGCGCGCTGGCTTCGAGGTGCGCGACGTGCACCCGACGCACTACGGCCGCATCTGTCCGATTGAAACGCCGGAAGGCCCGAATATCGGTCTCATCAACTCGCTTGCGACCCATGCACAGGTCAACAAGTACGGCTTCATCGAAAGCCCCTATCGCAAGGTCGCTGACGGCAAGGTGACGGACACGGTCATCTATCTTTCCGCCATGGAGGAGCAGCGCTTCGCCATCGCTCAGGCGAACGCGGAAGTCGATGAGAACGGCGTTCTCGCCAACGAATTCGTCAACTGCCGGATCGCGGGCGAAGCAACGCTGGTGCCGCGCGATGACGTGGCCTTCATCGACGTGTCGCCGAAGCAGCTTGTTTCGGTCGCCGCGGCGCTGATCCCGTTCCTTGAAAACGATGACGCCAACCGCGCTCTGATGGGCTCGAACATGCAGCGCCAGGCTGTGCCGCTCTTGCAGGCCGAAGCGCCCTTTGTCGGCACCGGTATGGAATCGATTGTGGCGCGCGATTCGGGCGCTGCGGTTGCGGCGCGCCGTTCGGGTGTTGTCGAGCAGGTTGACGCACAGCGGATTGTTGTGCGCGCAACGGAGGAGAACGATCCGACCAAACCGGGCGTTGATATCTATAATCTCCGGAAGTTCCAGCGTTCCAACCAGAATACCTGCATCAACCAGCGTCCGCTCGTGAAGATCGGCGACATCGTCCGCGAAGGCGATATTATCGCTGACGGTCCGTCTACGGATCTTGGCGAACTGGCGCTTGGCAAGAACGTGCTCGTCGCCTTCATGCCGTGGAATGGCTACAACTTTGAGGACTCGATCCTCATTTCCGAACGCATTGTGCGCGACGACGTCTTCACCTCGATCCATATTGAGGAATTCGAAGTGATGGCGCGGGACACGAAGCTTGGCCCGGAAGAAATCACTCGCGACATTCCGAACGTTTCGGAAGAAGCGCTTCGCAATCTTGACGAAGCGGGCATCGTCGCCATCGGCGCCGAGGTGCATCCGGGCGATATTCTTGTCGGCAAGATCACGCCGAAAGGCGAATCGCCGATGACGCCTGAAGAAAAACTCCTGCGCGCCATTTTCGGTGAGAAGGCCGCGGATGTTCGCGACACCTCGCTCAAACTGCCGCCGGGCGTTGCCGGCACCGTCGTTGAGGTCCGCGTCTTTAACCGTCACGGCGTCGACAAAGACGAGCGCGCCATCGCCATCGAGCGCGAAGAAATTGAGCGTCTTGCCAAAGACCGCGACGATGAACTCGCGATCCTTGAGCGCAACATCTACGGTCGTCTGCGGCCTCTGCTCGAAGGCAAGGACGCTGTCGGCGGTCCGAAAGGCTTTGAGAAAGGCGCCATCACGGCGGAGGTTCTCGATGAGAGACTTTCTCGCGGTCAGTGGTGGAAGCTGGCTGTCGGCGACGACGCCGTCATGAGCGAAATCGAAGCGCTGAAAAAACAATTTGACGAATCAAAATCGCGTCTCGAAGCGCGGTTTGAAGACAAGGTCGACAAGTTGAAGCGCGGCGATGAACTGCCGCCTGGCGTTATGAAGATGGTCAAAGTCTTCGTCGCGGTGAAGCGCAAGCTTCAACCGGGCGACAAAATGGCCGGCCGTCACGGCAACAAGGGCGTCATCTCCAAGATTGCGCCAATGGAAGACATGCCGTTCCTCGAAGACGGAACGCCGGTCGATATCGTGCTCAACCCACTAGGCGTGCCGTCGCGCATGAATGTGGGTCAGATTCTTGAAACGCACCTTGGTTGGGCGTGCCGCGGTCTTGGGCGTCAGATCGGCGAAGTCATGGAGCAGTGGGAGGCAAGCCAGTCCACCCGCGACGACATGGTCGCCAAGATCAAGGATGTTTATGGCGAAGAGCAGGTGTTGCCGCGCTCCAATGAGGAAGTGAAGGAACTGGCGGGCAATCTGGTGCGCGGCGTTCCGATCGCGACTCCGGTGTTTGACGGCGCCCGGGAAGACGACATCATCAAGATGCTCGAACGGGCAGGGCTCGAAGAGTCAGGGCAGGTTACGCTATTCGACGGCCGCACCGGCGAAACCTTCAACCGCAAGGTCACCGTTGGCTACAAGTATCTGCTTAAACTGCACCACCTTGTGGACGATAAAATCCACGCCCGTTCCATCGGCCCATACTCGCTGGTCACGCAGCAGCCGCTTGGCGGCAAGGCGCAGTTCGGCGGCCAGCGCTTCGGCGAAATGGAAGTTTGGGCGCTCGAAGCCTACGGCGCAGCCTACACGCTGCAGGAAATGCTGACCGTGAAGTCGGATGACGTCGCGGGCCGGACAAAAGTCTACGAAGCCATCGTCCGCGGCGACGACAGTTTCGAGGCGGGCATTCCGGAAAGTTTCAACGTGCTCGTGAAAGAGATGCGTTCGCTCGGCCTCAATGTCGAGTTGCAGAACGGGTAGCGCAACAGCGCTCCCGTTTATTGAACTGGTTTGATTATTCGCGGCCTGATCATCCGCGACCGAAATTAAGAGGCGACCAATATGTCCCAGGAACTTTTGAACGTATTCAACCCCGCTGCGCCTGCGCAGACGTTCAATCAGATCCGCATTTCGCTGGCGAGCCCGGAGAAAATTCTCTCCTGGTCCTTCGGTGAAATAAAAAAGCCGGAAACGATTAACTACCGCACCTTCAAGCCGGAGCGGGACGGTCTTTTCTGTGCGCGTATTTTTGGACCGGTAAAGGACTACGAATGCCTCTGCGGCAAATACAAGCGGATGAAGTACAAAGGCATCACCTGCGAGAAATGCGGGGTCGAGGTGACGCTGACCAAGGTGCGCCGCGACCGCATGGGGCACATCGAGCTGGCCGCCCCGTGCGCGCACATCTGGTTCCTTAAATCCCTGCCGAGCCGCATTTCGCTCATGCTCGACATGACGTTGAAGGACGTCGAGCGGGTTCTTTATTTCGAGCAGTATATCGTCATTGAGCCGGGACTGACCGCGCTCACGCCGAACCAGATGCTGACCGAAGAAGAATATCTTCAGGCTCAGGAAGAATACGGCGAGGACAGCTTCACCGCCGGCATCGGCGCCGAGGCGATCCGGGAAATCCTCACCAATATCGATCTTGATGGCGAGGCGGAAAAACTCCGCGTCGAGATCGCTGATTCAACCAGCGAACTCAAAACCAAGAAGTTCGCCAAGCGTCTGAAGCTCATCAACGCATTTATTGAGTCGGGCAATCGTCCCGAATGGATGATCATGACGGTCATTCCGGTCATTCCGCCGGAACTGCGCCCGCTCGTCCCCCTCGACGGCGGCCGCTTTGCGACCTCGGATCTCAACGACCTTTATCGTCGGGTTATCAACCGCAACAATCGCCTGAAGCGCCTCATCGAACTGCGCGCGCCGGACATCATTGTCCGCAACGAAAAGCGCATGCTGCAGGAATCCGTCGACGCTTTGTTCGACAATGGTCGCCGCGGCCGCGTTATCACCGGCACGAACAAGCGTCCGCTAAAATCGCTTTCCGACATGCTGAAAGGCAAGCAGGGCCGCTTCCGCCAGAACCTTCTCGGCAAGCGCGTCGACTATTCCGGTCGTTCGGTCATCGTTGTCGGCCCGGAATTGAAACTGCACGAATGCGGCCTGCCGAAGAAAATGGCGCTCGAGCTCTTCAAGCCGTTTATCTATTCGCGTCTCGACGCCAAGGGGCTTTCGGCCACGGTTAAACAGGCGAAGAAGCTTGTCGAAAAAGAGCGCCCTGAAGTCTGGGACATTCTCGACGAAGTGATCCGCGAACACCCGGTCATGCTGAACCGGGCGCCGACGCTGCACCGCCTTGGCATTCAGGCGTTCGAGCCGAAACTCATCGAAGGCAAGGCGATCCAGCTTCATCCGCTCGTATGTACGGCCTTTAACGCCGACTTTGACGGCGACCAGATGGCTGTGCACGTGCCGCTGTCCCTTGAGGCGCAGCTCGAAGCGCGCGTCCTGATGATGTCCACCAACAACATCCTGTCGCCCGCCAACGGCAAGCCGATCATCGTGCCGTCCCAGGACATCGTTCTCGGCCTTTACTACATCTCGATGGAAAAAGAGGGCGAGCCGGGCGAGGGCAAGGTCTTCGGTTCACTCGATGAAATCGAACACGCGCTCAATGCCGGCGTGGTGACGCTGCATTCGAAGATCAAGGCGCGCTGGGAGTCCGTCGATGAAAACGGCGACCCCATCCGCGAAGTCGTTGAAACAACGCCGGGCCGCATGAAGGTTGCACAAGTACTGCCGAAGGACGGCAATGTGCCATTCCGCGTCGTTAATCAGCTACTGACGAAGAAAACCATTCAGGGCTTGATCGACATCGTCTACCGCCATTGCGGACAGAAGAAGACGGTTATCTTCGCCGACCACATTATGGACCTTGGTTTCAAGGAAGCTTGTAAGGCCGGTATTTCCTTCGGCAAGGACGACGTTGTCATCCCGCAGGCGAAAAAAGGCGTTGTGGACGAAACCCGCGCGCAGGTCTCCGAGTTCGAACAGCAATATGCTGAAGGCCTCATCACCCGCGGCGAGAAATACAACAAAGTTATTGACGCCTGGGCGAAGTGTACGGACCGCATCGCCGACGCCATGATGGACGAGATTTCGGAAACGAAGTTCGACCCGGATACAAAGCGTCAGCTTGAACCGAACTCGATCTACATGATGTCCCATTCGGGCGCTCGTGGCTCGCCGACGCAGATGCGTCAGCTTGGCGCCATGCGCGGACTGATGGCGAAACCGTCCGGCGAGATCATCGAAACGCCGATTACGTCGAACTTTAAAGAAGGTCTCACCGTGCTTGAGTACTTCAACTCGACTCACGGCGCGCGGAAAGGTCTTGCCGATACGGCGCTCAAAACGGCGAACTCCGGTTACCTTACCCGCCGTCTTGTCGACGTTGCGCAGGACTGCATCGTGCGCGAAGACGATTGCGGTACGACCAACGGCATCACCCTCGAAGCGGTTGTGCAAAGCGGCGAAATTGTCTTGCCGTTGTCCCAGCGCATTCTCGGCCGGACATTGCTTGATGATATTGTCCATCCTGAATCCGGCGAAGTGCTCGGCAAGGCGGGCGATGAGCTGGATGAAGCGCAGTCGGAAGAAATTGAGGGCGCCGGCGTGCAAGCCGTACGCGTACGCTCGGTTCTGACCTGCGATTCAACGGTTGGCATCTGCGCCAAATGCTACGGGCGAGACCTTGCTCGCGGCAGCCACGTCAATATCGGCGAGGCGGTCGGCGTTATCGCCGCTCAGTCGATCGGCGAGCCAGGCACGCAGCTAACCATGCGGACGTTCCACGTGGGCGGTACCGCTCAGGTCGGCGACACGTCATTCGTCGAAGCCAGCCATGAAGGCGTCATCAAACTTGAAGGACGTCAGGTTCAGAAAAACTCCGCTGGCGAACTCATGGTCATGGGCCGCAATACGCTGGTCAAGATCATCGCCTCTGACAACAAAGAGCATGCGTCGTACAAAGTTTCCTACGGCGCCAAACTGCGCGTTGATGACGGCGACCAAGTCACTCGCGGTCAACGCCTCGCGGACTGGGACCCGTACACCATCCCGATCCTGACCGAGGTCGAAGGCAAGGTGAAGTTCGAGGACCTTCAGGAAGGCTTTTCCATGCAGGTTGTCGCCGACGAGGCCACCGGTATCGCCAGCCGCGTTGTCACCGACTGGCGGGCGAACCCGCGCGCGGCCGACATGCGCCCGGCGATCGTTATCGTCGACGAAAAAGGCGAGCCGAAGAAACTCTCAACCGGCGGCGAGGCGCGTTACGTGCTCCCGGTGGGCGCAATCCTCTCCCAGGAAGACGGCGAAGACATTGCGCCGGGCGACGCGTTGGCGCGGATCCCGACGGAAGGCGCCAAAACCCGAGACATCACCGGCGGTCTGCCGCGCGTTGCGGAGCTCTTTGAAGCGCGTCGGCCGAAAGACCACGCCATCATCGCCGATGTTGACGGCAAGGTGGAATTCGGCCGCGACTATAAGAACAAGCGCCGTATCAAGATCATTCCGACCGATGAAAATCTTGAACCGTCGGATTATCTCGTCCCGAAAGGCAAGCACATTGCGGTTCAGGACGGCGACTTCATCGCCAAGGGCGAATACCTCATGGACGGCAATCCGGCGCCCCACGATATTCTCCAGATCATGGGTATCGAGGCGCTCGCGAACTTCCTGATCGATGAGATTCAGGAAGTCTATCGACTGCAGGGCGTGCCGATTAATGACAAGCACATTGAGGTGATCGTGCGCCAGATGCTGCAGAAAGTCGAAGTCACGGATCCGGGCGAATCGCTGTTCCTGAAAGAAGAACAGATCGACAAGCTCGAGTTCGACGAGGTTAACGAAAAACTCGAAAATGACGGCAAGCGTCCTGCCAAGGCCCAACCGGTGCTGCTTGGCATCACCAAGGCGAGCCTGCAAACGCGGTCCTTCATTTCTGCAGCCTCCTTCCAGGAAACCACGCGCGTCCTCACCGACGCGGCGGTGAACGGCAAGGTCGATGCGCTCGAGGGCCTGAAGGAAAACGTCATTGTCGGCCGCCTCATCCCGGCTGGCACAGGCGGAGCCATGTCGCGCCGTCAGATCGAGGCCGAACAACGTGATCAGGCGCTCATCGCCGAGCGCGAACGACGCATTGCCGAGGCGCTTCCGCCGGCTGAGACGCCGGAGGCAGCTTCCGAACAGGCGTCGGCCGCAGAATAACGCTGCCGCGCCGAAAACAAGACAAAAGCGGCCAGATCTTTCCGGAGATCTGGCCGTTGCTTTGCGTGGCCTTCGTAACTCGTTGTAATATGGCGCGTTTTCAGCGGCCGCCTGTCAATTAAGCCGGCTCGCTTGCCCACGCACATCCGGTCGGCGCCCGGCAGGCGATCGACGATCGGCAGATGCGGTTGAAAAGCGTGAAAAAAACTCGCCTCTAGGCCTTTTCTGCTATTGACCGACCAAGGGGCCAACGTTAGAGAGTGCGCCGCTGAAAGGCTGGCCGTCAGTGCGATCAATTTCGATTGCACATGAAACGCAGCCATTTTTAGCCGATGACAGTGAGTTTTTTAAGGCGGCGTTCCGAGAGCCGGAGCCCCGCTCGTTTGCGTCTTTGGTCTTTGCTTTTGGAAAAAGGCCATTGGCGTGGGTGCGCATTTGTAGCGCAGAAATGAAGAGTTAAGGCTTTAGGAGACCCGATGCCGACGATTCAGCAACTGATCCGCAAGCCGCGGAAACCCAAGCGCCGGATCAACAAGGTTCCGGCCATGGAAGGCAACCCGCAAAAGCGGGGCGTCTGCACGCGCGTCTATACGACGACGCCGAAAAAGCCGAACTCGGCGCTTCGGAAAGTTGCAAAAATCCGCCTGACCAACGGCTATGAAGTCATCGGTTACATCCCGGGCGAAGGCCACAATTTGCAGGAACACTCCGTGGTCCTCATTCGCGGCGGTCGTGTGAAAGACCTGCCCGGCGTTCGCTATCACATCATTCGCGGCGTTCTTGACACGCAAGGGGTCAAAGATCGCAAGCAGCGTCGTTCGAAATACGGCGCCAAGCGGCCGAAGTAAGGAGAGGCGAGATATGTCCAGACGCCGCCGCGCAGACAAACGTGTTGTTCACCCGGATCCGAAATTCGGTGATATGACGCTGTCGAAATTCATGAACTACGTCATGGTGGACGGTAAGAAATCCGCCGCTGAAAAGATCGTATATGGCGCTCTTGACCGGGTTGAAGAAAAGCTTCGCCGGCCGCCGGTCGATCTCTTCAAAGAAGCGCTCGACAATGTAACACCGGCGATCGAAGTGCGCTCGCGCCGGGTCGGCGGTGCCACCTACCAGGTGCCGGTCGAGGTTCGCTCTGATCGCAAAATGGCGCTCGCCATGCGCTGGATTATCGCCGCAGCGCGCGCGCGCAATGAGACGACGATGGTCGATCGTCTGTCGAACGAAATTATGGACGCTGCACAAAATCGCGGCGCCGCCGTAAAGAAACGAGAAGACACGCACCGGATGGCGGAAGCTAACCGGGCGTTTTCGCATTATCGCTGGTAAATCAGTTTACTGAGTATTTAAGGAACGGACCCAATGGCCCGCGAATACAAAATTGAGGACTATCGGAACTTCGGCATCATGGCCCACATCGATGCGGGCAAGACGACGACGACCGAACGCGTCCTTTATTACACTGGCAAGTCGCACAAGATCGGCGAAGTGCATGACGGCGCGGCCACAATGGACTGGATGGAGCAAGAGCAGGAGCGGGGGATCACCATCACCTCGGCTGCGACGACGACTTTCTGGAACGAAAAACGCCTCAACATTATCGACACGCCGGGGCACGTTGACTTCACGATCGAAGTCGAACGCTCGTTGCGCGTGCTTGACGGCGCTGTTGCACTGCTTGACGCCAACGCCGGCGTTGAGCCGCAAACGGAAACAGTCTGGCGCCAGGGCGACAAATACAGCGTGCCGCGCATGTTCTTCATCAACAAGATGGACAAGCTGGGCGCCGACTTCTTCAATTCTGTCGACACGATCCACAAACGCCTCGGCGCCAAGACGGTTGTCCTGCAACTGCCGATCGGCGCGGAGTCGAATTTCAAAGGCGTCGTCGACCTCATCAAGATGAAAGCGATCGTCTGGGAAGAAGAATCCCTCGGCGCGAAATTCCATGAAGAAGACATCCCTGAAGATCTTGTCGATCAAGCCAATGAATATCGCGAAAAGATGATCGAAACCGTCGTCGAGATCGATGAAGCGGCGATGGAAGCCTATCTCGAGGGCAACGAGCCGGACGAAGCCAAGATCAAAGAGCTCGTCCGCAAGGGCACCTGTACGGTTGAATTCCACCCGGTGCTGTGCGGCTCGGCTTTTAAGAACAAAGGCGTCCAGCCGATGCTCGACGCGGTCGTCGATTTCCTGCCGAGCCCGGTCGAGGTTCCGGCGATCAAGGGCGTTTTGCCGGACAGCGATGAAGAAGTTGAGCGCAAGTCGTCAGACGACGAACCGCTGTCGCTCCTTGCCTTCAAGATCATGAACGACCCGTTTGTTGGATCGCTCACCTTCTGCCGCATCTATTCCGGCAAACTTGAGTCAGGCACGCAGCTTCTGAACACGGTCAAAGGCAAAAAAGAGCGCATTGGCCGGATGCTGCTGATGCATTCTAACAACCGTGAAGAGATCAAAGAGGCTTACGCCGGCGACATCATCGCGATTGTCGGTCTGAAAGATACAACGACCGGCGACACCCTTTGTGATGCGCAAAACCCGGTCATTCTTGAACGCATGGAATTCCCTGAGCCGGTCATCGAGCTCGCGGTTGAACCGAAGACGAAAGCCGACCAGGAAAAAATGGGCATCGCGCTGCAGCGTCTTGCAGCAGAAGACCCGTCCTTCCGCGTTTCTTCTGATGAAGAGTCCGGTCAGACCATCATCGCCGGCATGGGCGAGCTTCATCTCGACATTCTCGTCGATCGCATGAAGCGCGAGTTCAAAGTCGAAGCGAATGTGGGTCAGCCGCAGGTCGCGTATCGCGAGACCATCACGCGTGAAGCCGATATCGACTACACGCACAAGAAACAGTCCGGCGGTTCCGGTCAGTTTGCGCGCGTTAAATTCCGCGTCATTCCGCAGGAGCCGGGCGAGGGCTACGAGTTTGAAAGCCAGATTGTCGGCGGCTCCATTCCGAAAGAATACATTCCGGGTGTCCAGAAAGGTCTCGATTCGATACGCGAAACCGGCCTTCTCGTCGGCTTCCCGATCCTCGATTTCAAAATCGAGCTCTATGACGGCGCCTTTCACGACGTCGACTCATCGGTTCTGGCGTTCGAAATCGCTGCGCGTTCAGCGCTGCGCGAACACAAGGCCGAGCTTGGGCTGGCGCTGCTTGAGCCTGTCATGAAGGTCGAGGTTGTAACGCCTGAAGAATATACCGGCACGGTCATTGGTGATCTTAACTCTCGCCGCGGCCAGATCCAGGAACAGGAAATGCGCGGCAACGCCAATGTGGTTCACGCCATGGTGCCGCTCGCCAACATGTTTGGTTATGTTAACAATCTTCGCTCATCGACCCAGGGCCGCGCTCAGTACACGATGCAGTTCGATCACTACGAGCAGGTTCCGAAAAACGTTGAGGAAGAAGTTAGAGCGAAATTGGCCGGTTAGCCGGTGATGTGAAGCCCGCCCGGCCAAATGTAAAAAGACGGGCATGAGTTTAACGACAGTCGTCAAAAGACGGAGAAAAGTGAAATGTCGAAGGAAAAGTTTGAACGCACAAAACCGCACGCCAACATCGGCACGATTGGCCATGTTGACCACGGAAAAACGACGCTGACGGCGGCGATCACCAAATATTTTGGCGATTTCAAAGCCTATGACCAGATTGACGCGGCGCCGGAAGAAAAGGCGCGCGGCATCACGATCTCCACCGCTCACGTTGAGTATGAGACCGAAGGACGTCACTACGCCCACGTCGACTGCCCGGGCCACGCTGACTATGTGAAAAACATGATCACGGGCGCCGCGCAGATGGACGGCGCGATCCTCGTTGTGAACGCCGCTGACGGCCCGATGCCGCAAACGCGTGAGCACATCCTTCTCGCTCGTCAGGTCGGCGTGCCGGCGATCGTGGTTTACCTCAACAAAGTCGACCAGGTTGACGATGAAGAGCTGCTCGAACTCGTCGAGATGGAAGTTCGCGAACTGCTCTCGTCTTACGAATTCCCGGGCGACGATATTCCGATCATCAAGGGCTCTGCGCTCGCCGCGATGGAAGGCAAAGACCCGGAAATTGGCGAAAACTCCATCAAGGAACTGATGAAAGCCGTCGACGAATACATTCCGACGCCGGATCGTCCGATCGACCAGCCGTTCCTCTTGCCGATCGAAGACGTTTTCTCGATCTCCGGTCGCGGTACGGTTGTCACCGGCCGGGTTGAGCGCGGCGTTGTCCTCGTTGGCGACGAAATCGAAATCGTCGGCATCCGCGAAACCAAGAAAACGACCTGCACGGGCGTTGAAATGTTCCGCAAGCTGCTGGATCGCGGCGAAGCGGGCGACAATGTCGGCGTTCTGTTGCGCGGTATTGAACGCGACGGCGTTGAGCGCGGCCAGGTTCTCTGCAAGCCGGGTTCGGTGACGCCGCACACGAAATTCGTTGCTGAGGCTTACATTCTCACCAAGGACGAGGGCGGCCGTCACACACCGTTCTTCACCAACTATCGTCCGCAATTCTATTTCCGTACGACCGACGTGACCGGCGTTGTCACGCTCAAAGAGGGCACGGAGATGGTCATGCCGGGCGACAACGCCGAGCTCAATGTCGAGCTCATCGTGCCGATCGCCATGGAAGAGAAGCTTCGCTTCGCTATCCGTGAAGGCGGCCGTACGGTGGGTGCGGGCATCGTCTCGAAGATCATCGAATAGAACAGGAAAATATGGGCGCGGCCCGGCGGAAACTCCGGGCCGCGCTTTCGACTCTGAAGATTTGGACGTTCACAAACGAAGCGTAGAAACCATGCAACAGAATATCCGCATCAGGCTTAAAGCCTTCGATCACCGCGTGCTTGACGCTTCGACGATCGAGATCGTCAATACGGCGAAACGCACAGGCGCGAGCGTGCGCGGGCCTATCCCGCTGCCGACTCGCATCGAGCGTTACACCGTTAACCGGTCGCCGCATGTGAACAAGAAAAGCCGTGAGCAATTCGAAATGCGCACACATAAGCGCATGCTCGATATCATCGATCCAACGCCGCAAACGGTGGACGCTCTCATGAAACTCGACCTCTCGGCCGGCGTCGATGTCGAAATCAAGCTCGGCGCTTAAAGGAAATTAAGCAATGCGCACCGGAGTAATCGCAAAGAAAGTCGGGATGACCCGCATCTACAATGATGCCGGGGACCATATCCCTGTGACCGTCATGCAGCTTGACGGCTGCCAGGTCGTCGGCCAACGCACGACCGAGAAAAACGGCTATTCAGCCGTGCAACTCGGCGCCGGTGCGAAAAAGGCCAAACGCACAACGAAGGCCGAACGCGGCCAGTTCGCCAAAGCGAATGTGGAGCCAAAAGCGAAAGTCGCCGAGTTCCGCGTGTCGGAAGATAACCTTCTTAATGTGGGCGAGGAAATCATCGCCGATCATTACTTCGAAGGTCAGTTTGTGGACGTCACCGGCACGTCAATCGGCAAGGGCTTTGCCGGCGCCATGAAGCGCTGGAACTTCGGCGGGCTTCGAGCCTCGCACGGCGTTTCGATCTCGCACCGTTCGCACGGATCCACCGGTCAGTGTCAGGATCCCGGCAAGGTCTTCAAAGGCAAGAAGATGGCGGGCCATATGGGCGCCTCGCGGGTGACGACGCAAAACTTGCAGGTTGTCAAAACCGACACCGACCGCGGGCTTATTCTGATCAAGGGCGCGGTGCCGGGCCCCAAAGGCGGCTGGGTGTTCATCAAGGATGCGGTGAAGAAGCCGTTTCCGGAAAACGCCATCCTGCCTGCGGCGCTGAAATCCGCCGCCGAGGAAGCAAAGAAACAGGCTGAAGAAGCCGCTGCACAAGCGGCTGCAGAAGAAGAAGCTGCGGCGAAGGCCGCACGCGAAGCTGAGCTTGCGGCCCAGGACGCCGCCGCGGCCGAACAGGCTTCTGGCGACGATGCGCCTGCAGGCGATGACGCCAAGAAAGAAGGGGACGAATAATGAAAACCGACGTCCTCAAACTGGATGCGACCAAAGGCGGATCGGTCGATCTCGACGATGCGATCTTCGGCCTTGAACCGCGCAAGGACATTCTCCATCGCTGCGTCGTCTATCAGCTCGCCAAGCGCCAGCAGGGCACGCACAAGACCCAGGAGCGGAACGAAGTTTCGCGCACGGGAAAGAAATTCGGTCGTCAGAAAGGTTCCGGCGGCGCCCGTCACGGCAACCGTCGCGCGCCGATCTTTGTCGGCGGCGGTGTCGCTCACGGGCCGCGTCCGCGCAGCCACGCCATCAGCCTGCCGAAGAAAGTTCGCCGGCTGGCCCTCAAGCACGCGCTTTCGGCAAAGCGGGCGGAAGGCGCATTGATCGTTATCGACGAGGCAAAGCTCGCTGACGCAAAAACCAAGGCGGTCAAGGAAGCGTTTGCGAAGCTCGATATTTCCAACGCGCTCATCGTAGACGCGTCGGTCGATGAGCAGTTCGGCCTCGCCATTCGCAACCTGCCGGGCGTCAATATGCTCCCGGTAATCGGCGCCAATGTTTACGACATTCTGCGGGCGCAAAAACTCGTATTGACCAAGGCTGCAGTCGAAGGCCTGGAGGCGCGTCTCAAATGAGCAAGAAACAAGAAGGCCTCGAAGGGCATTACAACACGCTGATCCAGCCCGTGATCACCGAGAAATCGACGATCGCGGCTGAGAACAATCAGGTCGTGTTTCTTACGCCGCTCACGGCCACGAAGCCTGAAATTTCAGAGGCCGTTGAAACGCTGTTCAAGGTCAAAGTGAAAGCGGTCAACACGCTGCGCGTTAAAGGCAAAACCAAACAATTCCGCGGTCGGCCCTACACGCGCTCGACCGTGAAAAAAGCAATCGTCACGCTTGAAGAAGGTCACGCGATCGACGTGACCACCGGACTGTAAGGGGCGACGGACATGGCGTTGAGAAAATTTAAACCGACAACACCGTCTCGCCGGCAATTGGTTCTGGTGGACAAGAGCGAACTTTGGGCCGGCAAGCCGGTCAAATCGCTGACCGAAGGGCTGAGCCAGAAAGCGGGCCGCAACAACACCGGACGCATCATGGTGCGCCGGCGCGGCGGCGGCGCAAAGAAAACCTATCGCATCGTCGATTTCAAACGACGCAAGTTTGATATCGAAGCGAAAGTCGAACGGCTCGAATATGATCCGAACCGGACGGCCTTCATCGCCCTCGTCAAATATCTCGATGGCGAGCAGGCCTATATTCTGGCGCCGCAACGACTGAAAGCAGGCGATAAAGTCATCGCCGGCGCCAAGGTCGACATCAAGCCGGGCAACGCCATGCCGCTCAAAGCGATGCCGGTCGGCACGATCATTCACAACATCGAGTTGAAGCCGGGCAAGGGCGGTCAACTGGCGCGGTCGGCGGGAACCTATGCCCAGCTTGTGGGCCGCGATGGTGCGCTGGCGCAGATTCGTTTGCAGTCGGGCGAGGTTCGCCTTGTCCTTGGCGAATGCATGGCGACTGTCGGCGCGGTCTCAAACCCCGACAACATGAACCAGAATATCGGCAAGGCCGGTCGCAACCGCCACAAGGGCAAGCGCCCGTCCGTGCGCGGCGTCGTGATGAACCCGGTCGATCACCCCCATGGCGGCGGCGAGGGCCGCAGCTCGGGCGGCCGCCACCCGGTCACCCCGTGGGGCAAGCCGACGAAGGGCGCCAAGACCCGCAAGAATAAGCAAACCGACAAGATGATCCTTCGCTCGCGTCACGCACGCAAGAAACGCAAATAGGACGCCGGAGAACTTTTTATGTCACGTGCAGTTTGGAAAGGCCCGTTTGTTGATCGCTATCTCCTCAAGAAAGCTGAGGAGTCAGGCGAGGGCAAACATAAAGGCGGCATCAAGACCTGGTCGCGCCGGTCGACGATCTTGCCGCAATTCGTTGGGCTCACCTTCAACGTCTACAACGGCCAGAAATTCATTCCGGTTCATGTCACTGAAGACATGGTCGGTCACAAGCTCGGCGAATTTTCTCCGACCCGGACCTATTTCGGTCACGGCGCGGACAAAAAAGCGCGGAGGAAATAATCATGGGTCAGCAAAAGAACGAACGGCGTTACGCCGACAACCAAGCGATGGCCAAGGGTCGCATGCTTCGCGTGTCTCCGCAGAAGCTGAACCTCGTGGCGCAACTGATCCGCGGCAAACCGGCGGAAAAGGCGCTCGCAGAGCTTCAGTTTTCGCGCAAGCGCATTGCCAAAGACGTCAAGAAAGTCCTCGAGAGCGCCATTGCGAATGCGGAAAACAACCACGATCTCGACATCGACTCACTCGTCGTCGATCGCGCCTTCGTCGGCAAGAACATGGTCATGAAGCGCTGGCGCGCCCGGGCTCGCGGCCGTGTCGGTCGGATCGAAAAGCCGTTCGCAGAAATCACAATCGTTGTGAAAGAAATTGAGGAGGCCGCGTAATGGGTCAGAAAGTAAGCCCGATCGGTCTTCGCCTGGGGATCAACCGCACCTGGGACTCGCGCTGGTTCGCGGGCAAGGCGGCTTATGGCGATCTTCTGCATGAAGATCTGCGCATTCGCCGTTTTCTTGAAAAGCGATTGAACCAGGCCGGCGTCAGCCGCATCGTTATCGAGCGTCCACACAAAAAATGCCGCGTTACGATTTATACCGCGCGCCCGGGCGTCGTTATCGGTAAAAAAGGCGCTGACATCGAAAAGCTGCGCGCTGAGCTGCAAAAGCTCACGTCGTCCGAAACGGTTCTCAACATCGTCGAAATCCGCAAGCCGGAAACCGACGCCACGCTAGTGGCTGAGAACATCGCTCAACAGCTTGAGCGCCGGGTCGCTTTCCGTCGCGCCATGAAGCGGGCCATGCAGACCGCTCAACGCATGGGCGCGCTTGGCATTCGCGTTAACGTCGCCGGCCGTCTTGGCGGCGCGGAAATCGCGCGCATGGAATGGTACCGCGAGGGCCGCGTGCCCCTGCACACCCTGCGCGCTGACATCGACTACGGCGTCGCGACCGCACGCACGACCTATGGCTCCATCGGCGTCAAGGTCTGGATCTTCAAGGGAGAGATCATGGAACACGATCCCATGGCTCAAGAAAAACGTTTGATCGACGCACAAACCGGCGGCGTTGGACAACAACGACCGAACTAAGGGTCAGTTTAGGAATTAACGGGACAGGCGAACCATGCTGCAACCGAAGAAAACAAAATTCCGCAAGATGCACAAAGGGCGCATCAAGGGGAATGCAAAAGGCGGCACCGATCTCAATTTCGGCTCCCACGGGCTGAAAGCGATCCAACCTGAGCGCATTACCTCGCGCCAGATTGAAGCGACGCGGCGGGCGATCACGCGGGCCATGAAACGTCAGGGCCGGGTCTGGATCCGTATCTTCCCGGACGTGCCGGTGTCGAAGAAGCCGACCGAAGTGCGCATGGGCAAGGGCAAAGGCTCTGTCGAGTTCTGGGCGGCCAAGGTAAAGCCGGGGCGCATCATGTTCGAAATCGACGGTGTTTCCGACGATGTGGCGCGTGAGGCGCTGGCCCTTGGCGCGGCCAAGCTGCCGATCAAAACGCGCATTGTAACGCGCGTTGGCGAATAGGAGCGGATGAGATGGCTCAGATGAAACCGGGCGAAGTTCGCGACCTCACTACGGACGAACTGAATGACAAGCTCCTGCAGTTGAAGAAAGAGCAGTTCAACCTGCGCTTCCAGCGCGCCAGCGGGCAGCTCGAAAAAACAGCGCGTGTGCGCGAAGTTCGCAAGGACATCGCCCGCATCAAGACGGTGCTTGGCGAGCGCCGCGAAGCAACGGCCAGTTAACGAGAGGCGACCAGAGAAATGCCAAAACGAATTATGCAAGGAACGGTCGTCAGCGACAAAGGCGACAAGACCGTCGTCGTCAATATCGATCGCGTCTACACGCACCCGCTTCTGAAAAAGACAGTGCGTCGCTCGAGCCGTTTCCACGCTCATGATGCGGAAAACAAGTTCAAGGAAGGCGACCTGGTTCGCATTCAGGAATGCGCGCCGAAGTCGAAGCTGAAACGCTGGGAAGTCATCGGCGAAGGCTCAAAAGGCTAGAGAGTAGAGAATTTTTCGGCGGCGTTCGCCGAAGTGAGTTTAACCGGGGCTTCACCCCAAGGATTGAGAGGATCGCGGCATGATCCAGATGCAGTCAAATTTGGACGTGGCGGATAATTCCGGCGCCAAGCGCGTGCAGTGCATCAAGGTGCTGGGCGGCGCGAAACGCAAATACGCCGGCGTCGGCGACATTATCGTTGTTTCCGTCAAGGAAGCGATTCCGCGTGGACGCGTGAAAAAAGGCCAGGTGATGAAGGCCGTGGTCGTGCGCACCGCGAAGGACATCAAACGCCGCGATGGCTCGGTTATCCGTTTCGACAAAAACGCCGCCGTGCTCATCAACAACAACAAAGAGCCGATCGGCACGCGGATCTTCGGCCCGGTCACGCGCGAGTTGCGCGCGGCGCGCCATATGAAGATCGTGTCGCTCGCGCCGGAGGTACTCTAATGGTCGCGAAACTGAAAAAGGGCGACAAGGTCATCGTGCTCGCGGGCAAAGACCGCGGCGCTGAAGGCGAAATCGTCTCGGTGGCGCCGAAGGCGGACCGCGTGGTCGTGCGCGGCGTCAACGTGATCAAGAAGCATCAGAAACAAACGCAAACCCAACAGGGCGGGATCATTTCGCGCGAAGCGCCGATCCATATTTCCAATGTCGCCCTCAAAGACCCGAAAACAGGCAAGCCGACACGGGTCGGGATCAAGATTGACGGCGATAAAAAAGTGCGGGTCGCAAAGGCGTCCGGCGAGGTGATCGATGGCTGAAGCAAACGGATACGAACCTCGGCTCAAAAAACTTTACCGTGATGAAATTCGCGGAAAGATGAACGAGCAGTTCAAATACAAGAACGTGATGCAGACCCCTGCGATCGAAAAGGTCGTGATCAATATGGGCGTCGGCGACGCCGTTAACGACCGTAAGGTCGTCGACGCAGCGGTAGCCGATTTGACGCGCATTTCCGGTCAGAAGCCGGTGGTTACGAAGGCGCGTAAGTCGATTGCGAACTTCAAGCTCCGCGACGGCATGCCGGTCGGCGTGAAAGTCACCCTGCGCAAGGACCGGATGTTTGAGTTTATCGATCGTCTCGTGACGATTGCGCTGCCGCGCGTGCGCGACTTCCGCGGTCTCAATTCAAAAAGTTTTGACGGGCGCGGCAACTTTGCATTGGGCCTTAAGGAACACATCGTGTTCCCCGAAATCGACTACGACAAAGTCGACAAGATCCGCGGCATGGACATCATCGTGTGTACGACCGCGAAAAACGACGAAGAGGCGCGTGCGCTGTTAAAGGAATTCAACTTCCCGTTTCGGAAGTAGAGAAAAGGATTGTTTGAGCAAGGTCCGCAACGAGCGGAAACCAGCTTGAAAAAGGAGAAACCATGGCGAAGAAATCAATGGTCGAACGCGATCTCAAGCGGCGCCGGATGGCGGCGAAATTTGAGGCCAAGCGCAATCGGCTGAAAGAAACGCTCTACGATAAAGACCTGCCGGCGGAAGACCGTTTTATGGCGGCGCTGAAACTCGCTGAGTTGCCGCGCAACTCGTCGAAAACGCGTATTCGCAATCGCTGCCTCGTTACGGGCCGGCCGCGCGGGTTTTACCGCAAATTGAAAATGTCGCGCATCGCGCTGCGCCAGCTTGGTTCGGATGGCAAGATTCCGGGCCTGGTGAAGTCGAGCTGGTAGGGGAGCGGAGAAAACTCATGGCGATTAACGATCCAATCGGCGATTTGATCACCCGCATCCGCAACGCGCAGATGCGCCGGCACTCATCTCTGACGGTGCCGGCCTCGAAGCTTCGCGGCTGGGTGCTCGATGTTCTCGAAGGCGAGGGCTACATCCGGGGCTACAGCCGCGTTGAACAAGCCGGCGAGAAACCGTCCTTTGAAATCGAATTGAAATATTTCGAAGGCGAACCAGTCATCACCAAGATCAAGCGCGTGTCGAAACCCGGCCGACGCGTTTACTCTTCGGTGCGCGAATTGCCGTCCGTACGCAACGGGCTGGGCATTTCCATCGTGTCGACGCCGAAGGGTGTCATGTCTGACGCTGCAGCACGCAACGCCAATGTCGGCGGCGAAGTGCTTTGCGAAGTCTATTAAGGATTGGGAGCGAGATCTGATGTCCCGCATAGGCAAAAGAGCGATCCCGGTGCCCCAGGGCGTGACCGTTACGGTCGACGGCCAGGCGGTGAAAGCCAAGGGTCCGAAAGGCGAACTTGAATTCGTCGTCAACGAGCTGTGCACGGTTGCGCTCGATGAAAACGAAGTTTCGGTCAAGCCGGTAAACAACTCCAAGGCGGCGCGCTCCATGTGGGGACTGAACCGCTCGCGCATCGCCAACATGATCGACGGCGTGGCGAACGAATTCACCAAGTCGCTTGAACTTGTCGGCGTCGGCTACCGCGCGCAGATGAAGGGCAGTTCGCTCAATCTGGCGCTTGGCCTCAGCCATGAAGTGAACTTTCCGGTTCCTGATGGCATCAAGATTGTGACGCCGAAGCCGACGGAAATTGTCGTAACCGGCATCGACAAACAAAAGGTTGGGCAGACGGCCGCGGTTATCCGCTCGTTCCGCCCGCCGGAGCCTTACAAAGGCAAGGGCGTCAAATACGCAGACGAATACATCTTCCGTAAGGAAGGCAAGAAGAAGTAATTCGAGGGATCGAAGGCTATGGCCTCTCAAGCGAAGAAAAATGCAGCGCGCGTCCGTCGTACGCGTCTCAAACTCAAGAAGGTCGCGAACGGTCGCCCGCGCTTGTCGGTGTTCCGCTCGTCCAAGAATATCTCTGCGCAGATCATCGACGACAGTGAAGGCAAGACCGTTGCGTCTGCATCGTCGCTGGATAAATCCCTGCGCGAGTCGCTGGACAAAGGATCGACCAGCGATACGGCGGCGAAAGTCGGCGCAGCGCTTGCTGAACGGGCGATCGAAGCCGGCGTCAAAGATGTTGTCTTTGACCGTGGCGGTTACATGTATAGGGGCCGCGTCAAAGCGCTGGCCGAAGCGGCGCGCGAAGCGGGCCTGAATTTCTAAAGGAGCGGTTTGATGGCGCGTGAAGAAGGAAGAGGACGCGGACGGGGCCGAGGCCGCGGCGATCGCGAGGAAAGAGACGAGTTTACCGATAAGCTCGTAGCAATTAACCGCGTCGCGAAGGTTGTTAAAGGCGGCAAGAATTTCGGTTTTGCAGCGCTCGTTGTCGTAGGCGATCAAAAGGGCCGCGTCGGTTTCGGCAAGGGCAAAGCCCGCGAAGTGCCTGAAGCGATCCGCAAAGCCAGCCAGGAAGCCAAGCGCAATCTCGTGCGCATTCCGTTGCGCGAAGGCCGCACGCTGCACCACGATGCGCAAGGTCGCTGGGGCGCAGGCAAAGTTGTCCTTCGTGCTGCGCCGGCCGGAACGGGCATCATCGCCGGTGGTCCGATGCGCGCGATTTTTGAATCTCTCGGCGTCCAGGACGTCGTCGCCAAGTCAATCGGTTCATCGAACCCCTACAATATGGTGCGCGCCACAGTGAACGCGCTTCAGAACCAAACGAGCCCGCGTTCGATCGCGGCCAAGCGCGGCAAGAAAGTCTCCGACATTCTTTCCCGTCGCGTTGGCGGCGGCCAAAGCGAGGTCCCGAGCGAAGCGGCCGGCGAGAGCGCCGACGCATCCGCTGCCTAAGGAGTTACAGTCATGGCTGCGAAAAAAACCATCAAAGTGCGCCAGACCGGCAGCCCGATCCGTCGCCCGGAAGATCAGCGTGCAACGCTGGTCGGCCTCGGCCTCAACAAGATCGGACGCGTTCGCGAACTGGAGGATACGCCGGCTGTGCGCGGCATGATCCGCAAGGTGGCGCACATGGTTGAAGTGGTAGAGTAGGGATTAGGTTTTTGGGACTAGGGATTAGGCGACAAAACTAATCCCCAATACCTAGTCCCCAATCCCTGAATAGAGGCGAGGCGGTCTCATATCCGTCGAAAGTCGAGGAAAAAATGAAACTCAACGAACTCTCAGACAATAAGGGCGCGCGCAAAAATCGCACGCGCATTGGCCGGGGCATTGGCTCGGGCAAGGGCAAGACCGGAGGTCGCGGCGTTAAGGGCCAGAAATCCCGTTCGGGCGTTTCCGGCATTCGTCAGTTCGAGGGCGGTCAGATGCCGCTTTACATGCGCCTGCCGAAGCGCGGCTTCACCAAGCCAAACGCTAAAAAATACGTCGAAGTCAATCTTGGCAGGCTCCAGACGGCGATTGACGCCGGCAAGCTCGATGCAGCCAAGAAAATCGACGCCGCCGCGCTGATCGAAGCAGGCGTCTTGCGCCGGGCTCATGCTGGCGTGCGGTTGCTCGGCGTTGGCGAGCTGAAAGCCAAAATCGAGATTGAGGTCGCCCACGCCTCAGCCACGGCGAAGGCCGCGGTTGAAAAGGCGGGCGGGTCAGTTTCCGTGCCGGAGAAGGCCTGATTTTAGCGATTACGGTTGCACGCCGCCCCGTCCATAGCCACATGCGCGCCGCTGCGCTTTGAAGGCCGGAAATCGTACAGGACGTGAGATCTTATGACTTCAGCTGCTGAACAGTTTGCGTCAAATATGACCCTTTCCTCTTTCGCCAAGGCGGAAGAGTTGAAAAAACGCCTGCTGTTCACCCTGGGGGCGCTGATCGTCTATCGCCTGGGCACGTTCGTGCCGCTGCCGGGCATTGATATGGCGCAGTTCAGCCAGGGCTTTCAGGGTCAGCAGGGCGGTCTCTTAGGCACTTTGAACATCTTCGCCGGCGGCGCCGTTGAGCGCATGGCGATCTTCGCGCTCAACATTATGCCCTACATCTCGGCTTCCATCATTATGCAGTTGATGGCGGCGGTGATCCCCTCCCTTGAGGCAATCAAGAAAGAAGGCGAACAGGGTCGCCGTCAGATCAATCAGTACACGCGCTATCTCACCGTCTTCCTGGCGACGATGCAGGGCTATTTCATCGCTGTCTCGCTGCAGGGGCAGGGCGTTGCGCTCAATCCCGGACCGTTCTTTTTGTTGACCACGGTTGTCACCATGGTTGGCGGCGTCATGTTTCTTTTGTGGCTTGGCGAACAGATTACGGCGCGCGGCGTCGGCAACGGCGTTTCCCTGATCATTTTCGCGGGCATTGTCGCTGAACTGCCGCGAGTGATTGCCGGGCTTTTGGATCAGGGCCGCACGGGCGCCGGCGTTGGCGGCGGCACGATTGTGGTGATTGCCGCGCTTGCTTTGGCGCTTGTGGTTTTCGTTGTCTTTGTGGAACGCTCGCAACGCCGGATTATCGTTCAATACCCGCGCCGCCAGGTCGGCCAGCGCATGACCCAGGGCGAGAAATCGCACCTGCCGCTGAAGCTGAACCCGTCCGGCGTCATTCCGCCGATCTTCGCTTCTTCACTCTTGCTGTTGCCGGCGACCGCAATCGGCGCTGTCGGCCAGAATTCCCCCGATTGGTTGCAAACCCTTGGGTTCCTGTTCGCGCCAGGCCGGCCGCTCTATGTCGGTCTCTACGCTGCGCTGATTATCGGCTTTACGTTCATTTACACGTCTGTCGTATTCAACGTTGAAGACGTTGCTGACAACCTCAAAAAATACGGCGGCTTCATTCAGGGCTATCGCCCCGGCGCCCGGACGGCGGAGTATCTTGATTATGTGGTCACCCGGTTGACCGTAATCGGCGCCATGTACCTTACGGCCGTTTGTATCTTTCCGGAGCTTTTAAAAATGGGCTCCAATCAGGCAATCCCCGTTTATGTGGGCGGGACGTCCTTGCTCATTGTCGTCTCTGTGACCCTCGATACGGTGAGCCAGATTCAGGGCCATCTTGTCGCGCAGCAATATGAAAGCCTGATCAAGAAATCGAAACTGCGCGGGGGCCGCCGGTGATCCTGATTTTTCTCGGACCGCCAGGCGCCGGCAAAGGCACCCAGGCGGCGCATATTGTCGAGCGCTACGGCATTCCGCAGCTTTCAACCGGGGATATGCTGCGCGCCGCTGTCGCGGCCGAGACCCCTGTCGGCAAAAAAGCGAAAGCGGTGATGGATGCTGGCAATCTCGTCTCTGACGAAATCGTCGGCGCCATTGTCGAGGAACGCATCGAGGCGGATGACTGCGCCGACGGCTTCCTCCTGGACGGGTTTCCCCGGACGCTCCCGCAAGCGGAAATGCTCGACGCCATGCTCTTGAAGAAAGGCCGTCGGCTGGATGCTGTGATTGAGCTTCGGGTCGACGATTCGGTTTTGATTGGCCGCCTGCGCTCGCGCGTGGCCGAAACCAGGGCCCGCGGCGAGGAAGTGCGCAAGGATGACAATGAAGAGACCTTCAAAAAGCGGCTCGACGTCTACGCCGACCAGACGGCGCCGCTCATCCCCTATTACGAAAAACAGGGGAATTTGAAGGTCGTAGACGGTATGGGATCGGTCGAGGCGGTGTCCGCAGAGATCGATGCGATTTTGGACGAAATTAGGCGCTCTTGAGGGCCTGAAATCGCCAAGAAAGCGGTTGACGGGGCGGGGCGCAGGCCTATATCTACGCGCTCTCCGTCCTAAAGGAGTTCAGCCCGCCCGGCCCGGGGATTTCCCTGTCGCCGCCAGCGGGCCTTGTTGCTTGGGCCGGCGGTCCGAGAAAAGTGCGTAAGAGGCGGGTTCCAAACGGGACCTTTAAAATGGTTGGCCCGGCCAAGAAAAAAGGGGCGAGAGGTAAGAGAAGGAGCCGTTAAGTGGCCCGTATTGCAGGGGTTAATATCCCCACCAACAAGCGCGTAACGATTGCACTTCGTTATATTCATGGCATTGGCGCGGCAAAAGCCGCCGAAATTTGCGAAAAGGTCGGCATCGCAGCCGAACGGCGCGTGCAGGATTTGTCGGACGCGGAAGTCCTGCAGATCCGCGAGACCATCGACCGGGACTACATGGTCGAGGGCGATCTGCGCCGCGAAGTTGCGGTGAACATCAAGCGCTTGATGGACCAGGGCTGCTATCGCGGTCTGCGCCACCGTCGCGGTCTGCCCGTTCGCGGACAGCGCACCCACACCAATGCACGCACCCGCAAGGGCCCGGCGAAACCCATCGCCGGCAAGAAGAAGTAAGGAACGCGACCGATGGCAAAACCTACGGCAGCCCGCGTTAAACGTCGCGCCCGCAAAAACATCTCGACTGGCGTCGTTCATGTAAACGCGTCGTTCAACAACACCATGATCACCATCTCCGATGAGCAGGGCAATGCGATCTCCTGGTCGTCGGCCGGCGGCATGGGCTTCAAAGGATCGCGCAAGTCTACGCCCTACGCCGCACAGCTCGCGGCAGAGGACGCAGCAAAAAAAGCTATGGAGCATGGTCTTCAAACAGTCAGCGTTGAAGTGCGCGGCCCGGGCTCGGGCCGGGAAAGCGCCTTGCGTGCGCTGCAGTCTGCGGGCCTTACTGTCTCCATGATCCGCGACGTCACGCCGATCCCTCATAACGGCGCGCGCCCGCGCAAACGTCGCCGCGTCTAACAGGAATTAAAAAGAGAGCAGATATCTCATGGATTCGATTCAGATCCTCGAAAAGAACTGGCAAGAGCTCATCCGCCCGTCGAAACTCGACGTGGCGTCCGGCGCCGACTCCACGCGCAAGGCGACCATCGTCGCGCAACCGTTGGAGCGGGGCTTTGGTCTGACGCTCGGGAACTCCCTGCGTCGCATTCTGATGTCGTCGCTTCAGGGCGCGGCTGTGACCGCCATCCAGATCGACGGCGTAGTGCACGAGTTTTCGTCTATCGCCGGCGTGCGCGAAGACGTCACCGACATCGTTCTCAATATCAAGCAGCTTGCCCTTCGCATGCATGCGGACGGGCCGAAGCGTCTTGTTCTGAAAAAATCAACGCCAGGCCCGGTAACGGCGGCCGATATCGAAGAAACGGCTTCAGTTGAGATTTTGAACAAGGACCACATCATCTGCCATCTCGACGAAGGCGCAGATCTTCGCATCGAAATGACAGTCAACACCGGCAAGGGCTATGCGCCGGCGGAACAAAATCGGCCGGAAGACGCGCCGATCGGCCTTATTCCCGTCGACAGCCTTTACAGCCCGGTCAACCGCGTCGCCTATCGCGTCGAGAATACCCGCGAAGGCCAGGTGCTCGACTATGACAAGTTGATCATGGAAATCGAAACCGACGGATCGGTTTCGCCGGACGATGCGGCTGCGTACTCTGCACGCATTCTTCAGGATCAACTTCAGATCTTCATCAACTTCGACGAGCCTTCCAAAGACATTGGCGGCGAAGCGCGCGAAGAGTTGCCGTTTAATCCAGCTCTCTTGCGCAAAGTTGACGAGCTTGAGCTTTCGGTTCGGTCTGCGAACTGCCTGAAAAACGACAATGTCGTTTACATCGGCGACCTTATTCAAAAGACCGAAGCAGAAATGCTTCGTACGCCGAATTTCGGTCGTAAGTCGCTGAACGAGATCAAGGAAGTGCTGGCCGGTCTCGGTCTTCATCTCGGCATGGACGTGCCGGATTGGCCGCCCGACAATATCGAAGAACTGGCGAAAAAATTTGACGAGTAAGTCCGGTCGTTTCCGGCTTTAAGGAGAAGGTCCCATGCGACACGGCGTGGCGCAACGCAAACTGAACCGCACTCATGAGCATCGCAAAGCGATGTTCGCCAACATGGCCTGCGCGCTGATCAAGCATGAGCAGATCACGACGACCCTGCCGAAGGCGAAAGAACTTCGTCCGATCGTCGAAAAGCTCGTGACGAAAGCGAAGCATGCGGCGGCGGACAGCGATAAATCGCTGCATCTGCGTCGCCAGGTGGTTTCGTCGATCCGCGACAAGGATATGACGAAGAAACTTTTCGATACGCTGGGGCCCCGCTATGCGGAGCGCGACGGCGGCTACATCCGCATCATGAAGGCTGGGTTTCGCCATGGCGACAACGCCCCGCTGGCGGTGATTGAATTTGTCGATCGCGACGAAGATGCAAAGGGCCTCGATTCTGGTCCGACCATGTTCGAAAGCGACGATGACGACGACGAATAGGCGCTAACCTCATCCGATCAATCGGATTTGTGAACGGCGCTCATCTGGGCGCCGTTTTTTCTTGTAAGGCGGCGCCGCGATCCCAATCTTCCGGGTTTGATGGAAAGCGACGCACTCAAATGTTCCGTTTTTTCGAAAAGCGACTTGATCCGTTTCCGGCGCGCGCCGACGCCGCGCCGCCGAAGGATTTTCGCGCCTTTTGCTGGCACTACGCCAGGGACTCCATGCCGTGGCTCATAACGCTTGCCGTCCTGTCGGCGTTCATGGCTGCGGGCGAGGTCATGCTTTTTGCGTTTCTCGGCCGCCTCGTCGATTGGCTAGCCGCCGCAGATAAGGCGACGTTCCTTGCCGATGAAGCAACGCCGCTGATCATGATCGGTGCGTTTATCCTCATCGCGCTGCCCCTTGTGGCGCTGTTGAATTCGCTCATTCAACACCAGACGCTTCTCGGCAATATGCCGATGAGCGCGCGTTGGCGTATTCACCAGCACCTCCTCAAACAGAGCGCATCGTTTTACGCAAACGAGTTCGCCGGCCGCGTCGCTACAAAACTGATGCAGACATCCCTCGCCATACGCGAAGTGATGATGAAGGTGCTCGACATCCTTGTTTACGTGGCGGTTTATTTTCTTGCGATGCTGGCGCTAATTGCTGCGGCTGATTTGCGCCTGGTGATACCGCTGGTCATCTGGCTTGCAGCCTATATCGCCATCATCGCTTACTTCGTACCGCGTCTGCGCGACACGTCTGAGCGCCAGGCGGACGCGCGCTCGGAAATGACCGGGCGCATAGTCGACAGCTATACGAACATCACGACCGTAAAACTCTTTGCCCATGCAGGGCGGGAAGAGAACTACGCCCGCGATGGCATGAACAGGTTTCTCGGCACTGTGCATCCGCAAATGCGCCTGGTGACGCAGTTTTATGGGCTCGTTTACCTCATTAACTGCATCGCCGTTTTCTCCGTCGGCGCGCTGTCGATCTGGCTCTGGCTTGGTGATCTCGTCACCATCGGCGCCATTGCAACGGCGGTTGCGCTTACCTTGCGCGTATTCGGCATGTCCCAATGGATCATGTGGGAAGTTTCGGCGCTGTTTGAGAATATCGGCGTACTCCATGACGGGATGGAGATGCTGACCAAAGAGATTGACGTTGAGGATGCGGCGGATGCGAAGCCTCTGATTGTCTCCAATGGCGCGTTCGCCTTTCAAAACGTCAAATTCCATTACGGAAAGGAAGGCGGCGTCATCGACAACTTGTCGCTCGCCGTTGCGCCGGGAGAGAAGATCGGCCTCGTCGGTCGTTCGGGCGCGGGCAAGACGACCATTACAAACTTGCTCTTGCGGTTTTACGATCTTGAAGGCGGCTCGATTGAGATTGACGGTCAGAACATCGCCGCGGTGACGCAAGACTCCTTGCGCAGCCAGATTGGCGTCGTCACGCAGGATACGTCTCTGCTTCATCGCTCCATCCGCGATAACATCGCTTATGGTCGTCCAGACGCTACGGACGCCGAAATTCGAGACGCCGTCATACGGGCGAACGCAGCGGAGTTCATCGACGAACTTGAGGATAAAAACGGTCGGCGCGGGTTAGACGCCCATGTGGGCGAGCGTGGGGTAAAACTGTCCGGGGGACAGCGCCAGCGCATTGCGATCGCACGCATCTTCCTCAAAAACGCGCCGATCCTCATCCTCGACGAGGCGACGTCCGCACTCGATTCTGAAGTTGAAGCAGCCATTCAGGAAAACCTCTTTGAATTGATGCGGGGCAAGACCGTGCTCGCCATCGCCCACCGCCTTTCGACCATTGCGGCCATGGATCGGCTCATCGTCCTCGACAAGGGCGAGATCGTTGAAGAGGGGAACCATGACGGGCTGATCGCCCGCGGCGGCGTCTACGCCCAACTCTGGGCCCGCCAATCCGGCGGTTTTATCGGCGTCGAAGCGGGAATTCGGGGCGCCGCGGAATAGACATTGATCCGCTGCGCGCCGGCCCTTATTTTCCAGCCTCTGGGGGAAACAGGAGTATCCATGATCCGTACACTTTATGTAGCGCTGATTGTTCCTTTTGCGTTGTTCAGCGCCGCCTGCGCCCAGCCGACGCCCGAGCCTGAAGCAGACGTTCCCGCTGAAGCTGAAATGAAGGCTGGCGATATCGCTGCGGCCCCACGCTTCGTTCCGGAATCCATGACCGAAGTGAAGCTTTCCTTCGCGCCAGTTGTGGATCTGGCGGCGCCGGCCGTCGTGAATATCTTCACCCGGCGCGTTATCCAGCAGCGCAGCCCCTTTGCCGGCGATCCGTTTTTTGAGCGCTTCTTCGGCGGCCGCGCCGGTCCGCGCGAACAGAGTTCGCTGGGCTCAGGCGTGATCGTTAGCCCCGACGGCGTCATCGTCACCAATAACCACGTGATCGAAAACATGACGGAGATCACAGTCGTATTGAGCGACCGTCGCGAGTATAACGCCGAGGTCGTGCTGACCGATCCGCAGACGGATCTTGCGGTCTTGCGCATCGAGGCGGACGAGGCGCTGCCTTATCTCAGCTTTGCCAATTCGGACGCGCTGCAAGTTGGCGATATCGTTCTCGCTATCGGCAATCCATTTGGCGTTGGCCAGACGGTGACCAACGGCATCGTGTCCGCCCTGGCGCGCAGCGCCGCCTCGGTCTCGGACTATCAGCTTTTCATTCAAACCGACGCGGCGATTAATCCGGGCAATTCCGGCGGCGCGCTGGTCGACACGGAAGGGCGGCTTGTGGGCGTTAACACCGCAATCTATTCGCGCTCGGGCGGCTCCAACGGCATTGGCTTTGCCGTGCCGTCGCGGCTGGTGCAGCAGGTTTTGAAAACCGCCATCGACGGCGGCGTTCTTGTCCGTCCGTGGCTTGGCGCCTCGACCAGCACCGTCACGTCCGATCTTGCGAGGGCGCTTGAACTCGATCGTCCTGCAGGCGCGCTGATTGACGATATCTGGCCCGGGGGACCTGCGGACAGGGCAGGTTTGCAGGCTGGCGACGTCATTGTCGAGATCGACGATCAATCGATCTTTGACGCGCAGACGTTGTACTACCAGATCGGCGTTAAAAGCGACGAGGACAAAGCCGAGGTCTCTTATCTCCGCGGCGGAAAGATCCGCAATACGACGGTAACGGTCGCCTTGCCGCCGGACGAGCCGGCGCGCGATCCGCGCTCCCTCGAAGGGCAGCATCCGCTGAATGGCGTGACGGTCGATAATTTGTCACCGCGCTACAGCGAAGAGCTTGGGCTTGATCCCTTGTCCCGTGGCGTGGTGGTCTCGGAACTCGGAAGACGAACTTTCGCGGCGCGACGGGGCTTGAGACCCGGACACAAGATCGTCGCCATCAATGGCCGCAGTGTCGATACGACCAGTGACCTGGCGCGCGAAATCGAGCGGCCGGTCGCCAGCTGGGAAATTGACGTTGATACGGGAGGCCGCGTCGTTACCTGGCGCGTTGGCCGCTAAGAGCAAACATGAGCGATCTTTTCCAGGCGGCGGGCATGGAGCGCAAGGCGGGCCAGCCCCTCGCTGATCGCTTGCGCCCAATGAAGCTGGAAGAGGTCGTCGGGCAGGACCACTTGCTGGGCGAGGGGGCGCCGCTCTTTCGCATGCTCAAAACGGGCCGGCTTTCATCGATCATATTTTGGGGGCCGCCCGGCGTCGGTAAAACAACGATCGCGCGACTGCTCGCGGATCAGTCCGATCTCGAGTTCGAACAGATTTCGGCGATCTTCTCCGGCGTTGCCGACTTGCGCAAAGTCTTCGAGCGGGCCGAAGGGCGCCGCGCCGTGGGCAAGGGCACGCTGTTGTTCGTTGATGAGATCCACCGCTTCAATAAGGCTCAACAAGATGGATTTCTGCCGCATGTGGAGTCCGGTCTGATCACGCTGATCGGCGCGACGACGGAAAATCCGTCTTTTGAACTGAACGGCGCGCTTCTTTCTCGCGCGCAGGTGCTGGTTTTAAAAAGACTGGACGATGCGGCGCTGGAGAAATTGCTGCAGCGCGCCGAAGCGGTTGAGACAAAGCAGCTTCCTCTTACGGATGAAGCTCGTATCCAGCTTCGCGCAATGGCCGACGGGGACGGGCGCGCCGTATTGAATATGGCGGAAGCGATACTCGCCGAACCGGTGGACAAACACATCGAACCTGATGCCCTTTCCGACATCGTCCAGCGCCGCGCGCCGCTCTACGATAAAAGCGATGAATCCCACTACAATCTCGCCAGCGCCTTGCAGAAATCGATCCGCGGGTCGGATGTTGACGCCGCGCTTTACTGGGCAGCGCGCATGCTGGTTGGCGGTGAAGATCCGCGGTTTATTTTGCGCCGGCTGATTGTGATTGCGTCGGAAGACATCGGCAATGCAGACCCGCAGGCGCTGCCTTTGGCGATTGCCGCGCGGGACGCTTATGAATTTCTGGGCCAGCCGGAGGGTGAAATCGCGATCGGTCAATTGGTCGCCTATCTCGGCTCAGCGCCAAAATCCAACCGATCGCATGTTGCATTCAAAAAAGCCAAGGCGCTAGCACACGAAACCGGCTCGCTGGCGCCGCCAGCACACGCCATGAACGCGCCGACGAAACTGATGAAAAATCTCGGTTATTCGGACGGCTACGTCTATGATCACGATACGGAGCTTAGTTTCGCCGGGCTCAACTATTTCCCACCGGATTTGCCGAGAGAAACATTCTACGAGCCCTCGCAATTCGGGTTCGACAAGGAAATCGCCAAACGTCTCGATTATTGGCGGAAACTTCGAGAGCGAGAGAAATAGCATCTGTGCAGGATTTGCTGGTCTTGAAAACCGCCGTTATTGGCGGCGTTTTTGCGATGTTGTTTGTCGCAGAACGCCTGTTCCGTGCAGCGCCGGCGCCCGAAAGCAGCGCCCGCGTCCTGCGCAATCTTGGCCTCTGGCTCGTGGTGGCGCTTGCGTCTCCGTTAATTGTCGCACCCATCACAGCGTTCGGCGCCAACAATCTTTTTTGGACGCGAGATGCAGCGATTTTAGCCGGCTGGCTTGGCGTTGCCATCCTGGTCGTCGATCTCATCATTCTCGATCTTTGGACCTACTGGCTCCATCGGGCCTATCATCGGGTTCCTCTGATGTGGCGGCTCCATGAAGTGCATCATCGCGACGCATTTCTCGACACGACCAGCGCCTTACGTTTTCACCTTGGCGAAGTTGTCTTGTCAGCATGCCTCCGGCTCATTCCCATCATGCTCCTCGCAACGCCGTTGATGACTGTCATCATTTTTGAAATTCTGCTGCTCAGCGTCGCGCTGTTTCACCATTCCAATCTGCGCCTGCCGAAGACGTTCGAACGCGCCTTGTCACTTCTTATCATCACACCCTCCATTCACTGGGTGCATCACCACGCCATACGCGCCGACACCGACTCAAATTACGGAGCCGTATTGAGCTGTTGGGATCGCCTGTTTGCTTCTCGCAGCAGCCATATCCGTACGCCGGATATGAAAATTGGCGCGGAAGGCGTTGAAGAGCTTTCCTTTATTGGTCTATTGCTGGCGCCGTTTATGAGGAAACGATCGTGACCGCATCAATCTGGCTGGCAATCGGGGCGGGAGGCGCTCTGGGCGCCATGGCGCGCCACGGCGTCTCTCGCGCAGCGCTGCACCTTCTTGGGCCCAATTTTCCCTGGGGCACGCTCACCGTAAACGCAGTTGGCTCATTCGCCATGGGCGCGCTTGTCGTATGGCTGGCCCGTCACGAACCAGAGACAGCGGCTTTGCGCGCATTTCTCACTATCGGCCTGTTAGGGGCATTCACCACCTTTTCGACATTCGCCCTCGACGCGATGACGCTCGCAAAAGACCGTTCCCTGACAATAGCGGGACTATACGTCGCCGCGTCTGTGACGCTTTCTATTGGCGGTCTCGTCGCCGGCGTCATCGCCATGCGCGCTGCGTCATGAGCAGGGTTCAGACAATCGCCGTTACGGATGACGAGGAAGGCATGCGCCTTGACCGATGGTTTAAGGCGCATTTCCCCCACGTTTCTCATGGCCAACTTGAAAAGTATCTTCGCAAGGGCGAAGTGCGCGTCGGCGGCGGGCGTGTGAAATCGAACCGCCGCCTTGAGATCGGCGAAATGGTCCGTATACCGCCTTTGCCGGACGCCGGGGCGCCCCGCCGAAAGCAATCGGGCGCTTCTTCAGACGCCCGCAAATTAATCGCAGCAATGACCCTCTATGAGGATGATGAAATCCTTGCCCTCAATAAGCCTTTCGGACTTGCGGTGCAGGGCGGCGAGAAAACGACACAGCACATTGACGGCATGCTTGCGGCATTTGAGCGGGACGGGGTGCGGCCAAAACTTGTGCATCGCCTCGATAAGGATACGGGCGGGCTGTTGCTGATCGCCAAGACCCGCAAGGCAGCGCAAGGTTTGAGCGATGCGTTGCAGTCGCGCGACGTAGAGAAAACTTACTGGGCGCTTGTCGCCGGCGCGCCTCGACCTCAGCAGGGCGAAATAAACCTGCCGATCGCTAAACGCATGGTTCGGCGCGGCGACGAGCGAATGGTTCCGGCCGAGGGCGAGGACGCCAAACACGCGGTCAGCCACTACCAGATTGTTGAAGATGTGGGGCGGGCGTCGTTCCTGGCGATGCGGCCGATCACGGGGCGCACCCATCAATTGCGCGTTCACGCCGCCGCGATCGGACATCCGGTTGTGGGAGATGGGAAATATGGCGGCGAGGATGCGCACATTGAGGGTGTTTCAGGCAAGCTGCACCTATTCTGCCGCTCAATGAGTTTCCGTCATCCGAAGGCCGGCAAACCAATGACATTAACGGCTCCGCTTACCGGACACATGAAAGAGACCTGGACTTTCTTTAGTTTTGACGAAAACGCCGCCGTCGAATGGCCGGAGTTTGCGTCGTGAGCGGATCATCGGAAGCGATCAAGCGGACCTACAGGGCGGTTACCGTCACGGAATTGGATGACGGATTTGAAATCCGCCTTGACGACAAACCCTTGCGAACAAAAAAACGAAATGCGGTGATCGCGCCCACATACAAGCTTGCCGATGCAATCAGAATGGAATGGGAAGAGCAGGGCGACCACATCGATCTCGGATCGACGCCGCTAACGAACTTGCTTGCTGACGCGATCGATGCTGACGCGGCGGCCCAGTGGCGGGAAGACATTCTCGCCTATCTTGGCTCGGACCTCCTTTGTTATCGCGCTGATGCGCCGCAAGCGCTCGTCGATCGACAGGCGGCGGCATGGGACCCCTATCTTGACTGGCTGCGCGATGAGTTGGGGGCGGCGCTGGTCATCACCACAGGCATAATGTCTACGCCGCAACCGGATATCGCCATTGACCGTGTTCGGACAGTCCTCGCGGACGTTGGCCGAGAAACGCTCGCGGCCTTACGAACAGCAACGGCAATCACCGGCTCTGCCGTCATGGCTCTGGCCCTATGGAAAAAGGCGTTTCCGGCGGGCGAAATCTACGGGGCGTCGATTGTGGATGAGGCGTTTCAGGCCCAACAATGGGGCGACGATGAGGAGGCCGCCGTCCGCCGCAGTGTCATTGAGGGGGAATTCATGCACGTCGCCCGGTTTCTCGATTTGCTCGCCGGCGATTAAACCCGTTACATCTCGAGCGCTTCACCTCGATTGGCGGAACGGAAGCGCATCAACTCTTCGCCTTTGAGCAACGTATCTTCGTTTGCATCCATCGTGTCGAAGTCGAGCAGATATTCTCGAATATAATCCTCGCGCGAGATCGATTCCTGCGCGCCGCTGATGAATGAAAATTTTGCCTTGGCATATGACGCCGTTTCTTTTCTCGCAGCTTCCGGATCGATCACTTCAAGCAATGCCTGATACTCCCGCTCCCGGGCGATGTCTTCTGATGGCGCATCTGCTTCGCGGGCGCCGGTCTCACGCCAGCTGTTGACGAGGTTCGCAAATTCTTCAGAGGTCATTCGCTCGTCGCGATCGCTGTCCGCGATAGTAAAATCGAGCTTGGCTTCTTCAAACGCTTCAACGCGTGTCAGCACTTCGCTGTCAAACGCAGCCTCGACCTGCTGCAGCGTCGACTGGCCTGCTTCCGTCGGACGATAGGGATCGCCAGGCGACAGAGTGACGGTCGTTTGTTTCGTCTCAACGACCTCGCCGTTGATGGTGCGTTTCAAGGTGAAGGTCTGTTGCAATTGTTGTTGCGAGTTCAGCAGGTCAGCAAGCTCGTCCGCATTCGGCTCTTCGGCTTCTTCTGCGCCGCCATCCTCAGCTTCTGTCTCCACCGTCGATTCAGCATCCGATTCTTGCGCATATGCGCTCGACCAGAGGGCGGAAATCATCAGTACCGGAACGAGGGCGAGGCGTAGGGTTTTCACTTGCAGGGTTCTCCTTCAACGCATTGGCGTCTGGTAACATACAATTGCGGTCAAAAGTTGCCGTATTCCTTCCGTATCCGTCCGAAGTCCAGCACATTACAAGGCTTTAATTTATTCAAGCGATCAAGGCGTCTCAGCATCGATCGTCGGACCGAAAATCGACTGAAACGCCGAACGCAGCATTTTGTCAGCGTCATGCATGGACGCCGATACGCCGAGATCGGCAAGGCTCGTCACCCCAAGCCCCGGATCGGAAACCCCGCAGGGCGTGATCCCGCTGAAATGAGAAAGATCCGGGCTCACATTCAACGCCACGCCGTGAAAGGTGACCCAGCGCCGGATCCTGACGCCGATGGCCGCAATCTTGTCCTCGCGCAATGATCCGCCCGGCGGCGTCCGGTCGACCCAGACGCCTACGCGCCCGGCACGGCGCTCGGCCGTTACGCCAAATCCGGCGAGCGCCTCGATCAACCAGGCCTCAAGGCCATAAACGAAAGCGCGAACGTCTCGGCCGCGCCGATCAAGGTCGAGCATGAGATAGGCAACGCGCTGGCCCGGCCCATGATAAGTGTACTGACCGCCTCGCGCCGACTTAAAGACAGGAAAGCGGTCGGGTGCGAGGAGGTCGCCGGGATCGGCGCTCGTGCCCGCCGTGTAAAGCGCAGGGTGTTCGACCAGCCAGACGAGCTCAGCAGCCTCACCCGCGCGTATCAGCGCGGCCCGCTCTTCCATATAGGCTACGGCGGCGTCGTAATCAGTCAGCCCAGCCGACACGACCCATTCCGTTGGTTCTTCCGATCGCAGGCGGGCGTCGGGGCGGGGATCCCTCAAAGTCACGCTAACCAAAACTCGGCTCTCCAAAACGGATCTGATGGATAATCGCGATACGCCTTCGGGCGAATCGACGAGACAACGCCGCCGCGAGCCTCGCGGGCGCATCGCCTCACGGCGTGTTTATCCCATCGAGAAGGAATAAGCGCAAATCCTCCAGCCCCCCTGAACAGCAGGTCTAAGGGCGTTGATTGAGAAGCTTAAATGCTGATCGGTGCGATTTTTTCCGGGCCCCGGGACCGACCTGACGGCGGCGCTCAAAACACCCCATTTACAAGGCTTCACAAGGGCGCGCGGCTTTGCTATGCCGCCCGCCTTCTTACGCGGCGTGCGGTCGTGGCGGAATTGGTAGACGCGCAGCGTTGAGGTCGCTGTGGGGCAACCCGTGGAAGTTCGAGTCTTCTCGACCGCACCATTTTTTCGGCAAGCAGCTGATATCGGCGCACATGGTGCGCATGCCCAGTATTCACTCCATCGCGTGATCCCGCGGCGGGACAAATCCTTAACAAGGCGTAAACGTTGCAGCGTCCCGATGCATGAAAATCCGGCCGATCTTTTACGGGATTTTGATCGCGGAAATTGCCGTTATTGGCGCGGCTGCGGCCGCGACAACGATCTTGCGCCCGCCGTGCTATTCGGGCTCGAAAGCCTATCTTCTTGCGGCGAATGCTGGCGCCATTATCGATGTGAAGACAGACGCCGACGGCAACAGCGGCTCGGCAGTCGTGGTGTTTCGACCGCGCAAGGAGAAGGGGTGGGCGAGCCAGCGCCTTCTGGCGCGTTTTGACCTTGCCGTAGAGCTCAACGATAAAGCGGTTGTTGTTCGAAATTCGGGGCAGACATGTCGCGCGCCAGGCTGATCGCCATCACTCTTGCCGCCTTTGCGCCGGGCCTTGCGGCTGCGGAGACGATCCGCATTGAGGCGGAGCGCTGCCCCGTCAATGTCGATATTGCGCCGTTGGTAAGCGAGGATGTGGGCGCCTTCGAACTTAATCCCTGGGCAGGCCGCTTTGATGATGTCCTGCTTCGCCGAGACGTTCCGCTAAGGGGCAACGGATTGCTGTTTCTAAGGCTCTATCCTGACCTTGCGACCGGCGAAATCTTCGAGCCGGTTGAGCCTGCCTGCGCGCCTGAAGCGACACCGCTGGAATAGCCTCGTCGGAATAGACTTGGCGTCCAGGCGCATCTAGAAGGGCGGCGAAGCCAGACGCCAACGGGCCGCATGAAACTCAGCCAGTTCTACCTTCCGCTCCTCAAAGAGACGCCCGCGGATGCGCAAATCGCGTCCCATCGCCTGATGCTGCGCGCCGGCATGATCCGCCAGGAAGGGGCGGGGATCTATGCCTGGCTGCCTCTGGGCTATCGGGTGCTGAAAAAGATCGAGCAGATCGTTCGCGAAGAAGAAGACCGCGCCGGCGCGGTTGAAATGCTGATGCCCACCATTCAGCAGGCGGATCTATGGCGCGAAAGCGGGCGGTATGATGCGTACGGTAAAGAGATGCTGCGCATTACAGACCGCGGCGATCGCGAAATGCTGTTCGGCCCCACCAATGAGGAGATGATCACGGAAATCTTCCGGGCGGGCGTTCGTTCGTACAAAGACCTGCCGAAACTTCTCTATCACATCCAGTGGAAATTTCGCGACGAAATCCGGCCCCGTTTCGGCGTAATGCGCGGCCGCGAATTCCTGATGAAGGACGCCTATTCATTCGACATCGATGAGGATGCAGCGCGCCACAGCTATAACCGGTTCTTCGCAGCCTATCTCAGAACGTTCTCGCGTATGGGGCTCACCGCAATTCCAATGCGCGCCGATACCGGACCCATTGGCGGCGACTTAAGTCATGAGTTCATCGTGCTCGCTGATACTGGCGAAAGCGCCGTATTCTGCGACAAGCGATTGCTCGATTTACCGATACCTGGCGCGGAAACGGATTTCGAAAACGATCTGCAACCCATCGTCGATCAGTTCACCGCCTATTATGCGGCGACCGACGAGATGCACGATGAAAAAGCATTCGAGAACGAGGTGGGCGAGGGGGATCGCGTCTCCGCCCGCGGTATCGAAGTCGGCCATATCTTTTACTTTGGCACGAAGTATTCCGAACCCATGAATGCCGTTGTCGCCGGTTCCGACGGAAAAGACGTTGCTGTGCACATGGGGTCATACGGCGTCGGCGTATCGCGCCTCGTCGGCGCGCTGATCGAAGCGTTTCACGATGATGACGGCTGCAAATGGCCGATGCCTGTGGCGCCGTTCCATGTAGGCCTAGTCAATCTAAAAGCCGGCGACGCCGATACGGATGCGGCCTGCGCGAAGCTTTATAAGGGCTTGGAAGGTGTCGGGGTCGAAGTCCTCTATGACGACACGAGGGCGCGGCCCGGCGAAAAATTCGCCCGCATGGACCTTATCGGCCTGCCGCTTCAACTGGTGGTCGGTCCCCGCGGCCTTGGCGACGGCAAGGTTGAGGTGAAGCGCCGCAGCGACGGTCATCGCGATGAAGTGGCCCTCGATTCGGTCGTCGACCATGCCCTGGCCGCTGTGCATGAGGGCCTTTCGCATTCCTGAGCGGTTTTTGCGCTTCGGTCATCATTTGTCCCCAATTTCGGCGCACAGCGTTTGACCCTTGCGCTGCTGGACAGGCCGCAGCACCCCGCCTAGACGTTGAACAATGTTGAAGAGCAACGACGCCACATCAACGCCGACCGCCGCCAGCAGCGCCCCTACGCGCGCTTTTTCGTTTTTCGAATGGATGGTGGCGCGGCGTTATCTTGGAGCAACCCGATCGGGGAAGGGCGTTTCCCTGATTTCCATTATCGCCTTTCTCGGCATCATGCTGGCCGTCGCCGTGCTGATCATCGTGATGTCGGTGATGCAAGGGTTCCGAGCGAAACTCCTGGAACAGGCGCTTGGCTTTAACGGCCATGTTTACGTCATGCTGGTCGATGGCGAAGATCCGTCGCCGTTGATCGAGCAAATCGAAACGATGGATGGCGTCGTCAACGCCGCGCCTCTCATCGAATCGCCGGCCTATGTCACGTCCCCCAGCGGCGGTACTGTCGCCATCTTCCGCGGCATGCACCGCTCCGACATGCTCGATATTCCGGAAATCGCCGCGCCGGAAAACCTCGCCTTTGGCGAATATGATACGTTTGGCGAGGGCAGAAACGGCGGCAACAAGATTGCCATAGGCGCCGGCATCGCCGCTACATTGAATGTACGGGCGGGAGAAACCGTGAATGTAACGACCCATGGCGGTCGCGAAACGGCGTTCGGACGCATTCCTGTAACGACGAAGGAATACATCGTCGGCGCCATATTCGACGTTGACAATTCGCAGTTCGATTCTTCGATTGCATTCATGCCTTACGAGCAGGCGAGGGTGTTCTTTCGCGCGTCCGGCGCCTCCGCCTTCATCGAAACGCGCATCGAAGATCCCGATCAGTACCGCGACTATGTGCTCGCCATTACCGAATTCTCCGGCGATCGGCGCATAACCGACTGGGCTCGCAGGATCGGCGCTTATTTTGACGCCCTTGAAATCGAGCGCAACGTAATGCGCCTGATCTTGATGCTGATCATCGCCGTCGCCGCGCTCAATATCATTACCGGCCTGGTCATGCTGGTCAAAGACAAGACCGGCGACATTGCCATTCTGCGCACCATGGGCGCAACGCAAGGCTCGATCATGCGCATCTTCTTTTTGTCCGGCGCGCTGATCGGCGTTCTCGGCACCATCGCCGGCGTCATTCTCGGCGCCTTGTTCGTTCATTATATCGACCCGATCGAACAAGCGCTTTCGTGGGTCTTTCAACGGGATCTCTTTAACGCTGAAATCTATTACTTCCGCGAAATTCCAGCGGAGATGCAGGTCCGCGAAGTGGTCATGATCGCCGGTTGGGCGCTGGTCATGTCGTTCGTCTCGACAATCTATCCAGCCTGGCGGGCGGCGCGTCTCGATCCCGTCGAGGCGCTGCGATACGAATAGGAGGAGAGTATGGCGCTTTCTGAACAGCACTTTGAACACTGGATTGATCGCTACGGCGCCGCCTGGACAGCAAGAGACGGCGGCCGTTTCGCGCAGCTCTTCGAAGAAGACGCGATCTACTATTGGACGCCGTTCGAAGACCCGAAAAAAGGGCGTGAAGAAATTGCCGCCGCATTCAACGCCGCGGTCGGGCGCCAACGCGAAATCGAATTCGGCGCGCGAATTCTCTACGTTCAAGCCAATCTCGGCGCCGCCCATTGGACCTGCTCGCTGACCCGCGCATCGACGGGCAAGCGCGTGCATATCGACGGCATCCTTGTTGTCCAATTCAGCGATCACGGGAAAGCGCTTTCCTTCCGAGAGTGGTGGCATTCCGATGAAAGCTGACGGAGAGGCGGCGCTGCGTCTTGAAGGCGTGGCGCGTCGCTATCGAGATCTCATTGTCATTGAAAATGTCGACTTCACCTTGAAGCGCAGCCAGACAGCGGCGCTGCTCGGTCCTTCCGGCTCCGGGAAGTCGTCACTGTTGCATATTGCCGGACTGCTCGAGGCGCCGAGCGCCGGGGAGGTTTATGTCGGCGGCGTTGCAACTTCAGGACTGTCTGACGCCGAGCGCACGCGCATTCGCCGCGACGCCCTTGGTTTCGTCTATCAGTTTCATCACCTGCTACCGGAATTCACGGCGGTTGATAATGTGGCGCTGCCGCGGCTCATCGCCGGCGAGAAAAAAAGCGTCGCCGACGAGCAGGCGGCGTCATTCCTGACGGCGCTGGGCCTCGGCGAACGGCTGACCCATCAGCCCGGGCAACTCTCCGGCGGCGAACAGCAGCGAACGGCGATAGCCCGCGCGCTTGTCAACAAGCCTGATCTGCTGCTCGCCGACGAACCAACCGGCAATCTCGATCCTAAGACCTCTGATGTTGTTTTTGACGCGCTATTGGACATCGTCCGCGAGGAGGGGCTCGCCGCATTGATTGCGACCCATGACCAGCGGCTGGCCGCACGCATGGATCGCATCGTTGAAATCAGGGACCGACGCCTTGTTGAGGTTTCTCGCGAAACCGCGTCAGCCTAAGCGGCTCGTCAGTCCTCTTCCCGGTAACGTTCAAACCACGCAAGAATATTATCGACCTTGGCGATCAAGTTTGACGGACGCCCGGCAATGCCGTGGGGCGCATCGGGAATGCGCACCATCGCCGTATCGATGTCGCGCAATTGCAGCGCCTGATAGTATTGCTCTGTTTCGGACATCGGCGTGCGGTAGTCCGCCTCGCCCGTCAGCAGCATGGTCGGCGTTTCTACATTTCCGACAAGGGAGAGGGGGGATCGCTCCCAATAGGCGTCCGGGTCTTCCCACGGCATTTTATCGAACCAGTACTTGCCGAAGAAGGGGTAGAAATCCGAGGTCAGAGTAAAGCTGATCCAGTTGATTACCGGCTTTGCAACCACTGCCGCCTTAAAGCGGTCGGTATTGCCGACAATCCACGCGGTCAACACGCCGCCGCCCGAACCGCCTGTCACAAACAGCTGATCGCGATCGACAAACCCGCGCTCAATCACTGCATCAACGCCAGACATGAGATCGTCATAGTCCTCGCTCGGATAATTGTGATGAATGAGGTTTGCGAATTCATCGCCATAACTCGTTGAACCGCGCGGGTTTGCATAAAGAACGACATATCCTGCGGCGGCAAAAAGCTGCACTTCCGCTGAGAAATGCGGCCCATAGGCGGCGAACGGGCCGCCATGAATCTCAAGGATCAGGGGATATTGTTTGGAAGCGTCAAAGTCAGGCGGCGTAACGAGCCACCCTTCAATTTCCCGTCCGTCCGCCGATGACCGCCACGTAATCCGCTCGACAGCGCCAAGATCGATACTTGCAAACAGATCGTCGTTTAAACGCGTGGCGCGTAACGTCGGTCGGTTGCCGTTCTTTATCGCGATGTCGGCGGGCCGATTGGCTCGTCCGGACGTGTAAGCGACGACGCCCGATGCGTTGGCCGAAAAGCCGCCGCTTGTATAGGGTCGCCCGATCGATGTTCCTGAAACGTCGCGCACGAGCGCGTCGCGTTCGCCATCAAGCGTCAACCGCGCAAGATATGTGCGGCCTCGATCATCATACTGAATAATAAGCGATTCATTTGAATCCCAGGCGAGGGCGTTGATCGAACGGTCGAAATCGCGAGTAACTGCGCGCTTGGCGCCGCCGTTTGCATTCATGATGCTGACGCGAGTGGTCTGATATCCCTTAAGATCGTCCGTATTCCCGAGATAGGCGATTTTGCTTCCATCGGGAGAAACAGCCGGCGCAAAATCAGGGCCGTCGCGATTTGTCAGTCGCGTCAGTTCGCCGGTCGCTACAGCAACGCGCCAGATGTCGCTTTCAATAAGGTCCCGCTCAAAATCGTCATTGCGGTTTGCAGAAAAGACGATGCCCGATCCATCGACGTCCCAGCTTACCGATCCGCCGTGATTGTAGGGACCGTCTGTTAGCTGACGCGGCGTGCCGCCGTCGGCGGGCACGACGAAGATATGGGTCGAACCGGAGCGTACAAAACCAGCGCCGTCGGCGCGATATAGAACGTCCTCAATAACTTTTGCGGGCTTTGCCCATTCTGCGCCTTTGGGCATGGCAGGCGGCGATGCCAGAGGCTCGGACTTGGTCTCAACGAACATGGAGAAAGCAAGTGAATTGCCGTCAGGCGCCCAGGCGATCGATTGCGGCGCTTCAGTGAGGTGGGTGAGCAGCGCCGTCTGTCCTGTATCCATCCAGCGCACATAGAGCTGGGGCGTTTTGGTCCCGGCGCCGGTGACGTAAGCAAGCCGATCGCCATTGGGCGACCAGCGGGGGCTCGAATAGCTGACGGGTCCGGAGAGCACCGGGCGGTGCGCGTTTTTCGCAACGGAGATCGTCCATATCGAGGCGCGCGCGCTGTCGGTCATGATGTCGTTGGACCGGCGCACATAAGCGACGGTCGCGCCGTCGGGCGAAACCTGCGGGTCGGCCGCGATTTCAAATTCAAAGACGTCGGTGTTTTTCAATGGACGCGCGTGGCTGACGCTTATCGCCGCGAACACAACGCCAAGAATGATAGAGAATGTGCGCATAAGAACTCCCAAGGTGACGACACGGGTTTTCACAAACCCTCCAGCGCGACGCAAGCGCGGATTATCAGGAGCTCAGCGGCGCTGTTGGAACAAGAAAAGGAGAGCCCGGGCGGTCCTGGACCACAGCACCCATACCATCGCTATGTCCGATATTTATCAATATCGGAATCTTTGTGATATCGGGCAAATCATGCCAGAAACGCGCCGAATCTACGAAATCAGCGATTTTGAGCCATGTCTGCATCTCCTTTGAACACCGCTCCAGCGCCGATCCTCGACGCGCTGAAAGACATGGAGAACCCGCATCGGCAACAAAAATTTGCTGTTGACGAGATCCTCGGCGGCGACGTCGTTGCGGGCGCAGACATCGATTATGAGCACGCGCTGAAGTTTCTCTATGGCTACAACGGCTCGACAGCGACCTTCAACGCGTATCGCCGAGAACTTGAGCGTCTGCTGCAATGGTCCTGGCGCGTTGAACAGCGAAACGCCTACGGCCTGGCGCGCGAAGACATCGAGGAATTTGTGCGCTTTTCGTTGGCGCCGCCAGCCGCATGGATCGGTGAAACCCACGCGCCACGTTTTTTCACTGAGAACGGCGAACGCGTTCCAAATCCGAAATGGCGCCCCTTTGTGGCAAGCTTGCCCAAGACGGAACTCAAGACCGGTCGCAAACCGGACGCCAAGGCCTTTCGGCCGAGCCAATCTGCAGTTCGCGCAACATTCACTGCGCTTTCTTCGTTTTATGACTATTTGACGGAAGAAACTGTCATCAGCGCCAATCCGGTGGCGCTCATTCGCCAGAAAAGCAAGTTCATCAAACGCGATCAAAATGCTGCTGTCGTCCGGCGCATTTCAAACTTGCAATGGGATTACGTTCTGGAGACCGCAGAAATCATGGCGGACGATAATCCGCCTACGCATGAACGAACATTGTTCATCATGAATTGCCTTTTTGCGCTCTATCTTCGCATTTCCGAGCTTGTCGCCGACGAACGATCGGCCCCGGTGATGGGTGATTTCCGAAAGGATCAGGACGGCGCATGGTGGTTTCACGTGACGGGCAAAGGCAACAAGGACCGCACCGTGACGGTGTCAGACGCCATGCTGGAGGCCCTCAAACGCTACCGCGGCGCCCTTGGCTTATCGCCCTTGCCATCGATCAATGAACACACCCCGCTCGTCGCCAAGGCGCGCGGATACGGACCGGTTACGTCGACGCGTCAGATCCGGCGCATTGTTCAGGATTGTTTCGATGCAGCCTATGATCGAATGAAAGCGGACGGGCTTGTCGATGACGCAATGGAGCTGCGAGCTGCGACGGTGCACTGGCTGCGGCATACGGGCATATCGGAAGACGTAAAAATCCGCCCCCGCGAACATGTCCGCGATGACGCCGGGCACGCTTCAATGGCGACCACGGACCGCTATATCGAAAGCGACCGTCGCGAACGGCATGCCTCGGCGCGCAAAAAGCCGCTGCGAGATCTTTAATTTCAGGACGGCAAACGAAAACGCCGGCTGCGGGATACACCCCCGCAACCGGCGCGTTCTTTACAGACCAGGAAGGGCTTGGCCTGCTCCCCCGTGCGCCTCAGGTAATCTCCCCCATTTGACACAGCAGGGTTATCTAAACGCGACGCCGGCGCGCCGTATTGTAAATTTTCGCCATCGGGGACGTTTTTTTCAGATTCCCGCAAGCGGCAGCGGCTTTGCGCCGACCTTGCGCCGATCCTGCACCGCCTCGATCAGCGATGCCTGGTGGTTGGCGAATTGCCCCGGCGTGACCCCGACGAATGTCTTGAATTCCCGGATGAAATGGGCCTGATCGTAAATCGCAAGGCCGGCCGCGTCGCGCCAGTCGGTGACGCCTTCGCGCATCCGGTCTGCGGCGCGCAATGTCCGATATTTTCGTTGCAAGCGTTTGGGGCTCGCCCCGAAGAACTGGTTGGCCAGCCGGTCCGTTTGACGCTGTGACAAGTCCATCATGTCCATCAAGCGATCGAGATCGAGTTCGCTTGGATCGTTGAGCCAGTGCTCCAACGCCTCCGGGTATGCGCAGGCTTTTGCAATTCTTCTGTCCAGCAAGGTCGAAAAGAACTGATCCGCAACGGACGCCATCTCATCCATGGTTGCGGCGTTCGCGATCGCTTCGATTGATTCATTGGCGATTTTTCCCGCCAAATCAGAGAGGTCGACTGTGCGGTTCGCAAGCTCGGCGGCATTGACGCCCATAAGAACGCCCCACCCCCGCGGGCGAACACCGACGCCAAATACACGCGTGTTAGCTTCGCATTCAATTGAATAGGCGCCCGTGGTCGGGCCCAGCAAAAATGCGTCAGAGATTTTTTCAACGTCGCCTTTCGGCGTCGTGATGCGGCCGCCGCCGCTAAGCAAGATGCGAATGTTGCCAAGCTCCGCGCAAAGGGGCTGCACCGTTCGCGCCGGCGTTTCAAAGTAATAATAAGTGCGGACGAAGTCGGTCAGATCGACTCGCGGCCGCATGTAATTCAGTAACATTACCGTTCGACTTGCTGTGTCGCGATCAGTATATCACACGCAGCGATGAAGGCTAGCTTTTAAGGTCTAAGGTCATGCCGTCAAAAGCGGGCTCAACCCCTTCGGGAAGCGAATCTTTCAGCGCTTGATAGTCCATGTGCACATGAAGATTGGTGAGAATAGCCCGGCGCGGCTTTATTCGGGCGATCCATTCAAGCGTAAGATCGAGATGCGCATGGGTTCGGTGCGGCGTCATCTGCAGGGCGTCAACGATCCATGTGTCGACGCCGGCGAGGATTTCGAAACTCTCTTCGGGAAGTCCGACGACATCGCTTGAATAGGCGACGGGGCCAAAGCGAAATCCGAGAGAATCGACGTTTCCGTGGTTCTGCAAAAAAGCAACGGCGGGCATCGCGGCGCCAGCGCCCTTAAGCTCAAAATGTTTGCCGCAAGCGGGCATCTCATGGCGTTCAAGGATTGCCGGATAGAGCGACCCAGGCGCTTGCTCGAAACAATAATCGAAACGCTTGAGAAGCATGCCGCTGGTCGCTTCGTCCACATAGGTCGGCACGCGCCTGCGCATGGCGATCGCGATCATGCGCAGATCGTCGACGCCGTGGCATTGGTCCGCATGATCGTGGGTGTAAAGAACGGCGTCGAGATGAGCGACGCGTGCGGCGAGCAGCTGCGCGCGCATGTCCGGCGAGGTATCAACGAGCACATTGGTAGTGCGCCCATGCTCAAAACCATGTTCCGGATGCGCCCGCTGCACCAGAATTGAGCAGCGCGTTCGCCGGTTTTTAGGTTCGGCCGGATCGCAGGCGCCCCACTCCCCGGTTCCGTCAGCGCCGCCGAACCGCGGCACGCCGCCGGATGAACCGCATCCCAAAACAGTGACGCGAATATCTCCCGATACGCTCACTGCGGAGACTTTCGTTTGGCGCGGGCAAAAAGCCGGAAGAAATTCTCCGTCGTGATGTTGGCGATCTCTCCATTCGAAACGTTTTTTATCTCCGCCAGCTTCTCCGCCACATGAACAAGATATGCCGGTTCATTGCGGCGGCCCCTCTTTGGAACTGGCGCCAGATAGGGGCAGTCGGTTTCGATAATAATACGATCAAGCGGCGCTGCTTCTGCAATTGCCCGAACGTCCGTCGCATTCTTGAACGTGATAATGCCGGAAAAGGAGATGTAGCCGCCGAGCTTAAGGACGGCTTCGGCCAGCGCCGGACCGCCGGTGTAGCAGTGCAGCAGCGGCGTAAACGCCCCCTCACCGTGCGCTTCCTTCACGGTTTCGCGCATTTCGTCATCGGCCTCGCGCGTATGGATGATCAGCGGCAGACCCGTTGCGCGCGCGGCTTCTATGTGAGCCCTAAAAACCGGCCGCTGCGCCGCTCGGTCGGAGTATTCGTAATGAAAATCGAGACCGCATTCGCCAATGCCAACGACTTTTTCATCCGTTGCCATATCAATCAGCGTTTCCGCAGTTAGATCCGCGTGATCAGCGGCGTAATGCGGATGCACGCCGACGCTGCGCCAGATAAAGTCATGGGCGTCGGCAATTTTCGTTATGGCGTCGGTCGACTGCAGCTTGTCGGATATGGTCAGCATGTAAGCAACGCCGGCGTCTCGGGCGCTTGCGATAACTTCGTCGCAATCCTCAGCATACTGGTCCGCATGCAAATTGACGTGACTGTCCACAAGCATGGGGCTTCACGCAGCTCCAAGACTCTCGTGGAGATCGTATCCCATGGCGTTGACGATCTGGGAGCGATCAAGATTAAGCGCCTCGCCGCGCGCGCCGAGCGATGAAAGGCGCTCCCACGCGTCAATTAAAGCCGGAGGTCTGGCGCCCATGAGCGGGCCTTCGAGTTCATTTCCGCGGGCCGCCGACCGGGCGGCGGCAGTCAGTGCGCTGCCGACGGCGTCGATGAAGAAACCCCACTCCTCCGCGCTCGTTCGGGCTGAAAACTTCGATGCAACGGCGCCAACCTCGCCGTTCTTGCGTCCGGCTTGGAGAAATGCGTCTGCAAGCGAGAGCGCAGTCGCGCCGCCTTCCGCCGCCAGTTTCAACGCGTAGCCTGGACGACCGTCGGCGTGATCGGCGATGCGTTCTGCCTCTGCGCCAGAAGCCAGCCCTTCCTCTTCCAGCAGCGCGCAGATTTCCGGCGCGGAGACTTCGCGCAAGTCGATGCGCCGGCAACGGGACCGGATAGTCGCCAGAAGCCTTCCTGGCGCGGCGCTTAACAGCAGCAACAAGGTATTCGCCGGCGGCTCTTCCAATACTTTCAACAAAGCGTTGGCGGCGTTGCGATTAAGATCGTCTGCGGTGTCGATAATCGCGACCCGGGCGCCGCCGAGCGCAGGGGTATGGCTCATGAACTGGATGAGCTTTCGAATGGTTTCGACTGTAATTTCCGACTGGTATTTCGATGTTTTTTCGTTCCACAGCCGTTCCGCCACGAAAAGGTCCGGATAGGCCCCTTGGGCGATTTGCCGGAACGTCCGGCTGTCCTCGACTGTATCGAACGTCGCCGGGTTTGCGAGATCTGTTGGCGCGAGAACACCACGCGCTATCCGATAGGCAAGCGTCGCCTTGCCTGCGCCCTGCCCGCCGGCGATGATCCAGCCATGGGTTAGCGCGCCCGTCGCCATGGTGCGGCGGAGCGACGCTTCGAGATCGGCGCGGCCGATTTGCTGCGAGCGTTCTTGTGGCGAGATCAGGTCGGTCATGCGCCTTCGGTCATAGCCCAATCGACAACGTCGTCAAAACGCCCGCCTCAGGCCTTTCCACGCGCCCCAATGCGCGCCTCGACCGCCCGCCAGACCGTGTCAGCCGTAACCGCAACATCACCGGTTGCGTCGATCACAACGCACCGATCGGGGTTTTCCCGGGCAATTTCGAGGAACGCCTCGCGCACCCGCTGCTGAAAATCGCGGCCCTTGGATTCAAATCGCGTTTCGGCGCCGTCGCGACCGCCGGCGCGGGCAAGCCCTTCCTCAACCGGGAGATCGAGAATTATCGAAAGATCAGGATCATTGTCGCCTACGGCAAGGCTGTGAAGCGAGGCGGCGGCGGCGCGGCCGAGCGCACCGGCAATCCCCTGATAGGCCATGGTCGAATCGGCGAAGCGATCGGTAATGACGACATCGCCGCGCTCGATCGCCGGCAGGATAATTGTTTCCAGGTGATCGCGACGAGCCGCCACCATCAGCAGGGCTTCGGTCATGGGCGACCAGCGATCCTTATCGCCTTCCACAAGAAGCTTGCGAATTTCTTCTGCACCGACAGATCCGCCAGGCTCGCGCGTGACGACGACAGTGCGGCCGGCGTCCTTCAATCGATCCGCAAGCAAACGGATCTGCGTTGACTTGCCGGAGCCGTCGCCGCCCTCAAAGCTGATAAAAATGCCGCGGCCTCTTTCGTTCATTGCCGCCTTCTAGAATCTTTTATTGCCCGACGCTTGCGGTTTCTTCAGGCGCCGCTTCAGGTTTCGCGAGCAGCATCTTCGCCGCCAGACCGATTTTGCCGAAGACGCCCATTTCATTGACGCTCGCGCCGGCGAACAAGGGATACTCTTTCGCATCGCCATTGGCCGCCTCAAGACGCAGATAACCGATCTGCTGGTTCTCGCGAATGGGCGCAGCAACAGGTCCCTCATAAACAACTGTCGCCCGGGTGTTTTCGAGCAGCGACCGATGAACAATTGCGGAAACCGATTCCGCGACGACCAAGGGCGTCGTTTGATCCTTGCCTTTAAAGACCTGCGCCTCGCCTACCGCTTCGCCGGGCTCAAATAGAGTCTGACGAGTAAAATCGTTAAAAGCGATGCGCATCAGGCGTGCTGCTTCGTTAGAGCGCTCCCGCTCGCTTGTGAGGCCATTGACGACAACAATCCGACGCTCGCCCTCATTGACGGCCGATCCGACGAGACCGTAACCGGATTCGTCAGTATGCCCTGTTTTCAGCCCGTCGGCCCCGTTAAACGCATCAAGGAGCGGATTGCGATTGCCCTGGCGAATTTTTTCCCAGGTAAATTCACGTTCAGCGAAAAGCCCGTAATACTCCGGATAGTCCCGGATGATTTTCCTCGTGAGCAAGGCCAGGTCGCGCATCGACATTTTCTGGTTTTCGTGCGGCCAACCAGTTGCGTTTGCGAAGGTGGAATCGAGCAGACCCCATTCCCGCGCTTTTTCGGTCATGAGTTCGGCAAACGCGTCTTCCGATCCGGCGACATTCTCCGCAATCACGATGCAGGCGTCATTTCCCGATTGAACGATCACGCCGCGCAAGAGGTTTTCAACCGAGATCTGCGTGTCGACCCGCACCCACATTTTCGACCCGCCCATGCGCCACGCTTTTTCCGAAACGTCGAACATGTCCGAAAGCTGAAGCGAGCCGTTTTTGAGGCGCTCAAAAACGATCGCCGCGGTCATTAATTTTGACATGGATGCGGGCGCCGTCGGCGTGCGCGCGTTCTTTTCGTAGAGAACCTCGCCGGTGCGGTAATCCATGATGATCGCGTATTCGCCGGGGGTTTCGACCGGCTGCGCCACCGCGCCGGAGATCGCGGCGCCAAAGAATGCAGCGGCGACAGCCGCCACGGAGAAATCAAACTTACCAATACGCACGGTCTATAAAACTCCTGATCGTCGAGTGGGTTCTAGCCCATTTTTAAGGCGAAATCGCGATAATGACCGCACCATCATACCCTGCTTCGCGTACCGCCTCCAACCGGTCCGCAGCAGCGGATTCCGTGGGATATGGGCCAAGCTTGATGCGGTATCGCGCCTGCGCGCCGGCGTCTTCTGCCTCATTTTCCGTCCGGGCGATACGCAGCGGGCCCTCCGCCGCCAGCCGTTCGCGTAGGGCCGGCAACTCCTCGATATTGTCGAGCACGGCCACTTGAATGGAATAAAGAGAGGCGTCGATCACCGGCAAAGGCGGCGGCAGCTTGGGCTCGCGCCCGGGATCGGCGCCGGCGATGAGACCGGCCAATTGGTCCGTATTCGTTGCCACCGGCGAAGGCGACAGGGCGACAGCAATCGGCGGGGCCGCCGGCTTCGTTCTCGCGTAAACCGGTTTGGTTTTTTCTCCCGGCAAAGCCGCCGGGGCAAGGTATCGGACGCGGACCTTGGCCAGTCCTTGTCGTTCAAAGCCGAGCGCGCGGGCTGCGGCGCGGGACAAGTCGATGATGCGATTATGCGCGAACGGGCCGCGATCATTGACCCGGACCACCGCTTGCCTGCCGTTTTCAAGGTTGGTGACCTCGACCGTCGACGGCATCGGCAATGTGGTGTGCGCGGCCGTCATGCGCCGCATGTCGAAAATCTCGCCATTGGCAGTGGGCCGGCCGTGAAAGTCATCGCCATACCATGAGGCGACGCCGCGCCGGTCGTAGGAAGAATCCACCGCCGGCGTGTACCAGCGTCCGTTGATCTTGTAGGGCTTGCCGACTTTATAGTGGGGCGACCCCGACGAGCCTGCTGTTCCGCCCGGCTTGGTGGCGCAGGCGGCGGCCAGCAACAGAGCGGACGCGGCGAGCGCCAGGCGGATTGTGACGTTACTCATGACGCATCCAGGGGCTGCAACGATGGATCAACAACAGGTTTCGCGCGTAGAGCCAAACAAAACCGCCAAAGTTTAAACTTGCGTTAACCGTTCGAGGTCCCGCTGACGAAGCCGTTGCGATCCTCCCCTCAACCCGCTAAACGGCTCCGACGCCGCCGGAGGGGTGGCAGAGTGGTCGAATGCGGCGGTCTTGAAAACCGTTGAGCGTGTGAGCGTTCCGTGGGTTCGAATCCCACCCCCTCCGCCAGTATTTCGAAAGCAATGAAGACTGGGGCGGCATCGCTCGGAGTCTCAGCAATTGGCCCTAAGCGGAATATTCAATTGCGCGGCGCAGGATTGTTGCTAGGTCGCACCCCAGGGCGCCGGCGGCGGGTCGATGGGATTTGTGACATCAAACTCGACACGGAAATGACGGTTTTCGCGATTTAGTTCGTAAGCGAATATTCCATCGGTCAGTTCGAGCGCCCAAACATTCGTAACGGATGCGGTCAACCCTTCGCGGTTGAACAATTCGATGGAAAAATCGTCAACAGGAAATTCGATACGCCTCGCATCGTCGATGATTTCAGCATCGCCGCCATATTGGGTAATTGCATCCTCCTCGCCGTCTTCGTGACGATGATCGTGTTTCAAGCGCAAACCGCGTTCCGTGCGTGTGATGACCCAGGTGCGCGAACGATCATCGCCCACATGAAATGGAACGCGTATCACGTCATCGGTACAAGACCGTACTTGCATCACCATTTCCTGCTCGGCGAAATCTGCGTCAACTTCATCGGTTGAAACCATCCTGCCGGCGTAAGCTTTACCGCAATGAGCCGCGAGCCTGGTCATGAATTCGTCGGCGTATGATTGCTCAGGGGCAGTGTCCGGCGAACATGCGCAGGCGGAGAAAACAGCGAAGGAAGCAAGAAAAAGGTGGATCACTTTAGAGTTCCTCTGGTGACAATTTCGCTTTCGGTCTGCACAGAAGTCCAGATATCACAATTTACCTATACGGTGACTCACCGCCGCAGAATACGTTCCCGATATTTCAATGCTTGTGAGTGTACGTGGGTACGAAACCTACCTTCTCCGCCAGTTTCATTTTGTCGGCGCGACGCGACCTGATCCTGATCGCGGGTTCCGTTCGGCGCTTCTGAAACGGCGCCTAATACCAATAGCTGCGGCCGAGGCGCTGTATTTGCAGCGGGATGTTGGAGGGCTGCATTTCCACCGTCCACTCGAGGGTTTCGCCCAGAGTTGCGACGGCTGATTGTTCCTCAATCGTGTAACCGATCGTTTCAATGCGGATCCAAAGTCGCGCCTCATTAGCGCGCGCCGGCACGCCCACATGAAAGATCAGCGTATCCCCTTCGCGCCGGATGGTTGCGCCCTCGGTTGTCCGGAACAGGTTAAAGGTCTCGTCGGTCTGTTCGTTGTGCAGCCGGCCGCGGATGGCGCCGCGACGGATGAGCGTTTTGATGTCGCCGCGGATCCCTTCCGGATAGACGATTTCAAGGTGTACGTCGTATTTCGCCGCCTCCGCCTCGTTCTGCGCAAGATATACGCGCGCGTCCCCTTGCTCATACGCTGCATTGACGATGCGGGGCTCAAGCAAGGCTTCCCGAACCGCAACGGACGAAAGTCCCGGTAGATTGTCGTTCATGCCTTCAATGCCGCTGGCGAGATTGGGCGGCGTCATGGTCAACAATACGGCAAGCAATCCGAAGCCCTGCGCGAATGCCCCTTGCCGTGTGATCGGCTGGAAATAGAAAACGGAACCGGCGCCGACAACGACCAGTCCGACGACAACCATCCACAACGGGATTTCCGTAAAGCCCAACAGCGAGCCGAGCTGAACAACCCACTCATTGATCTTGAACAGCGCCGCCGCTTCGCCCTTTTGCTGATAATCAGCGACAATGGCCGCGATAATGCCCGCCGCGCCGGATAGCGCGAGGCCGGACATATCCATAAAACCGAATTCCCCCGGCGCCTTAATGCCGCGCTTTACACCATACATACGAGAAACTCCTGAACCTCAATCCCCGGCGGAAGTTAAGCATATTCAATTGCTGTTTTTAAGACGCCGCCGCGTTCGGCGAGGGAAAAATATGGCCGCCCTCAACCGTCGACCCGGGGCGGCGCGCCGCCGAAATCGATGTCGAACAGGTGCTCCAGGCTCGTACGCGAAAGGCCATGTTTGACAAAGTCATAGGGCGTCACATTGATGGCCTTGATGAGAATGCGCTCGATCATCAGCCCGCTTCCCGACGACGCGGGCGTGATATCAAGGTCGATCACATTGATGCAGCATAAATCCTGTTCGAACGCCGCAATGGTCTGAAGCCCGCCGCCGCAGGCCCATCCGAGGGCGATGCGGTTGACGCCCTCATGGGCGACGATCAGGGCCGTTTTCCAGTTCCCCGTGGTGGCGAATTCCTGCAGCGCAGCAACAATCCTGCCTTCGGCCTCCGCGAACGCCTCTCCTTCAGGTAGAAAGGTTGCGCCCGGCACATCCGCCGCCTCGAAGGAATAGGCGAGCCGCGCCGCCAACTCCTCGCGGGATTTCGCTTCAAGCCATTGGCTTTGCAGCTCAATCAGCCGGGGCTCCGCGGCGAGTTTGGGGGCCGAAGAATGGCCTGACAAGACGATTTCAGCGGTTTCGCGAGACCGCGCCAGGCCCGAGCTAAGAGCGGCGTCAAACCCGATATTGACGAGAGCGTCGCGGGCGGCGCGCGCCTGCTCGCGCCCCTCATTCGTCAACGGGGCATTGCGCGGATCGTCCAGCGTACGATCGAAATAGTCGACATGTCCGTGGCGCATCAAATAGATACGCCGCCGTCCGGACCGTGCGAGCACCAGCAAGTCTCCTCTTTTCGCAGTTTTCAACGAGGCCATAAACGCAGGGGATCGGAAAGGCCAGCATCGGCTTCATTTCATCGATCAAGGCTCGCATCCGGCGATTGGGGATGATAGGGTGGCGTTTCTTAAGGGGTCTGGACTGTCGGAGGGGATGTGCCCGCAATCAGGTTGCGTTGGCCGGTGATGTTTTCGAGCGCATTTTTGCTGCTCGCGGCTGCCTACTCGGTCTATTTCAATATCGCAGTGCGAACCGACGCCGCAGCTGCGAAAGACCGTTTCTTTGCGCTTGTTGAGCTGGGCGTCCCCCGTCGGGCGGCAGGTCACGGCGAACGGGCAATTTCACTGGCGGTCAAAGAGGGCGCGACCGAAAACGATGTGGCGCCGCTCAAAGCGGCGGTGGCCGAGGCGCAAACGGCCCGGCGCCAACATGAGCGCGCCGCCGAACTCCTTCTTCAGGCGCTAACCGCAGAATGGGGCCAAAACCTCCCGGCGAACGAGCGCATCGAATATGAAGACCGCCTCGCCCGCGCCTATTTGCTTGACGGCAATCTCGAAAAAGCCGCAGCGATCTATACGACATTCCTCGAACTTGCCGGCGACGCTATCGCTATTCCCAACGGCGTCGCCATTGATCCCACGGCCAAACTGCACGCAAAAAAACTCGAAGCGGCGGCGGACGCATTCCTGAGCGTTGTCAATCACGCCGAGCCAACCGAGATATCGGGCGCAACGCCGGAGCATATCCTTGCGAGCGCTACGCAGCTTGCCGATCTCGGCGGTTTTTATGGCATGCGTGCGGGTGACGAGTACGCCGCTGCCGGCTTGCTTGCGACCGCCTATGAAGCGCGCAAACGCATTCGCGGCGTCGATCATCAGGATACGGTGCAACTGACCCTGATGCTTGGGCCCCTTTACGCAAAAATGGGCCGGCTGCGGGATGCTGAAGCGCTTTATCTCGAAGCATTTCATGCGCAGGAACGCGCGAAAGGCGCCAACAGCCCCGATCTCAGCTTGTATATCAAACTGCTCGCCGGCGTTTATGAAAAACAAGAGCGGTTTACCGAAGCGCAAGCTCTTTATGAACATATGCGGCGCCTGTTTCGCGACGCTTTTGGCGAACAGCGATACGCTGTGAACCGGGAAAAGGACCGGCGCGAATATATCAATCGTCCGGTATCGCAGTATTTTCCGATCGAAGAAGCCTACGCGCCTAACGACCTCGTATCGGCATCGGAGTTTTTTGTACCAACGGCGAAGGTGCCAAACATCGATGAAATGAAACTGCGCCTCGCGCCGGACCAAGACGGCGATGCGCGTGAAGCGAACCTGCCGGCGCGGCTCGCGCAACTGATTTCGCTTTGCCGTTCTGAATCCGACGAAAACATTTCATTGCGCTCCGGCTACCGATCGTTCCAAACGCAGGCGTTTCTGCATCGGCGCAATGGCGCGCGCGGTACGGTCACCCCGCCCGGCGTATCGGAGCATCAGACAGGCCTTGCCGCCGATATTAATGTTAACGGCCGTTTCATGCGCCAAAGCGATCGCGCCTATCAGTGTTTTGAAGAAAACGCGTTTCGGTTCGGCTTTATTCTCTCCTACCCGCCCGGCAACGACTACCTTCCCGGCGCCGATACCTATGAGCCATGGCATTGGCGCTATGTAGGCATCCAGACGGCGCAGCTTTATCGCGAGGCGGGCCCATACAACCTCCCTCAAGAGTTTCTCGCGGCCCTCCCCTGTTTTCAGGAACGCGCCGCCAGCGGCGTCTTTCCGACCGCCGGCGAACGCGACATCTGCCTTGACGGAAAACCGGACCGGCTGGCCGAGGCCGCCCCGGCGCAACCCAAGCGAGCATCGGCAGATCCGGCCCGTATTTTGAATGATCGGTAGCGAGCCGCCCGCGCAATCCCAAGAAAGCGCGAAACGGGCCCGCTGAACGGACCGATCATGACTGCAAACACCGACCAGCGCTTTCGCGCGCGTATTGCTTATGTAAACGCAGGCGCGGCGCCGGACCCGGCGTTAACCGACATATGCGCCAAAGCGGGATATCGGGTCTATCCGACCCTGTCTGCTGATCGCGTCGATATGGCCCTGGTTGATTTTCGCGGCGGCCGCGTAAACGCCCGCCGCGCGTCGAAGGCGGCCGAGGCGGTGCGGCGCAAATCACCGGAAACGTCTCTCCTTTTTCTTGTCGATGCGGAAACCGAAGTCGACGAATTCACCGTTCTGCGTCGTTTCGGTGATGTGGCGCCCGTTGACCAGGACGTTGAACATGCGGCGCGTCGTATTCGCGAGACGTTGCGATTGCGCAATGTCGCTGAAGAAGCCGGCGAACGACTGAAGTCGTTGACCGCGATCAATCGCGCTGTCGATTTCCCTGTCATTGCAACAGACGCATCGCCGCCACGCGTCCTTATTGTGGGTCCGCCTTGCCCCGCCGCCATTGACGCCATCAACGCCGTCGCCGGCACGGCGGACTATTGCGCCTGTGTTTTGACGGCCGGACAAGCGATGCGCGCCTTCGAGCATCAGGACTTTGACATCGCCGTGTTTTTGCCTACCGGCGGCGCCGACGCCATTCCCGCTCTCACCCGGGCGTTGCGCCGACATCCACAGCTCTCCCGCACGGCGCTCGTACAGATCAGCGAGAGCGCCGACGAACTGGCTTCAGCCGCCCGTCGCGGCGGCGCGTCGGATTTCTTGTTGCGAGAGCATGTCTCGACCGCGCTTGGTCCCCGGCTATCGATTGTCGCACGGCGTATGCGTTTGATGAACGCCATGCGCGGCTTTTTGCGGGCCTGCGCAGGCGACGGCGTTCGCGACCGGGCGTCCGGCGTCTTCACGCCGACATTTCTCGGCCAGCACGGCGCGCGTCTCGCGGGCCGCGCCAATCACACGGAACGTCCGCTCAGCGTGATCCTGATCCGTCTTGCCGATCAGACCGACGGGCGACGGGAAAACGGCCGTCGTGCGCTATATCAGGGCGCGCGCCTTCTCGGGCGAGTGACCCGGGCTGAAGACATGGTTGCGCGTGTCGCGCCGGGCCTTTTTGCCGTGCTCTGCTCGGCAACAAATGCGATCGACGCAAATCGCATCGCCATGCGCATGGACGGCGTCTTATCGAATACAGCGTTTCAGCGGGACACCGCCGGCGCGCCGCGCGCCCTCGACATTTCAGTCGCTGTAGCGGCGCATGAAACTGGCGCAGGGATCAGCGAAACCATTGCCGCCGCCTTACGGCGACTGCCGGAAGCTCAAAAATCTACCCCGCCTCTGCGGCGATCTCCGCAATAATCGCGGCCGCGCGCCGCGCGCCTTTGAGCCGCATTGCCTCGCCGGGCCAGTCCTGCCGGAATACGAGCTTCTGATCGGGTCGCACTTTCATGTCGTAGGGCGATGTCGAAATGAACTCGATAAGACCGGCCGGGTTTACAAATTCATCATTGCGGAAGGAAACAACAGCGCCTTTGGGTCCCGCGTCAATCTTTGCAATGCCAGCGGCGCGACAAATGGTTTTGATCGCGACGATTTCCAGAAGGTGTTGGACTTCTGCCGGCATCGATCCGAAACGATCAACGAGCTCGGCGCCAAACGCATCGATTTCTTCCTGCGATTGAACGCCGCCAAGACGTCTGTATAGCGCCATGCGCACATCGAGATCGGCGACATAAGTGTCAGGGATCAATACGGATGTGCCGATATTGATCTGCGGCGACCAGGCTTCATCGACAGCGCCGCCGCCCTGACGTAGTTCCGCGACCGCTTCCTCAAGCATATGCTGATAAAGCTCGACGCCGACTTCTTTCACATTGCCCGATTGCTCTTCACCGAGAAGATTTCCGGCGCCGCGAATGTCGAGGTCATGGCTCGCAAGGGTGAAGCCGGCGCCCAGCGTATCGAGCGACTGCATTACCTTGAGCCGGCGTTCGGCGCCATCGGTAAGTTTTTTGCGCGGACTTGTCGTCAGGTAAGCGTAGGCCCGTTGCTTCGAACGCCCGACCCGGCCGCGAAGCTGATAAAGCTGGGCCAGCCCGAACATGTCCGCATGATGAATGATCATCGTATTGGCGGTCGGAATATCGAGCCCGGACTCAACGATGGTCGTCGACACAAGCACATCGAACTTGCCTTCGTAATAGGCGGTCATGATGTCTTCGAGTTCGCCCGACCCCATCTGCCCGTGCGCGATCTTGAATTTGAGTTCCGGAACTTCTTCGCTCAGAAATTCAGCGACGCCGGCGAGGTCCTTGATGCGCGGCGCCACGTAAAAACTCTGTCCGCCGCGATAATGCTCGCGCAGCAGCGTTTCGCGCGCCACAACGGGGTCGAATGGACCGACAGTCGTGCGCACCGCAAGCCGGTCGACCGGCGGGGTTGCGATCAATGACAGATCGCGAATGCCGGACATGGCGAGTTGCAGGGTGCGCGGTATCGGCGTCGCCGTCAGTGTCAGGACATGGGTGTCGCCGCGAAATTCTTTGAGACGCTCTTTGTGCTTGACGCCGAAATGTTGCTCCTCATCAACGATCAGCAGCCCAAGATCGCGAAACTTGATTGTTTTGGCGAGCAGCGCGTGGGTGCCGATAACGATATCGATACCGCCGGAAGCGAGGCCGTCGCGCACCGAGGCGGCGTCCTTGGTCGAGACCATGCGGGAAATCTGACCGACCTTGACCGGAAACCCGCGAAAGCGATCGGAAAAATTCTTAAAATGCTGGCGCACGAGCAACGTCGTCGGCGCCACCACGGCGACCTGGCGACCGGTCATCGCAGCGACGAATGCGGCGCGCAACGCCACTTCGGTCTTGCCGAAACCAACGTCGCCGCACACAAGCCTGTCCATGGGCCGGCCCTTGGCGAGGTCCTCGATCACGTCGGCGATCGCATTTTCCTGATCTTCAGTTTCCGCAAACGGAAAGCGCGCGCAGAATTCATCATAAAGACCGTCAAGCGGCGCCATTTCCTCCGCCGACTGCATGGCGCGCTTTGCGGCGATCTTGATGAGCGCTTCGGCCAGCATTTTGATGCGCGCGCGCATCTTCGCCTTGCGGCCCTGCCACGCGGCGCCGCCCAGTTTGTCCAATTGCTGGTTGGCGTCTTCCGGGCCGAAGCGGGAAAGAAGGTCGATGTTTTCAACCGGCAAGAACAGCTTGTCGCCGCCGTGATAGGAAAGATGCAGGCAGTCGTGCGGCGCGCCCTGCACTTCGAGCGTCTTTAAGCCTTCGTAGCGCGCAATGCCGTGCTCTACATGCACGACCAGGTCGCCAAGTGCGAGGCTTGAGGCTTCAGTAAGAAAATTCTCGGCGCGTTTTTTGCGCGTACGCCGCACGAGACGATCGCCAAGAATATCCTGCTCGGAAAGAAATACAGCGTCGTCAGTCTCAAAGCCCTGTTCGAGGCCAAGGACCGCCGTCGTCGGCTCATCGCCGATCTCCGCCCAGCTGTTTGAATGCGCAATGCTGGAAAGACCGTGATCGGATAAAACGGCCCGCATGCGGTCCGCCGACCCTTCGGTCCAGCAGGCAATGATGCGTTTGCGCCCCGGGTTTGCCTTGACGTGTTCGATAACGGCGTCGAACACGTTGATTTTGTCGCCTGCGCGTTCGGCGGCAAAATTGCGCCCAACCTTGGCGCCAAAATGATAGGCCCGTTCATTGGCCTGAGGCGCGAACGGCGAAAGCGGACGCAGATTGGCGGCGTCGATTTCGGCGCGCCAGATGTCCTCTGAAAAGTAAAGCGCATCAGCTGGCAAAGGACGGTAGGCCGGTGCGGAGAATTCAGAGTTTTTTGGACGCGCGGCGGCGGCGTCTTCGGCGCGAGCTTCATAATGGTCGGCAATGGCCGACAATCGCTCCGTCGCTGCTTCATCGGCCAGATGATCAAGAAAAATGAGCCCGTCGCCGATGAAATCAAACAGCGTATCCGTGGTTTCGTAAAATAGCGGCAGCCAGTGTTCAGCGCCTGCATGCATGCGGCCGGCGCTGATTGCCTCGTAAAGCGGGTCGTCTCCGGCGGCGCCGAACGCTTTCACAAAGCCGGAGCGAAAGCGCGCAATGGTTTCGTCGCTGATCAGAATTTCAGAAGCAGCGTTCAGGTCGAAACGCTGAAGCTGGCGCGTGGTTCGCTGGCTTTCGGCATCAAAGGCGCGCACCGATTCCAACTGGTCGCCGAAGAAATCGAGGCGCACCGGTTCGTCCGCCCCCGGCGGAAAGATATCGACCAACCCGCCGCGTACGGCAAACTCGCCGCGTTCGCGAACGGTCGACGACCGGGCGTAGCCGTTGGTCGTCAAATACTGGGTCAGGGCGTCCATATCGACAGACGCTCCAGGCGCGAGCGACATGGAAGCGCTAAGAACCACATCGCGCGGCGCCGTACGCTGCACCGCTGCGTTGACTGACGTCACGACGATGAGCGGTCCTTTTTCGCGATGCGACGCGATCAGCGACAGGGCCGCCATGCGCCCCGCCGACACAGCGCCTGACGGCGAAACGCGGTCATAAGGCAAACAGTCCCATGCGGGATATTCAATCACCGCAATATCGGGAGCAAAGAATTTGAGCGCCCGAACCATGGCGGCGGCGCGGGCGCCGTCCCGGGCAATGTGAACGACAATGTCGCGGCGCGTGCGCGCCGCGTCGGCGACGCACAATGCATCCGCCCCTTCCGGCGCGCCATAGACCGGCAGCTTGCCTTCCGTCGTCCATGCGGTTTCAGCGCTCACATGCGCTACGCCCGAGGTCATTTTTGAGGCCGTGTCAGACATATTCCTCAACGCAAAATGCGCGGATCCCCGATTTGGGGGTCCGCGTGTCAAGTTTGAGTTACTTAGTGAGTGCGCCGCGCCAGCGCAACTCCGCTCAGGCGGCGTCGCGCAGCGGAATGCCGTCCTTACCCTCGCCGCAGGACAGGAGATCGATAAATTTCTCGGCGTTAATCGCTACATCGTCCTCGCCGATCTGATCGAACGGGTCCTCAAGGTGATGCTGGATGTTGTCGAGACCAACGAGGATAATCGCAAATAGGACGGGCATTATGAAAGTAAGACCGGGCGCGTAGCTCGCCGCTTCATGAGCGAAATACGGTCCGTAAAGCACCGGAAGAAGGATGATAAAGAAGTCGGCAAAGGCGCGCAGGGTGCGGGGCGTCCGGTATTGATAGATATGTTTGATGTTTTCAAACGAGATCACCATCTTCGACACGAATTGATTGCAACGTGAACATTCCCCCGACGCCAGCCCATCAGCGCGCAGGCGTTTGACGTAGCCGGACAGATTGGAAAACGCTGTGTAAACACGTTGCTCGTGCTTCGGCATCTCCGCGACCGGGCTTTTAAACATGTTCCGGCAGTTTTTCATCAAGTCGCTCATGACCGCCTTGAGATCATTCATTCGCTCGTCGTTGCGCTCGGGCAGCCAGTCCCGCGCGGCGAAATAAAGCGCGCGCCCATGGGCCTTGATGGCGCTATACTCGTCGAGGGCGTTTTCGCGGCGCTTGTAGGCATGGCCAATAGAAAACACGATCGGAAAGACGACCGCCGTTGAGATCAGCGTCAACGGAAAGTCCGCTGCGATATTGAACCTCAGGCTCGCCCAGGTCGACAGGACCGCAAGGGCGCTTACCCAGACGCTCTTGAGATTGATGACCAGAAAAAGACTCGCAATGCGTTTCATGGACACAATACTCGCTTGCGTCGGTTGATATGGCGTTAAGTTAACGGGTGCTTAATCAACGCTGAGCTTGAACGCGCGCAGCCTGTTCAGAACCGCGCCCTCAACACTGTGCGGCGGGTCTTTCTTGCCGGTCGCCCAGGCGTAAAGGTCACGATCGTTGAGCGTGAGGAGCGCCTCAAACTCGTCAAGCTCCGCGTCCGTCATCTCATGAAGATGCGCTTTCGCGAAGCCGCCGATCAGCAGGTCGGCTTCTTTGAACCCGCGATAAGACGCGCGGTAGAGGAGCTTTTTCCGGCGGGGGTCCATGACGGTGCTACGTCGTCACCCCTTCACCACCGCTTCGGTCGCGTCGGCGAAAATGTCGAGGCCTTCATTCAGCAAATCGTCGGAAACAACGAGCGGCACGAGCGAACGCAGACACTGCGCATAGGCGCCGGCCGTTGTCATGATGAGACCGCGATCGCGCGCTTCGAGCAGGATTTTGCCGGCGATTTCGCCATTGGGCTTTTTCGGATCGCCGTCCTTGACGAATTCGACGGCGCACATGCCGCCGACCCGACGCACGTCGCCCATCACGCCTTTGCCGGCGCCGGCCTGCAGCTCTTTCCAGCGTTTCTCGGTTTGCGCGCCGATTTCTTCAGCCCGGGCGAGGAGGCCCTCTTCTTCGATGATCTTGAACACTGCAAGCGCCGCTGCGCAGGCGACCGGATTGCCCCCATAAGTCGATCCCATGGACCCGGCGAGAACCTTGTCCATCAATTCCGCCTTGCCGGTCAGCGCCGAAAGCGGCAGCCCCGCGGCGATCGATTTGGCGACGCATAGAAAATCGGGCTCGACGCCGGCGCGATCGAAAGCAAAATACTTACCCGTCCGCCCCATGCCGGACTGGATTTCGTCGGCGATCAGCATAATGCCGTGTTCGTCGCATTTGGCGCGCAGGGCTTTCAGGAATTCCGGCGGCGCCGGATTAAACCCGCCTTCCCCTTGCACCGGCTCGACAATCATGGCCGCGACTTCATTGGCGTTGATCGTAGACTTGAACAGATGCTCGACGCTGGCGAGCGCATCTTCCACCGAGACGCCGTGATAGGCGTCCGGGTATTCAGCGTGGAAGACCGCAGGCACATACGGCCCGAACCCAACTTTATAAGGTTTCGATTTGCCCGTGAGCGTCGTCGCCAGGAGCGTGCGTCCGTGAAATGCGCCGGAAAAGGCGATGACCCCGGGACGGCCCGTGATCTGGCGAGAAAACTTGACCGAATTCTCGACCGCTTCGGCGCCGGAGTTGAACAGCGCCGTTTTCTTCGGGGTATCGCCGGGGGCGACGCGGTTCAGAATCTCGCAAACCTCGACGTATTCTTCGTATTGCGCGATGCCAAAGGCCGTATGGATAAAATCCTCGGTTTGTTTCTTGATCGCTTCGACGACCTTCGGATGCGCGTGGCCCACATTCAGAACGCCGATGCCGCCGATGAAATCGATATAGCGCTTGCCTTCCACGTCCCAGAGTTCGGCCCCTTTCGCCCGCGCGGCGTATATCCCCGACTTCGACGGAAGTCCGGCGGGACAAGCCTCATCGCGGCGCGCTTTCAGGCTTTCATTGGTGGCGAACTCGTTCTTGCCATGATCCATGGGGCTTCTCCTTCACTTGAAGGCCGCTCTAGCACGTTAAAATTAAAAGTGAAGGGCGAGACCCGGTCAGCTGTCCTAAGACTGTTTCGACGACAGCATAAGGACGGCGGCGGCCCCGACCGGGGCGTCATAAAGGATGCACGCGAAGGCGTACCAGGCCGGCGCCGTCCCATCGCCGATCAGGAGATGCATAAAGTCCGTCGCCCCATGGGCGAAGATGAGCGCGCCGAGGAGCCATGGGCGATTGGAGCTGAGCGCCGCGAGGCCGGCAAAGACGAATGCGAGCATCAACACAACCTCGACGGCAAGGGCCGACCAGTCCGCTCGGGTGATGAACTCTTTGCCGTCGAGACCGACGATGGCGAAGCCCACATAGATGCCGGCCATTACGCATAGCTGCCCATAGACGAATTGCGCCCGCGCCGGTCCCTTGAGCACGCTCATGACGCCGATGGCGCCGGCGGCCAACGCCAGCGCAGCGCCGATCAGGAACGGGTTGAACACATCCATAGTGCGAGCTTAACCCGCTAACCCCTTGAGCGCCAAGCCGACGCCATAGGCGACGCCGGCGGCGATCATGCCGATGACGAAAGTCTCAAGACCGGACCGCCACCATGAAGTGGTCGACCATTTCGCCTTCAAGGAGCCAATGCCGAAAAAGGTCAGGCCCGTCATCGCCGTCGCGATGATGAGGGCGTTTGACGCGCCACCGAAAAGAAACGGCAAGAGAGGCACGGCGCCGCAGACAAAAAATGCGGCAAACGTCACCAGCCCCGCCTTGACGGCGGATCGATCGACCTTGGGCGCGCCGTGCTCTTCTTCAAGCATTACCTGAACCCAGCGCTCATGGCTTTCGGTAATAATTTCTACGGCGCGATCGAGATCTTCGCCTTCAAAGCCCTTGGCGGCGAAAATCTGACGGATCTCTTCCCGTTCGCCCTCAGGCGTCGCCCGTATGTGGCGGTGTTCCATCTCGCGCAGGCGTTCGTAGTCATCCTTTTCCGCCTTGACGCCTGAGTAATTCCCCGCCGCCATGGAAAAACCGTCCGCAAGCAGATTGGCTGCGCCAAGGATGAGAATGATTTTCGTTGAAAGCGCCGCCCCGGCGACGCCGGCGACGATGGCGAAGGTGGTTACCGCGCCGTCTATGCCGCCGAAAACCCAGTCACGCAAATAATTCGCCTGCGGACCTTTTTCGAGCCGGCGGGCGATGGCCTCCGGCGAGTGCTGATGTTCGATGTCGGCGTCAGGCATGATCGTGTTCATGGCGCCCATATCGCGACGCCAGGTTGCCGCCGTCAAGGAAAAGCCGTGCGGACGGTTCTTACTCGCAATGAAATCCCGCGAGAACGGCCCGCTGCAACGAACATTTGCGTCGCGCGCCTCTCCGGGTCATGAAGGTCGCAGCCGCAGAAAGGAACAAAACCATGGCCGACCGTCAGTTCGACATCGCCGTATTTGGGGCAACCGGTTTTACCGGGCGTCTCGTCGCTGAGTATCTCGCAAAGCAGTATCCCGCCGGGTCTGACGTCAGCTGGGCGATGGTTGGCCGCTCCGAAGACAAGCTCAAAGCCGTACGCGACGAAATCGGCGCGCCGGCCGATACGCCCCTGGTGGTCGCTAACGCCGATGATCCGGCCTCGCTGAAATCCCTGGTCGAGAGTACAAAACTCGTTCTCACCACTGTTGGGCCTTACCAGCTCTATGGCAATGATCTGGTTGCCGCCTGCGTTGCGTCGGGCACCGACTATGTCGATCTTTGCGGCGAGCCGGCCTGGATGCGTCAGATGATCGATAAGCATGAAGATGCGGCGAAGAAATCGGGCGCGCGCATTGTGTTCTCCTGCGGTTTTGATTCCATTCCTTCCGATCTCGGCATTTTCCTTCTGCAAGAGGAATCCAAGAGAAAGTTCGGCGCCCCGTCCAGTCGCGTCAAAGGCCTCGTCCGCTCAATGAAAGGAACTTTTTCCGGCGGCACGGCGGCTAGCCTCAAAGCCACCATGGCCGCCGCCATGAAAGATCCATCGGTGATCGAACATCTCAAAAATCCGTTTTCACTGGCGCCGGGGTTCAACGGCCCGAAACAGCCGTCGGGTTCAAAAGTCATTCACGACGACGAACTTGGCGTCTGGCTTGCGCCCTTCGTCATGGCGGCGATCAACACAAAGAATGTTCATCGTTCGAACGCGTTGATGGGCCATGCATATGGCGAGAATTTCGTTTATTCGGAGATGGTCATGACCGGTCCCGGCGAGCAAGGCGAAGCGGCCGCGCGCCATATCGCCAGCGACAATTCACTGGCGAGCGAGGACGGCCCGAAACCCGGCGAAGGTCCGAGCAAGGAAGAACGCGAGGCAGGCTCCTTCGACATTCTTTTCGTTGGCGCCACCGAGAAAGGCGAGACGACCAAGGTCGCTGTCACAGGAGACAAAGATCCGGGCTACGGCTCGACTTCGAAGATGATATCTGAAGCCGCCGTTTGTCTGATCAATGACTGCAAAGAGACCCCCGGCGGCGTCTGGACAACCGCGCCGGCCATGGGCCATGCGCTGATCGAACGGTTGAGAAAGAATGCCGGGCTGACATTTGAGTTTGAGGCGTAGTCTGTTATTGCCGCCCATCCCGGCGCCCGCCGGAGCAAGCGGAAGCGACATTCAATGACAACGATCCCTGACCTTTCCGGAAAGACCGCGTTGGTGACAGGCGCGTCGCGGGGAATAGGCCGCGCCGTCGCGGTCGCTCTCGCCAAGGCCGGCGCCCATGTGCTCGCGGTCGCCCGTACAACGGGCGGCCTTGAAGAGCTCGACGATGAGATCAAAGCTGTCGGCGGTTCATGTTCCCTGATTAACGCCGACCTGATCGAAGGCGACTTGATTGAACGATTGCCCGAAGCGCTGGGCGGCAGGTTTCAAAGCATCGATATTCTGTTCGCAAATGCTGCGGCGCTTGGCGAACTGGGCCCGCTCACCGATGTCGACCCGAAAATCTGGAACCACGTGATAGCGCTCAATTTAACGGCGAACTGGCGATTGATCCGCGCCCTTGATCCCATGTTGCGCAATAGCGCGGACGCACGGGTTCTGTTTCTCACCTCGCGGGTCGGCGGAGAACAAGCGCGTGCAAATTGGGGGCCCTATGGCGTTTCCAAGGCGGCGCTCGAACATCTTGCCAAAACCTATGCATTGGAAACCGAACAGACATCGATCAGCGTCGGCGTGGTCGACCCCGGCCCTATGCGCACATCTATGCGCGCAAGCGCCATGCCCGGCGAAGATCCGAAGACTTTGCAGACGCCCGAAGCGCTCGTTCCCATGATTTACGAAGCGCTGTCTGTTCCGCCAGGTCCGTTCACGCGCTGGGTGTTCCGGGAGTGGGCATCCTGACGTAGTCCTGCAGCGCGCACGGGAAGACGGTTAAGCAGAGAAAAAGTAGTTACTTCTTTTTCCGATTTGCATACGGATTATCCGGCGACTTCAGGATAAGCCGGATGGGCACGGCCCGTATGTCAAATGCGTCGCGAATGCTGTTGACGAGATAGCGCTGATAGGCTGCGGGCACATCCGGCGCGAGATTGCAATGGGCGACGAAAGTGGGCGGGCGCGTTTTAGTCTGCGAGATATATTTAAACTTGATGCGCCGACCGGCGATCGCCGGCGGGGTATGGCGGCGCACCGCTTCTTGTAGCCAGTCGTTGAGATCAGGCGTCTTAACCCGCGCATTCCAGTCCACATAGGTTTTGACGATAGCAGGCATCAGCTTGTCGACCCCGCCGCCGCTGAGGGCCGAAAGCGTGACGATCGGCGCACCGGGCGCTTGCGGCAATAGCCGGTCCGCCTGTTCGCGCAACGATGCGTATGCAGTTTTTTTGTCTTCGACGAGATCCCATTTGTTAACGGCGATGACCAGCGCGCGCCCTTCCCGCAGCGCCAGATCTGCGATCTGCAAATCCTGTTTTTCAAAGGGCGTGCTAGCATCTTGAAGTAAAACCACAACTTCGGCAAAGCGAATGGCGCGCAATGAGTCCCCTACGGAAAGTTTCTCAAGCTTTGACTGAACTTTTGCCTTTTTTCGCATGCCGGCGGTGTCGAAAAGCTTCACCGGCCAGTCGCGGTCCGGGCCTTGCCAGCGCCATTCAACGCCAATGGAATCGCGCGTGATGCCGGCTTCGGGTCCGGTCAGCAGCCTGTCCTCTCCAATCAGGCGATTGACCAGAGTAGACTTGCCGGCGTTCGGGCGACCCACAATGGCGACCCGCAACGGTTTCAGCGGATTGTCCCAGGCGGCTTCGTCATCGTCTTCTAGCGCAGCGGCGCTAAATTCCGGATCGCTGAAATATGGCTCAAGCGCCGCGAACAAATCGCCCATGCCTTCGCCGTGTTCGGCGCTGATCGGGATCGGATCTCCGACGCCCAGAGCATAAGCATCGTAGACGCCGGCCTCCCCTTGCGCGCCTTCAGCCTTGTTGGCGAGAAGGATAATCGGCTTGTCGCTGGCGCGCAGAATGTGCGCGAATGTCTGGTCGAGGGGCGTTACGCCGGCGCGGGCGTCGACCATGAACAGGCAAATGTCGGCCTCATCGACCGCCCGGTCGGTCTGCTTGCGCATGCGGCCCTCGAGCTCGGCTTCCGGCGCCTCTTCCAGCCCCGGCGTATCGATGACCGTGAATTCCAGATCGCCCAATCGGCCCGTCCCTTCACGACGGTCCCGGGTAACGCCAGGGGTGTCGTCAACAAGCGCAAGGCGCTTGCCGACCAGACGGTTGAACAATGTGGATTTGCCGACATTAGGCCGGCCGACCAGTGCGATCTTCATGAGTGTTGCGGCTCCCGCCGCGGGCTTATCTGAGCGACAGCAAGCGTCCCTTTTCGCTCAATATGTAAATTTTCTCGTTGGCGACAACCGGCGAAATGACTGTTGTCACATTGATGTCCTTTGTATCGACGACTTCGCCCGTCTCGGGATTGACTTTCGTGATCTCACCGAGGTTGGAAACAAGCACAAGATGGTCCCCCGCCAGGACGGGTCCCGCCCAGGTGATGCGGCCTTTTCGCTTTTTCTCTTTTTTGTAACGGCGCAACTGGCTGACCCAGATGATCCCGCCGTCATTGCGCGAAAGGCAGACGAGCTGGCCGTCGACCGAAACCACATAGATGAAATCGCCCGCCACCCACGGCGTTTGCAAGCTGGTGATCGAGGCTTCCCAGACCCGTTGGCCGGAGCGGATATCGATGGCGGCGAAGCGCCCGCCGTGACTAACGACGTAAATCAGACCGCGATCGATCACGGGGCTGCCGGCAATATCATTCAGCATCGCCAGCGCGGTCAGATTTGCTTGCTGGGCGAGGGTTTCATTCCACAACGCGCGCCCAGATTCAGCCTGAAAGGCGACGATCTCGCCAGATGAAAACGGGGCGACAACCAGATCGCCCGCCGCCGCCGGACTTGCCGAGGAGAGAAAACGCGCGGCTTCCTCAAACGACTGGAACGTCCAGACTTCCTCGCCTGTGTCCTGATCGAGCGCCAGAAACTCGTTAATATTTGTCGCTACGTAAACGCGGCCGCGATAAGCGGTGGGAGGAGTTCGCACGGCGGCGGAAGTCTCTACACGCCACAGCTCATCGCCGGAAATTGCATCGAGCGCGGCAATGAAGCCAAAACCTGATGTCACGAATAATTTGCCGTTATCGAAAGCGACGCCGCCGCCAAAACCGACTTCCGCAGGATCGGTGCCCTGAAACAGAATGAAGTCGCGGAAACGAAATCGTTCCTTGATATCCGGCGCGAGCTCTTTGCGCCAAATGACTTCGCCGTCGTCCGCGTTAAACGCGGTAACGGTGGTCTCCGCATCGATGACGTAAATACGATCGGCGACGACAATCGGCGGGCTGGTAAGCTTGGCCCGCTCGCCCGCCTCGCCCACATTGACCTTCCACTCAGGTTCAAGTTCGAGGGTCGCCGCAATATGATGCAGGGTATGGTCGGCCTCGCCGCCCGGTTGAGGCCAGGAGGCGTTCACGTAAGACGGGGGAACGCTGACGGTAACGCCGGCGTAACGAGGATCGGCCTTTAGTTGTTCATCAACTGCGAGGATGGAGATCCGGTCGTCCTCAGCGGGCGAATTTTCTTCGTCTTCGTCATCATCGCCGCCGCCAAAAATCCCGGCGATTGGGTTTGATGAACACCCGACAAGCATCGCCGCGAGCGCGGCAAAAGCTATCGCACGAGGCATGACGCCGAGATCGTTGAGTGTGATTGTCATTCCTCGTTTCCAGTATTTTCCGGCGCAGCGCCGCCATCTTCATTGCTTGCTTCTTCATCATTTTCGCCAGCACTTGCATCGGCTGGCGCCTCGCCCGCCTGACTGTTTTCGTCTGGCTCTGCGGCGGTTGGTTCCGTTGGTTCGATCGCCACCGCGTCTTCCGCCCCAACAACCCCGGCGAGATCATCAAGCGAGAATCTACCCGAAAGGTTGACGCCCGCTTTGCCTGAAACCGCAAGCGCGCGATATTCTCCGGCCCGATGAACAAGCGGCTCAGGCGTTTCAGGATCAGCGCCGAGCGCCGTAAATATGGACAATGCGGTTTCGTAGTCTTCCGCCTTCAGGGCCGCAATACCGATGATTTCATCCGCATACGGCCGGAATGCGCTATCGCCGTCGGCAATGCTGCCGAGATGGTCAAGCGCGGCGTCGCGACCATCCTGCAAAGCAAGATGCGCAGCACGTATGCGCGCGAGATTGCGCATGGGCTGGGGCGCGCTGTTTGTCTCGTAAATTTCCTTGAACGTGGCGATGGCGTTCTCGCGATCATTGTCCTCGGCATAAGAAGACGCCTGACGAAACTGCGCTAGGATAGAGTATCCGCTGCCGCCTTCGTTGGCGATCGCCGAGAGGGCTTCGCGCCCCTCGGCCTTGTTCTCAACGAGCTGTTTTGAAGCTTCGGAGAAAAGCTCCGCCTGCCGGTTCGAAGCGTTGGTGCGCGTCGCGTCAAAGGCTTGCCAGGCGCCGACGCCGATGACGAGGGCCGCTGCAGCGCCGATGAATGCGGGGCCGTATTGACGGAACAGTCGCCACTGGCGCTCTTCAGCGAGCTCCTGATCAACTTCCTTTAAAACACTGTCTTCATTAGCCACTTTACTATCCCTGGTGACTGCCTGAGGCGCCGGCTTGGAGAAAGGCTTGGGTTCTAACTTCCTTTGAGGGTCCGCGCAACGCGCAAGCGGCAAGCCGCGCACCCAATCAGGTGGTTAAGCGAACCCCGGCAATCCAGGGATGGGCCCAGAGGTAGATGACCGCATAAAGGACGAGCCCCGCGACCACCACAATCACGTCATTGCGGATCGGTCCGGCGACCGGCACAGGCGCCTTGCGGCGCTTGACGGCAATCCGGTCGATCACCGCGAACGCGAGAAAGGATCCGAAAAGCAAAAGCGATCGCATCTCGCCGTTCGACAATAGGTGGGCGAACGCCCAGATTTTGACCGCCGCCAACATCGGATGTTTGACCGCTGCGGCGATGCGGCCGGCCGGTGCGTAGCCGGCAACCAAGAGAACGGTCGCGAACGGCATCAGGCCGAGTGTAGCGTGGCGCAACCAAGCCGGCGCCGTATAGACAGTTGTCGGATCAGCGCCTCGCCAGCCAAGGACGATTATGACAAATCCAGCAAGGGCGACCAGCGAATAGAGCCCTTTATAAGGCCCCTCGCCCAGCTGTTTAACAAGCTTGTCGCGCGTGCCGCGCGCCAGCGCCGTGAAAAAATGGGCGCCGAAGAAAATGACCAGACCGATGATGAGCAGCGTCATGGCGGGGCCTCTTATTCGCCTTCAAAGGCAATGAGCGACGTCACGGTCTTGCCCATCGCACGCAGTTTTTCTGCCCCGCCCAGGTCGGGCAGATCAACAACAAAGGCGCAAAGGACGATTTCACCTCCGGCGCGCTCGATCAAGCGGATGGCCGCCGACGCCGTACCGCCGGTTGCGATCAAATCATCGACGAGCAAAATGCGTTCGCCGGGGTTTACAGCGTCAACGTGGATTTCAACTTCATCAACGCCATATTCGAGTTGGTAGCTTTCCGACATGGTTTCGTAAGGGAGCTTCCCTTTTTTGCGGATCGGGATGAACCCAACGGAAAGCTGGTGCGCGATAGCGCCGCCCAGAATGAATCCGCGCGCTTCGATCCCGGCGACCTTGTCGATTTTTGCACCGGCGAGCGGCTGCACAAGTTCGTCAATGGCGCGGCGAAATCCGCGCGCATCCGCCAACAATGTCGTGATGTCCCGGAACATGATGCCGGGCTTCGGATAGTCCGGGATGGTCCGGATGACCTCAGTGAGATCCATGTGGGCGCCTCGTCAGCATTGCAGCGCCGCAACTCATGGCGCAACCGCGCCGTTAAGACAAGCGCGAGCTGGCCTGGCCCGTAATTCGTTCAGCTATTGCGTGAGGGAAATATTCCGAAGCGCGCCGGCAATCGATTCGAACGCCGTATTCAACTCACTTGCCGTATCCGGCTCAAAGTAATGGCTCGGCGTCGACCCGCAATCTTCGAGCAGCGCTTTGATAGCATGATCGCGCACAGCGAAGGCGATGGTGTAGACTATAATGTTCTCGTCCTTGATAGCGTCGCACAGCTCGTCGGTGATTTTGTTGGCGTCGACGATATCTGAACGGTTATGGGTCGGGTAATCCGGCGACTTGGTGTTTTTGCCGTCCGTCATCAGAATAATGGCTTTTAGCCCGTTCTTATCTTTTAGCTCCGTCGCGGTGACGCCTTCGGAGTAGGGCGCTTCGGCGCTGATCACGCGCCAGCCCCAGGCAAGACCGGCCGGAATGTAAGTCCAGCCGCGACCCCTCATGGCGTTTATTGCATTCTCCACGGTGGTGCGATCGTCGGTCAACGCCAGAATTTCATTTGCACAACTCACCCCGGCGACCTCCGGAATCGGATTTACATTATAATCCGTATCTGTCGTATTTGCCGGATATCCGCGAGAGCCGACACAACCCGCAAACGCTCGGCCCGGCGCCGCACCATCAAGCCAGGATGCGCCCTTCTTGTCGCTGCCAACGCTGACATATTGAGCAAACGGCACAAGGCCGATTTGAACATCGGCGTCTGGATTCGCATGAAGCGTCGCCACCAGGTTGTTCGCTGCTGTTTTCAAATTCGTCAGTTTGCCTTTGCTGTTCATGGAACCCGTATTATCGAGCACCATGACGACTTCGAGATAAGGCAATTTGCCCAGCTTGACCTTTGAAAGGACTTTCGGTTCGATTTTCGCAAATTTGACGGCCTTCAACAGAGTTGTATTTATCCTGGCGTCAAAATCGAGCGTGTATTGGCCGGTGGCGGGGTCGAGACGGACATCGAAATTCGAATATGAATAGCTCGACATGTTGCGCATGTTCGATTCAAATATCGCCTGCGCCCGCGCCTTTACTTCGGCGGCCGTCATGTTCGGGCGCGATTGCTTGTGCTTCACTGCAGCGATAAGCGCCGCGTCCGCCGCCTCCTGCATATTGGTTTGAATGGTAACCGCCCGTTGATAGTCAAGCGCAAGGCCAGCGCTCGCAAGAATGATGAAGAGCAGAAGCCCGAACATCATTGCAATGTTGCCATTATCGGCGCCGGCAAATTTTCGAAAAATCGTCGATGGCATTGACCACCCCCGTTTTTGGAAACGCAGGTAGATTCAATTGTTGGAATTAACATCTGGTTTGAAAAAAAGGTTAATATTTCGAATTTGACGATAATCGTTTTCTCGCTGGCGCCGCGGCGCTTCGCTCCAATCAGACGTTAACCAAAATAGCCGGCTGCGGCGGCGGGTTTTGCCAGGCGTCGTTGAAAGCGCGTGCGGCGCCGAAGGCGCTTTCGCATTCGGGCTGATCAGCCTATCTTCCGCGCCATGACGCCAAAAGAGAGAATCCGGGAAGACTTCAAGCGGGCGCTGCTGCACACCACGCGCGCGCTTTCCGCCCAGCATGACGCCGAGGTCGGGTTCGGCGGCGAGCACGCTCTGGTGACCGGCAAAACCGCCCGCATTCCCCTTCCGGCGCGATCCCTCGACCGGGCCTCGGCGGCGATAGCCCGAGGCGAAGGCGATGCGGCGGCGTTGCGGCTTGCCCATCACGATACGGCCGCCCACGAGCGCCTTGCTCCCATCGGGGCGGAGGCGCGGGCGATCTTTTCAGCCCTTGAAAACGCCCGCTGCGAGGCCATTGGCGCCCGCGCCCTCAAGGGCGTAGGCGACAATCTTGCCGCCTCGCTTGAACAGATCATCGCCGACAAGGGCTACGAACGGCTCAGTTCCAATGATGCGACGCCGCTTGCCGATGTCGCCGCCCTGCTCTTGCGCGAACGATTGACCGGGCGCTCCTCGCCGCCGTCCGCCGCAGGCATTCTGGATACCTGGCGCGACACCCTTGAGAGCCGCGCCGGCGCCGCGCTTGATGCGATGGCCGACGCCGCCGATCTCGATGACCAGGAGGCCTTTGCGGTCCTCGCCCGGGATTTCATCCGCGATCTTGATCTCGACGATGAGGACCGGGGCGATCGCTCGGATGAGGAAAACGCCGACCAGGACGAAGATCCCGATGATGGCGAGCAAGACGGCGAAGACGATGACGACGGCGCCGATGAATCGCAATTCCCCGAAGACGCCGGCGACGGCGACACGGCTGACGGCGACGCCGATCTATCCGATCAGGATGTCGAACAGACGCTGGAGGAAGAAGACGGCGCGACAGAGAACGCGAAAATATCAAGTCTGCGAAATCGCTTCGAAGGCGATACCGGGGACGCCTACAAGCCTTATACGATGGAGTTTGACGAGATCGCCGAGGCTATCGAATTATGCGACGCCGAGGAACTGCAGCGTCTCAGGCGATCCCTCGACCGGCAGCTTGAAAATCTGCACACCGTTGTCGCGCGTCTTGCGAACAAGCTGCAGCGCAAACTTCTGGCGCAGCAAAACCGCAGCTGGTCGTTTGATCTTGACGAAGGCGTGCTCGACGCGGCGCGCCTCGCCCGGGTCGTGGTCGATCCCATGCAGCCGCTTTCCTACAAGATGGAGCAGGATCAGGAATTCCGCGACACGGTTGTTACCTTGCTGATTGACAATTCCGGCTCCATGCGCGGCCGGCCAATCACCATCGCCGCAATCTGCGCCGACATTCTCGCGCGCACGCTTGAGCGGTGCGGCGTCAAAGTCGAAATCCTCGGCTTTACGACCCGCGCCTGGAAAGGCGGGCGGTCGCGCGAAAAATGGGTGGAAGACGGACGGCCGGCGAAACCTGGACGCCTCAACGACCTGCGTCACGTCATCTACAAGTCGGCTGATGCGCCGTGGCGACGGGCGCGCACCTCTCTCGGCCTGATGATGAAAGAGGGCCTGTTAAAGGAGAATATCGACGGCGAAGCGCTGATGTGGGCCCATACGCGGCTTTTGGGGCGCGCCGAGTCCCGCCGGATCATGATGGTTATCTCTGACGGCGCGCCGGTCGATGACACGACCTCGTCGGCCAATGGGGGCGCCTATCTTGAACGCCATTTGCGCGAAGTGATCGCCTATATCGAAAACCGCTCGCCGGTGGAATTGCTCGCCATCGGCATCGGCCATGATGTTACGCGCTATTATCGGCGCGCGCTGACCATTGTCGATGTGGATCAACTGGGCGGCGCCATAATCGATCAGCTTGCGGAGTTGTTCGATGAAGAGGCGCTGATGCGGCGAGATCGCCGCGGCCGCGCGGCGTAATGCCCGACAGGATTCCTGTTACGGCGTATCCATCGCCGCTATGGTTGCGACGATGACGCAAAAAAAGACGCAGATTGTTATCGTCGGCGGCGGCGCAGGCGGACTTGAACTCGCCGCGCGGCTCGGGCGCCGTTTCGGCAGGACCGAATTCGACATTATATTGCTGGAAAGAAATCGGACGCATGTCTGGAAACCGCTTTTGCATGAGGTGGCGGCGGGCTCCCTCGACGCCAATCTGGACGAGGTGGGGTACCGAGCTCACTGCCGCCGCTGGGGTTATCGGTTCTTCTTCGGTTCCCTGTCCGGCATTGACCGCGACGCCCGCGAAATCATCGTCGAGCCGTTACTTGACGAGGACGGTTCGGAACTCACCGGCGAACACCGGATCCGTTACGACTATCTCGTACTGGCAGTCGGGTCGGTGACGAACGACTTCAATACGGCTGGGGTGCGCGAACACTGCATCTTTCTTGACACGCGTGCGGACGCCGACCGTTTTCGACAGAAACTGCTGAACCATTGCCTGCGTGTTTCCCGCAAGATGAGTCTCAAGGCCGGCTCGGATGAATTTGTCAAAGTCGCTATTGTCGGCGGCGGCGCAACGGGCGTGGAACTGGCCGCCGAGCTTTATAATGCAGCTTCCGCTCTGGGATATTATGGACTTGAGGTGTTCGATGAGTCGCGGCTCAAAGTGACGCTGATCGAGGCGGGCCCACGCATCCTGCCGGCGCTGCCGAAAGAACTCGCAGCCGCCGCCCACGAAGAACTTGCAGAGCTTGGCGTCAACATCATAACTGGCGAGTCGGTAACGGAAGTCAGCGAGGATGCAATGATCCTCAGCAACGGCGCGCAATATCGGGCTGATTTGCGGGTTTGGGCGGCGGGCGTCAAAGGGCCTGCATTGCTCAAGAATTTAGCGGGCCTTGAAACCAATCGAAACGATCAGCTTGTCGTCAAGCCGACGCTGCAAACAACGCGCGACGAGCGCATTTTCGCGATCGGCGATTGCGCTTCCTACATCCCGAGCGGCGCTGATCGGCCGATACCGCCGCGCGCGCAGGCGGCGCATCAAATGTCAGAGACGGCGTTGCGCAATATCACAGCGTTGATCCGCGGAACGCCGTTGCGCGCCTTTCGCTATCGCGATCGTGGTTCGCTTGTATCGCTTAGCCGTTACTCGACGGTAGGATCGCTGATGGGAAATCTTATTGGCGGTCGGATGGCCCTTGAAGGCCGGTTGGCGCGGATTGCGTATATTTCGCTATATCGCATGCACCTGCTGACGATACACGGTTTGCTGTCGGGGATCGGCCACATCATTACGTCACAGATCAATCAAGTCGTGCGTCCGCGGTTGAAACTGCATTAACGGCGCGCTTCAACGGCAAATTCGACCCGCGCCCCCAGCGCAACGCCTTCCTCTTCAAGCCATGCTGAGGCAGCGCCGAGATCAAATTCAGTTCGGATAAGGTCAGCGCCGCCTGTCGCGCTTGCAGTCGCGCCGTCAATCGTCAGCGTAAAGGGAAGAACGACCGCCTGTTCGATGTTCTTTATCGCAAGCGTACCGTGCGCAGCGTAGGCGCCGTCGCCGGTCTTTCGAATGTCGCAGGATTGAAACGTCGCCGCGGGATGCTCTTTGACGTCGAACCATTCACGCCCCGGCAGCGTTGAATCAATCAACTGATCGCCTGTCGTCGCAGACGCCGTATTGACATCGACCCGAAGCCAGGACTGCGCCAGGTTGTTTTCATCAAACGCAATCTCGACGGCAAAGTCTGAAAAGGCGCCTTCAAATCGTCGGTCATTTTCTTCGCCGACAAAACGCAACGCGCTATTGGCTTTGTCGACTGTCCAATTCTCGGCAATTCCTGCGCCGCATGGACCGTATGTCGCTTCAGCCGCCGGTGCGATGGTTTCCATTGCTGGTTCCGGCTCCGTGATTTCAGATGCTGCTTCAGGCTCCGCGACCTCAGCTTCGACAACGGCCGCTTCCGTTTCATCTTGGTCCGGCTGCGCCTCTTGCGAAGGTTCTGTTTGATCCGGCTGCTCTTCAGTTGCAGGCGCGGTTTCGTCAGCAATCGGCGCCGCGGCGACGGGTGCGGGCGCCGACTTGCCGGTGAGATAAGCGAGCGCTCCAGCGCCCAGGCCCGCAAAGATCAAGAAAACAACGATAAGCGCTGCTGCGCCCGGCGCCATCGATCGCAGGACGCCGTCCCGGTTGAAAAACCCGTGCTTCAGCGCCGCCGCCACATGAAGCGCCAGCAATCCGAGAATGGCGTAGGCCAGCATCTCGTGAAACTCGATGAAACTGTGCTCCGTCGCCGCCGGGTCGACGCCGGGATCAAGAAATCCAAGATGCGGTACGGATATCAGGCCGAACCATCCGGTTGGAATGTCTTTCGGCGACACCGACACAATCGCCAGCCCCACGAGGGGCGTTGCGACCAGCAGAAAATAGAACGCCCAGTGAGTCGCCCGGGCGGCCAGTTTCTGCCAGCCCGGCATCGCGTCCGGCAGAGGCGGCGGTCTGTGGGTCAAACGCCAGCCGAGCCTTAAAAGCGTCAGTACAAAAATCGATAGCCCGAAGGATTTGTGCAGTTGATACAGGTCGAACTTCATCGGCGCCGAATTCGGCAGGTTGTGCATGTAAAACCCGCCGGCGATCTGCGCCAGCAACAAAATCGCGATCGCCCAGTGCAGGGCGACCGCGACGGTGCTGTACCGCGCCGAACCCATAATTTATTCGGCGTCTGGCTTAATGAACTCGGCTTCGATCTTCAGCGCCACTTCGTCGCTGACATTCGGCGCGAACGCATCAACGCCAAAGTCGGACCGCATGACGAGGCCTGTCGCCGAAAAACCGATTTTGTGCTGCTTGCGGCGCGCATCATAAAACGCATTGTTCATCTGCACGTTGAGCGTAATTGATTTCGTACGACCCTTGATAGTCAGATCACCGGTCATCGTCCCGGTATTTTCTCCGGTCTGCTCAAGAGCGGTGCTGACGAACGTGATCGTCGGATGATTTGCAACGTCGAAAAAATGCTCATCCTTCAAATGCCCGTCAAATTCATCGACGCCGCTGTCGATGGAGGCCGCGTCAATCCTCACCGAAACGCTTGAGGCAACTGGGTTTTCCGCATTCCAGTCAAGCACGCCTTTCCAGTTGCGCCAGCGCAGGAGCGGTTGAGACAAACCAAAATGATCATAGCTAAAGGTGATGTAGCGGTGTTTGTAATCGGTTTTGTATTCACCGGAAACAGCAGCGGCCGCGTCCGCCGCCTGACTGTCGCTCGCCACGCCGCTTGCACAAAGAATAATTCCGGCTGCGAGCGCCGCCGTCAGGTTCAGATTACGGATCATTTGATTTCCCTTTCCATCGACCAACCATGTTTAGCAGGGAGCTGCAGACAGCGCGAGCGCGGTCACGACCACGTGACCCTACGAAAATCGTGTCACAATATCTTCAATAACCGGTCGCGCCCGCTCCTTGGGATCCTCTTTTGCGGAACCGATATAGATATAGGCCGCCACTTGTTCGTCCTTGCTGAGCGTCAGCGCCTCGCGAATTTCATCGTGATAGGCGTACCATTCGGTAATCCACTGCGCCGCAAAGCCATAGGCGCTGGCGGCAATCAGCATGTTCTGACAGACGGCGCCGGCGGTAAGGGTCTGTTCCCAAAGAGGAGTTTTGTGATCCGGGTTCGGACTTGAAATTACTGCGACAACTGTCGGCGCACGCATGAAACGGTTGCGTTCGCATTCGATCCGGCGCTGTTCGGCCTCGGGATTGTCTTTGACAAACGCGTCGGCCAGGGCCTCTCCAAACCGCTTCCGGCCCTCGCCTTCAAATACGACGAAACGGAATGGGGTCACTCGACGATGATCCGGCGCCCGGGCCGCGATGGTCAAAATCGCCTTCAGGGTTTCAGCGTCCGGTCCCGGAGCCCCAAGGAAATCGGCCGGCGTTGAGCGCCGCCGCCATAAGAGGGCGATCGTTTCATCGCTGGGATGGGCCGCGGGCAGAGGCGCCCCGAACGCAGGCATTGGCGGTGTTTTTGGCAAAGGAGACTATCCCCACTTGGAAAAGACGACGCGGATGGTATGGAGGCGCCCGAACCCCTACAGGGTAAACTAGCAAAACGGGAATACAATAATGGCCGGTGCGATCGGCGCGGCTTCCGACGGATTTCTGGAACGACTGAAAGCGGGTCGCATACCCGCGGCGCTTACCGCTGCGCGCCTTGATGACGCCGGCCTATCGCGAACAGCCCTTACCGGCATCGTTGAAAGTCAGCTCACAAGCCGCGCCCTCGATTTACAGGCGCGACGCCTCGGTGCGGAACGACGGGGCTTTTATTCCATTGGCAGCTCAGGCCATGAAGGCAACGCCGCCCTCGCCCATGTGTTGCGCGTCGACGACATGGCGTTTCTGCATTATCGCAGCGGCGCCTTCTATCTGGAACGCGCGCGCCGAACCCCGGGTGAAACGCCGATCTGGAATATGGCGCTTTCTTTCGTTGCGTCATCGGAAGATCCGATCTCCGGCGGACGCCATAAAGTCATTGGATCGAAACCTCTTTCTATTCCGCCGCAAACGAGCACCATTGCCTCGCACCTTCCGAAGGCCATGGGCGCTGCATTTTCTGTGGCGCTTGCGCGAACGCAGAAAAAACCGGACGCCGCCATCCCGCTTGACGGCGTCGTCTATTGCAGTTTCGGCGATGCCTCAGCAAACCATTCAACAGCGCAAGGGGCGATCAACGCCGCCGCCCTCACCGCCTATCGCGGATTGCCGTTGCCTCTCATCTTCGCCTGCGAAGACAACGGCATCGGCATCTCAGTCAAAACGCCGGAAGGTTGGGTCGCAGCAAATTACGCCGCCCGCCCGGGTCTCCGCTATGTTTCCGGCGACGCCCGCGACATTGTCGACGCCGTTCGCGCCGGACGCGAGGCCGAGCGATGCGCAAGAGGCGCGCGCAAACCTGTGTTCCTGCATATGCGCACAGTGCGTCTGATGGGGCACGCCGGATCCGATATCGAAACAGGCTATCGCGACCGGGCGGAAATTAACGCCGAGGCCGACCAGGACCCGCTTCTCCATTCCGCGCGTCGTTTGATGGAAGAAACCGGCGCTTCGCTCACCGACATCGAAACGCTTTATGCGGACATTTCGGCGCGGGTCGAGCGCGCCATGGAAGCGGCCTGTGATCGCCCGAAGCTTTCATCAGCGAAGGAAGTTACCGCGCCCCTCGCGCCGCCCAAGCAAATGACCGTTCGGCGGTCGGCGAAAATGCTTGACCGGGCCCCGGATGATTCGCGCGCCAAGCGCGAGCCGCAGCATCTGTCGCGGCTGATTTCTCTCGCTCTCGCCGAAGAGATGGAAAAGGACCGCAACATTGTCGTCTTTGGCGAGGATGTGGCGAGGAAAGGCGGTGTTTACGGCGCGACAACCCGACTGCAGCAGAAATTCGGACCGGCGCGGGTTTTTGACACCCTGCTCGACGAACAATCGATCCTCGGGCTTGGCATCGGCCTTGCCCATAACGGGTTCATACCCGTCCCCGAAATTCAGTTCCTCGCATACGTCCACAACGCAGAAGACCAGCTTCGCGGAGAAGCCGCATCATTGTCGTTCTTCTCCAATGGTCAGTATGCGAACCCGATGGTCGTTCGCATTGCCGGGCTTGCCTACCAGAAAGGGTTTGGCGGGCACTTTCATAATGACAATTCGGTCGCCGTATTCCGCGATATTCCCGGCGTTATTCTCGCCTGTCCGTCAAGCGGCGCAGAGGCCGTACGCATGATGCGTGAAGCCTTCCGCCTTGCGCGCGAAGAAGGCCGCGTCGTGGTGTTTCTCGAACCGATCGCGCTTTACGGGACCAAGGACATCGTCGAGGGCGACGGCGCGATGACCGCAGTCTTTGACGACATTGACGGCGCGGCGGCGTTTGGCGAGCCTAACATCATCGGCGACGGCCGCGACCTCGCCATCATCACCTACGGGAACGGAACCTATCTGTCCCAACGCGCCGCCCACCGCCTTAAAGACGCGGGCGTTTCAACCCGGATCATCGATCTGCGCTGGCTGACGCCGCTGCCTATCGATGCGATTATCGACGCTATCGGCAGCCGGCGAAACGTTCTTATCGTCGATGAATGCCGAAAAACCGGCGGACCGGCGGAAGAGATCATCGCGCAATTTGCCGATCACGGCCTTTCCTACAATCTGAAGCGTATCTCAGGCGAAGACACTTTCATTCCGTTAGGGCCGGCGGCCGATACAGTTCTCGTCAGCGAAGAATCAATCTGCACAACTGTGCTGGGTCTTCTTGGCATCAATGACAAACGGGCCGCGGAATGAAAAAATCCGCCGTCGTCATATTTCCGGGCCGGGGAACATACGGCAAAGAGGAACTCCGATATCTCGCCCGCCATCACGGCGACAAGCGGGATTTCATTGCAGGGGTCGACGAATGGCGCTCGGCGCACAACCGGACGCCCGTGTCCGATCTCGACAACGCCAAAAGCTACGCAGCGAGCCGCCACGCCTCGAGTATTAATGCGTCGGCGCTGATCTATACATGCGCGCTGGCCGATTTTGCCTCGATCAATCGCGATGGTTTTGAAATCTCCGCCGTCTGCGGAAACTCACTCGGCTGGTATCTCACGCTGGCTGCAGCTTCCGCCGTGAACGAAGCGAACGGCATCCGCCTCGTCGATACGATGGGCGCGCTGATGGAAGAAAACGGCGTCGGCGGCCAGCTTATCTATCCCTTTGTCGATGTAGACTGGCGCCCGTCCCAAGAACGTGAAAAGGCGATTGCCGATGCGCTCCACGCGGGCAAAACCGACGGTGACGCGTATCTCTCGATCAGGCTTGGCGGCATGGCGGTGCTTGCGGGCGATGAAGCCGGCATGGCGGCGATGGAAAAGTCATTGCCGCCGGCCGAAGAGCGCTATCCGTTTCGCCTGGCCCGTCACGCAGCGTTTCATACGCCCTTGCTGACCCATGTTTCCGAGGCCGCCTTTGAAGCCCTGCCCGCAGACATGTTCGAGACCCCCGCCGTTCCCATGATCGACGGGCGCGGCGCCGTCTGGACGCCGGGGGCAACGGATGTTGACGCGCTTTATCAGTATACGCTTGGCCATCAGATCGTTGAGACCTACGACTTTTCAAAATCGGTCGAGGTCGCGATCAAGGAATTTGCGCCGGACGTTTTGATCCTCGCCGGCCCGGGATCGACCCTCGGCGCGCCGATCGCGCAGGAACTGATCCGCCATAGCTGGCACGGCATTGCGTCAAAGGCGGACTTCAGCGCGCGTCAGAAGGACGATCCGTTCCTGCTCGCAATGGGAAGAGAAGATCAGCGAACCTTCGTTGTATAACTGTTCGTCTTCCCGTGCGTGTTGCGGCATGGAATGCTGCGACGCAGACACGGGATCTCGTACAACAAGATTGAAAGCGGTCCCGTGTCTGCAACGCATCACTACGTAATGCATTGCGCTCGGGATGACGGACTTTAAAGAACGTCCAAAACCCCCGCCATCGCCAGCACATGCTCACGCGCAAAATTGCGGCAACGCTCAGGCGACCAGCCGACTTCCGGCTGCGGGTTCACGTTCGCATCCTTGAACGGCATCTCCAGCGTCATCGAAAGGCAGCCCCAGGTCTCCGCAACGTATTTGTTGGCGATGTCGAGATTGCCCTTGCCCGGCGGCGACGGCGGATATCCGTCCTTGGTCTGAAAATCGTTGCTGATGTCGAGAAGCAGCGATGAAAAGCGGTCGAAGCGCGCCGCCATAGCGTCATTCCAGGAAGGAATTCCATTGGCGCTGTCAAGAAAGTTGTTCGGGATTGCTTCATCGCCATGGACGTCGAGGAACAAATCAACGCCGGTTTCGCGCATCCTGTCGCGAACGACATAGACTTCCGGGCTCTTTTCCATCGATGCATTGCGCCAGGCGCGATTAAGATCGACGCCGACGGCATTCGTGCGCAGATGACCGCGCGCGGCCCCGTCAGGGTTCATGCAAGGGACGATGTAAAGGGTCGCGGCGTCGCGTAGTTTTTTCGCCGCCTCCCCGTCGCCGGCAATCTCCGGCAAAAAGCCTTCGATCCACCACGAGCCCATGGTTTCGCCCGGATGCTGGCGCGCAATGATCCAAAATTTTAGGGGACCCGTTCCTGTGCGGAAACAATCTATCGCGCGGCCGTCGAGGCTCTCGCCGAGACATTCATAATGTAATGTCGATTGAGATTTCGCGTGCTCGACAAACGCCGCAATGCGCTCGTGAGGATAAGCGGCAAAATAAGCGTAGCGCACCGTATCCTGCTCGGGCGCGTGGCGAATGGTCAGGACGCCATCGTCGTATGACGTATCGACGCGAAACCAGTTTTCGCCATCATAGGATGCGCACGCTTGGTATCCATCCCAGCCCATGGCGTAGGATGCGCCCCCGGCATTTCGTATGCGCATCGCGAGCGGCGTTCCCGCGGCGCCGTCGACGCGATAGTTAAACCATTGATAGAAATCCGCCGCACCGTCTGGTTTGATTTCCAGTTCAATGTCGGCGGGATTGCTCGAGCTGACCACGTGAATATTCCCGTGATCAAAGTCGCTCGTGATCGATATCATGTACTACTCCAGGGGTCTCGCAATTTTACAAATTGCCTCATTAACTCCCCTGAGGCGAAATCCGCATAGCATTTTTCGACGGAGGGAAAACCCTCCCCTCCAAACTTTTTTGCAGTCAGGATTTTTTCTCGACAATCGGCGGCGCGATGCGGACATGAATCTCTTTGAGCTGCTCTTGCGAAGCGGTTGCGGGGGCGCCGAGCAAGAGATCTTCCGCCTGCTGGTTCATTGGGAACATGGTCACTTCGCGAATGTTTTCCTGATCCGCAAGCAGCATGACGATGCGTTCGAGACCGAGGGCGCAGCCGCCATGAGGCGGGGCGCCATAGCGGAACGCATTCAACATGCCGCCGAATTGTTCCTCGACAACTTCCTTGCCGTAACCGGCGATCTCGAACGCCTTGTACATGATGTCCGGGCGGTGATTCCGGATCGCGCCGGAGCCAAGCTCATAGCCGTTGCAGACGAGATCATACTGGAAAGCCTTGAGACCGAGTTTTTCTTCGTCGCTCGAGGCGGCTTCAAGCGCCTCAAGTCCGCCCTGGGGCATCGAAAACGGATTGTGTCCGAACTCGACTTTCTTGCGTTCTTCGTCCCACTCAAACATTGGAAAATCGACAATCCAGCAAAGCTCGAACCGATCCTTGTCGGTTACGCCCATTTCTTCGCCAATGAGAACGCGTGCTTTCGCGGCGACGGGCAGGAATTCTTCCGGCTTGCCGGCGAGGAAGAACGCCGCATCGCCCGCTTTGACGCCAAGTTGCGCGCGCACGGCTTCCGAACGCTCCGGTCCGATGTTCTTCGCCAGCGGGCCCTTCACTTCGTTTTCGTCAAAGATCATGTAGCCCATGCCGGGCAGACCCTGTTTTTGCGCCCAGCTGTTCATGCGGTCGCAAAAGGCGCGGCTGCCGCCGCCGGGCGCCGGAATAGCGCGAATTTCGTGACACGGATCGGCGTCGAGAATCGAGGCGAAAACTTTAAAGCCTGACCCACGAAAATGGTCGGAGACAATTTGCATTTCGATCGGGCAGCGAAGATCCGGTTTGTCCGTGCCGTATTTCAGCATCGCCTCATCGAACGGAATAAGCGGGAACGGATAACTTGTAACCGCGCGGTCGCCTGCAAATTTTGCAAATGTGTTTTGCGTCACCGGTCCGACCGCATCGAACACGTCCTGGCGTTCGACGAAGCTCATCTCGAGATCAAGTTGGTAGAATTCGCCAGCCGACCGATCAGCACGCGCATCTTCGTCGCGAAAGCACGGCGCGATTTGGTAATAACGGTCAAAACCCGAAACCATGATCAACTGCTTGAAGACCTGCGGCGCCTGCGGCAGCGCGTAGAACTTGCCCGGATGCAAACGCGACGGCACAAGAAAGTCGCGCGCGCCCTCGGGCGAGGACGCCGTCAGGATCGGCGTCTGGAAATCCGTAAAGCCTCTTTCTTCCATGCCGCTGCGGATTTCGCGAATGACAGCAGATCGCAGCATGATGTTCCGGTGCAGCGTCTCCCGACGAAGATCGAGATAACGGTGCATCATCCGGATGTCTTCGGGGTATTCCGGCTCGCCAAAAACCGGCAACGGGAGTTCGTCCGCTTCCGACAAAACTTCGAAGGTCTGAATGCGGATTTCAATCTCGCCAGTAGGCAGGTTTGAATTGACGACGTCGGCGCCCCGTTCAATCACCGCGCCCTCAACCCGAATGACGCTTTCCTGGCGAATATGCTCAACCTCGGAAAAGAACGCCATTTCCGGCTCAACCACCAACTGCGTCAATCCGAAGTGATCGCGCAGGTCGATGAACAAAAGCCCGCCATGGTCTCTCTTGCGGTGCACCCAGCCAGACAGCCGAACGGTCTCGCCAACATCGCTTTTACGCAATTGGCCGCAATGGTGGGTCCGGTAGGCGTGCATGAATTACCCCTGAGTTTTGGTTCGGTAGAAGCGCCGGGAAAGAGGCGCCCGATTGGCAACCGACCCCGGTCCTGTCAAGCCCGAACAGCGCATTGGGCGCGCCTTTCCCGCCTTTTGCCCGCATTCAACGACGAATTGGCTCATTTTTGCGGCGACATGGCCTTTTGTCGGCCGCCACACCCCCCTACATAGAGTGCCGGTTAACCATAATGGAGGGGCGACATATGGCCGAAAGACCACCACTTTTGACTGACCTCGTGCGCATGGTGATCAAGATGATCGTCGGCGGCATTCTCATTATTGCGCTTGTTTCCTGCGGGGCCGGCGTTATCGGCGCGGCGGGCGCTGCCGGCGGCGGCGGCGGTAAAGGCAAAGAAAAAGAGCCGACATCCGATCATTTATACGGCGAGGAAGACAGTGAAAACGCGATCATGCGCGTCAATATCATCGGCCCGATCCTCTCTCATGAAACGGGCGATTCGGGCTTCTTCGCCTCTGTCGCCGAAGTCACCTACGGATACGCCGTAAAGGAACAGCTGCTCAAAGCGGCAAAGAATGACGACATCAAAGCAGTGATGATGTTCGTCCGAACGCCTGGCGGCTCGATCGTAGGCAGCGAAGCGATCCACGACGGCGTGCTGGCGGTCAAGGAAGCCGGCAAACCGGTCGTCGCTTATGTCGATTCCTTTTCCGCTTCCGGCGGCGTGTGGTCGACGGCGGCAGCTGACAAAATCTTTGCTGACTCAGGCAGCATTATCGGCTCGGTTGGCGTAAATTTCGGCAACTGGATGTATTTTGACGATCCGGTCGCCCTTGACGCAGGCCTCTTTGGCGGCGGCGTTGAAACCCGCGGCGGCGTCAAAACAGAATTTCTCGGCGCTGGCCTTGGCAAGGATCTTGGCAATCCCTGGCGGCCGATGACCGATCGCGAGCGCGAACTTTTGAATGCAAGCGCTCAGCTCTATTACGATCACTTCGTCGAGCATGTTGTTTCCAACCGGCCGGTCGATCGCGATCGCCTGGTCAATGAGTATGGCGCGATGATCTTCGCCGACGATTTGGCGAAGGATCGCGGCTATATCGACGATCTGAAAAACTATCAGGAAACCCTCAGCTATATCGCCGGCGAAATCGGCACCGAGGGTGATGACTGGAAACTCGTTTCGCCGCCTTATGTGAAAAAATCGCCGTTCGAAGAACTCTTCGGCGCAACATTGACGGCCCTGTCGCCGCGCGATCCTATGCTTGAGCAAAAAGCAGCAGCTTGCGCGGAACTGACCAGCCGGCCGGTCGCCATGTCGCCTCAGGCGCTGAAAAGTTACTGCGGCAAGTAGGCGTCAGCTATCTTCACGAATGAAAACCTCCGCCGTCGGGCGGAGGTTTTTTTTTGAACCCGGAAATACTCTCCCGCCGCGATTGTGAGAGCCCTCACAACCTTAGCGAGCAGCGTTCCGCTGTGACCCAAAAGAAGCCCTGCGGCGATTTTCGCCGTCTTTTCGGATGACGCCCTGAGGCGGCGCTGATAGAACGCGCGTTCATGCGTATTATTGAAGAAACGTCCGAACTTGCCGCCTTCGCAGCTGAACTCAGCGGGAAACCCTTTATTGCGGTCGACACCGAGTTCATGCGCGAGAAAACCTTCTGGCCGATCTTGTGCCTGGTACAGGTCGCCGCCGACGATACGGAAGCCATCATCGATCCTTTGTCGAATGGACTTGATCTGACCCCCCTGCTCGACGTTTTGCAGAAACCGGACGTCACAAAAGTCTTCCACGCTGCGCGGCAGGACATTGAAATCTTTTATCGCCTCGCCGCCGATGTGCCGTCGCCGCTTTTCGACACGCAGATCGCAGCGATGGCCTGCGGCTTCGGCGACCAAATCGGATATGAGCCGCTGATGCGCACGCTGGTGAAAGCGAAAATCGACAAGGGGTCGCGATTCACCGACTGGGCGCGCAGACCCCTCACCGATGCGCAACTTGCCTACGCCCTTTCCGATGTGACCCATCTTCGCGACGCCTATCCGATCCTGCGAGACAAGCTGCGCGCCGCGGACCGAGAGCACTGGGTCGAGGAAGAAATGCAGGCGTTGCTTAATGCGGAGCTCTACTACGTCAAACCGGAAGAGGCCTGGCGACGTCTGCGGCTCCGCGGCGTCAAACCGAGAGAACTCGGCCCCCTGATGAAACTCGCTGAATGGCGCGAAAGCGAAGCGCACGCCCGGGACGTTCCGCGCAGTCGCATTCTCAAAGACGAGGCCATTTACGAATTATCGCGGCTACAGCCGACCTCCGCGAAGGAACTGGCCCGCGCGCGCTCCATTCCAAACGGGTACGAACGGTCCTCTTCAGGGACGGCCATTCTTGAAGCCGTCGGCGAAGGCGTGAAGATCCCGCGCGAAGAGCTTCCGGATGTTTTTAAACCGGACCGCCAAAAGCCGCCCGCCGATGTGGTGGACCTGTTAAAGGTGCTGTTAAAGCGTCAATGCGATCAGTTTGACGTGGCGCCGAAACTGATTGCATCGGGCGCCGATCTCGAAGCTCTCGCTCGCGGCGAATATGACGATGTGCCTGCGATGAAGGGGTGGCGAAGAGAGGTGTTCGGCGACCTCGCAATTAGCCTTAAGAACGGCGAGCTTGCCTTAAAACTTTCAAACAGTTCGGTCGAAATCCTGAAGCTCTGATTTGGCGTCCGGGCGGCGTGAGGAGGCGAACCAATAAAGCAGCGCCCCCGCGGCGATGACGCCGATCACAAATACGGCCTCCACCGGACGCGTCGTCAGCGTGTAAACGAGCGCCCATCCGGTAACGCACAAATAGATCGCAGGCGTTATCGGATAGCCGAATGCGCGATAGGGGCGCGGCAAATCCGGTTTGCGCCATCGAAGCACGTAAAGGCCGATGACTGCGGCAAAACTGTTAAGCGCAGTCAGAGATCCGGCAAAAACAAGAATCGATTCAAAGCTGCCGGTAATAATGAATAAGATGGCCAGCGTGGATTGGAAAAAAATCGCACGTCGCGGAATACGATCAGCGTTCACCTTGGCGAGACTTTTAAATAAGGGATAGTCCTCGCCGATCACCTGCAAAACGCGCGGACCCGCTATCGTCATTGCACTGACTGTCGAAACGAGCAGCGTCGCCATGATGAACGCGGTCCACGCCCCGGCCCTCTCGCCGAACATGTGAACGGCTGCGATAAACCCAACCTCGATTTTTCCCGCGAGCGCCTCCATGGGCGCGGCAAGCAGAAACGCAGCGTTAAGCGCAACATAGAGTGTTGCGACGATCACCGCGCCGGCGCCCAGAATGAGCGGAAGATTGCGTTCGGGTTTTTCGATCTCGCCGGTGAGATAGGTTGCTGCATTCCACCCGGTGTAGGCGAAACTGACATAGATCAGCGCAACCGCAAATCCGCCGCTGGCAATGACGCCGCTGTCGCCCCGACGAGGCAGAAAATCTATCGGATGCGCATCGGCGTTGAAGAAAAATGCAGCCGCGCAAAACGCAATAATGACGGCGATTTTCAGGGCTGTGAACGCCGTCTGCAACGATCCGCTGGCCCGCCGGCGCGACCCGTGGATGACGGCGAGCGCGACGATGAGCGCAATGGCGATGACGCTTCTTAGGCCTACGCCAGCGGCTGGCGCGATCGCCGCAGTGAGATAGGCCGCAAAGGTCATGGCGGCGAGCGCCGTCGGCGCCGCGAAGCCAATGCTGGCGGAAATAAAGCCCGATATGAAACCGGCGCCAGGATGAAAGATCTTCGCCAAAAAAGCGTATTCGCCGCCTGACCGCTTCAACGCCGCGCCAAGTTCTGCGTAACAGATTGCGCCGCTGAAGGCCGCAACGCCCCCAAGCGCCCACAAACAGAGGATCGCGAATGGCGACGTTATCCCCAGAAGCTGAAAGCCAAGGGACGTGAAGACGCCGGTGCCGATCATATTCGCAACGACAATCGAGATCGCCGCGGGAAATCCGTATTTCGTCCTAGGCTTCATTGAGCAGAAAGCCGATGCTTTTTCCTCGGCGTGCAGGTTCGCTAACCTTGCGATTATGAAATCTAACCGCATGTTGCAATTTTGCGACAAGGTTAACAGCAGTCATCACGAGTATTAGCCCTTTGAAATCGCTATTATATTTCTGTCGCAAACAGGATTCTGACACGTCTGTAACATAACGCGGCCGAATCGAGCTGCAAAACAACAGTTCAAAGCATTTGCAGCCAATAACGAACAGCATAGCGTGAGTTTTGCGCGCGGCTCAGACGGCGCACGCAAAAAAAGAATCAAAATGAGAGGGAATAATATGACCAAGCGGATGCTGAAGTATTCGACAGCAATCGGCGCCATCGTGATGGCGAGCGCGTTTACCGGAACGCCTGCTCTCGCCCAGGACGACGGCGCTGACGACGGTTCGCAGGACGTCGTCATCACAGTCGGCACGCGCCGCGCGCAGCGTTCGGCTGCGGATACGCCGGCCCCGGTCGACGTCATCAGCGACGACGAAGTGCTCAATCAGGGCGACAACGACATTCAGAACATCCTGAGAACGTCGGTCCCCTCATACAATGTGAACACCTATCCGATTTCCGATGCGGCGACGATCATTCGCCCGGCGAACCTTCGCGGCCTCGCCCCGGACTCAACCCTTGTTCTTGTTAACGGCAAGCGCCGGCACCGCGCCGCGGTCATCTCCTTCCTCGGCGGCGGCATCTCCGACGGCGCGCAAGGGGCGGACATTTCGGTAATTCCGGCGATCGCGCTTCGACAGGTTGAAGTCCTTCGCGACGGCGCCGCATCGCAATACGGCTCGGACGCCATTGCCGGCGTGATCAACTTCGTCCTCAAAGATTCTTCCGACGGCGCTTCGTTTGAAGCCGAATGGGGCCAGACCTACGAAGGCGACGGCGATCAATATTCGATTTCCGCAAATATCGGACTGCCTCTTCCCGTTGGCGAAGGCGGGTTCTTGAATATCAGCGGCGAATACGGCGAGACAGATCCGACTGACCGCTCGGTGCAGCGCGCCGATGCGGCCGCGCTCATTGCCGCCGGCAACACCGACGTCGCCAGCGTCAATGTGAACACGATCACAGCCGATCATGTGCAAATCTGGGGACAACCGGAATTGCGCAACGACTATTCTATCTTTGTCAACTCAGCCATTCCGTTCTCGGAACAATTCGAAGCTTACGCTTTCGCCAACATGTCCGAGCGCGAGACCGAGGGCGGGTTCTTTTTCCGTAACCCGACAAATCGCGGCGGCGTTTTCGCCGGGCCTATGGTTGATCCTGATGACGGCATGCTCGATCCGGCTGACCTCGACATGGACAACGTTGCCTCCGTGCGCGTGGGCGATCTCTCCGTCAACGACACGGGCGACTGCCCCGCAGGCATTCCTCTGACCGGCGGCGGCGGATTGATCCCGGATCCGACGATCCTCGCATCGGTCGTGGGCGACGCAAACTGTTTCTCATTCGTTGAATTGTTCCCGGGCGGTTTCACGCCCCGGTTCGGCGGCGAACTGACGGACCAGTCTGTCACTGCCGGCTTCCGCGGCGCTCTTGGCAATTTGACCTACGATTTCAGCTATACCTATGGTCAAAGCGAGGTCGTGTTCTTTATCAGGAACACCATCAACGCATCGCTCGGTCCGGCAACGCCCACATCGTTTAACCCGGGCGCCTACATCCAGACCGACAACAACTTCAACGCCGATTTCTCCTACGCAATCGAGAATGACATGTTCGCCTCGGACATTATTTTCTCATTCGGCGGCGAGCATCGGAATGAGAACTTTGAGATCGTTGCAGGCGATGACGCGTCATTTGCCATTGGCCCGCTTTCCGCGCCAAGCACGGCGTATCCTGGCGGTCAGGGCTTCTCGTCCAGTTCAAACGGCTTTGGCGGCTTTACGGCTGCAAGCGCCGGTGAAAATTCGCAAAAGAACTATGCGATTTACGCGGAAGTCGAAACCGACGTGACCGACCAGTTCACGCTGCAAGGGGCCGTCAGATACGAAGACTTCTATGACTCCTTTGGCGATACGCTGAACTGGAAAGTTGGCGCGCTCTATAACTTCAATGACAACGTCGTCTTGCGCTCGACCTATTCGACAGGTTTCCACGCACCGACCGGCGGTCAGGCGAACGTGACCAACATCACGACGCAGTTTAGCGGCAGCATGCTTCAGGATCAGGGTACGATCCCGCTTTCAAGCGCTGCCGGTCAGTTTATTGCCGACCGGCTTGAGCTCGACACCGGCGTTCGTCCGACGCTCGGACCTGAAGAGTCGAAGAACTTCACCGCTGGCGTCGGTTTCAGCCTTGGCGATATCGATATGACAATCGACTATTTCCGCATCAATGTGGACGGTCGCATCGCCATTTCCGATCAGCAGGATTTCTTTGCTGAATTGGTCGAGGTTGCCGGCGAAAACAGCATTGTGGTTCCGCCAAATTCATCGACCAGCCAGGTCCTGAACCTGCTTGACGCCGGCGGCGTTCTCAACGCTGCAGATTTCGCTGGTTCGGAAGACCTGGCGAGCTTCGGCTTCTTCACCAACTCGTTCGACACCCGCACGCAGGGGATCGACGTTGTCGCCAGCACAAATTTCGAACTTTATCAGGGTTCGAACACGACGGCTGCGTTGGCGTTTAACTGGACTGACACCAAGGTCACGGATCGCGGGCTTAGCGGCGCCGCGCCGTTGAGCCTCGGCCGTCAACGGCAACTCGAAGACACAATTCCGCGCACGCGGGGGAACTTAACGTTCAACCACTTCCAGGGCGCGGCGCGCGCGCTATTGCGCCTTAACTACTATGGCTCGTTCTTCGAATGCCATCTCGACGCCATTAACGACGCGGCGGCCGGGTTCTGCGACTTGCCTCATGATGGCGGCGCTCAGTTCCCGATCGACCTTGAGTTTGGCTACAACATCCTCGAAAATGTTGAAATCATTGCCGGCGCGCAAAACATTTTCGACTCCTATCCGGACCCGCTTAGCGCGGCGAACGCTGGCGTTGCCGGCGCGCAGTATCCGCCGATCGCTCCCGCGGGCTTCAACGGCGGCTACTATTACTTCAAGCTGCGCGTTGACCTCTAGGGGCTTCGGCTAAGACGACAAAGCGGCCGCTATTCGCAAGAATAGCGGCCTTTTTTTTGCGCCTTGGTCCGTCAGCCGCGAAAGTCCAGCAGCAAAGGAAGCTCAAAAGCCGCCGCAAGAGATTCAAGCCTCTTGCGCGGGGTTTCGCCGATCAGGGGTTCGAACTTGGCGGGCGCTGCAAAAACCAGTCCGGTCGCCTTTTTCTTCAGCGTACACCCCTTAAGAAGCGACGGAGACTTCGGCGCGAGAGTTGCCGCAAAGCGCAAGGCTAGCCCTGTTCGAACGGCGGCCTGTTGGTCGTCCCAATCAAGCAGGCTGGTCGCCGCTTCATTCGGCAGCGGTGCGTTTCGCCCACAATATCGGCAATAAAGCGCCAGCGCGATCCAAACGCGTTCTTTATGGCTCACGCCGACAAACGGCGCGCTGAGCGCGGTGTCAAACGCCTGACGCCCGCGCAAATCCGGGTGGGAATAGGCGGCGATATCGACGAGTTCCGAAGCGGCCCTAAGAATGCGCGGATCGACGGATGGATCGTTCTCAAAAAGCGGCGCGACAACGCCAAGCGCGGCTGCGCCAAACTGCGGATCCGGCGAAAATCGATGCGAGAAAAAACGACACGCTTCCAGCAAGGGGTCGGTTTTCCGCTGCGCCGGGCTGAGTGCGTTATAGAGCAATCCTTCTCGCACGCCGCCGGCGGAGACGATCATTCGTTTAGCGCCAATCGTTTGCAGCAGTGCTTTCAGGGCGATTGCCGCCAATGGCAGCGTATCGATGCGTTTACGGGTAATCCCGGGAATGACTTCAAGCGACCGCCGGCTTTGCCGGGCGACAAGATCGCAAACTTCAATCGCCGATTCGGTCGGCACAACATGGTGGTGCAGCACCGATAGCGGGTATTGTTTCAAATTCATGTGAATGCGCGCGATCGAGCGCCATGCCCCGCCGACTGCGTAAAGCGTGTCGAACTTGTTCCGGCGCAGGAATTTTACGCTATGGAGCGCTTTCTCGATCATCTTTCGGGACGCCGATAGATCGCCGCCTGACGCCCGCATGATCGAAAGCGGTCCGATCGGCAGGCTGGCGCTATGGGCCGTTTCGCCCTTTTTGATCGAAACGAGCTCCAGACTGCCGCCGCCCATGTCGCCGGCAAGACCAAATGCGTCGGGTTCAACAGCAATAACGCCCCGGGCCGCAAGTTCGGCTTCCTCATTGCCGGAGATCACATCGATGTCGTAACCGAGATCGCGCACCGCAACGACAAACGCCTCGCCGTCTCTTGCATCGCGGACAGCCGCGGTCGCAATGGTCTGGGTTTGCGGATTGCCATAAGCCGCGAGGATGATGCGAAACCGTTTGAGGGTCGCCAGCGCAGCCTCAACGGAAACCGGATTAAGCGATCCATCATCCAATACGTCGCGACCAAGACCGCACAGCGCCTTCTCGTTGCAGATGGCTATGGGCGCCCGTGCCGGCCCGTCGAAAATAACAAGCCGGACCGAGTTCGATCCGATATCGACGACGGCGCGATAGCCCGGACGGTCGACCCGGGCCTTCTTCTTTTGCTCGTCTGGTTTCGTCGTCTGCATAGGCCGTCGACTTCGCTTTGGGTCTATTTACGCGATTCACGTCGATGGCGTTACTTGCGGGGCCGAAGAGCTTTCGGCGCATTGTATTTGATGGCGCCGCCGCGACCTGAAAGGCTCGGATTGGTCATCATATAGGTGTGAACGTTGAATGCATCGGCTTTGCGGGACGGTTTGGCGCGAATGAATTCCCCATCGGGCTGCAAGATCCAGCTCTGCGCATCATCGTTCAGATTGGCGACCATGATGTAATTCAGGATCTGGCGCCTGACGGTCGAGTTTTCGATTGGGCAGAACACTTCTACGCGCCGATTGAGGTTGCGCGGCATCAAATCCGCCGATGACAGATAGACGGTGGCGTTGGCGTTCGGCAATGCATCGCCCGCGCCGAATGCATATATGCGCGCATGTTCCAGAAAACGGCCGACAATGCTCTTGACGCTGATATTGTCGGAGAGCCCGGGCACGCCCGGTCGCAGACAACATATGCCCCGGACGACAAGATCGATGCGAACGCCCGCTTGCGAGGCCTCATAGAGCTTGTCGATCATGACGCCGTCGACGAGAGAGTTCATCTTCGCCCAGATCGCCGCTTTCTTGCCCTTGCGGGCGTTTTTGATTTCGCGGTTGATCAGCTCGAGAATGCGTTCGCGCGCGTTGAGCGGCGCAATGGCGAATTTCTCCAGGGCCGACGGGGCCGCATAACCGGTTATGTAGTTGAATACTTTCGCCGCATCGCGCCCGATTGCCGGATCGCATGTGAACAGGGAAAGGTCCGTGTAAATTTTTGCCGTAATCGGATGGTAGTTGCCGGTGCCCACATGGGTATAGGTGCGCGCGCCTTCGGCCTCTTGCCGCACGACGAGAGAAAGTTTGGCGTGGGTTTTATACTCCACAAATCCGTACACGACATTGACGCCGGCGCGCTCCAGCGCCCTCGCCCAGCGAATATTGGCTTCCTCATCAAAGCGCGCCTTGAGCTCAACAAGCGCCGTAACATTCTTTCCTGCTTCAGCGGCCTCAATCAGCGCCTCAACAATCGGCGATTGTTTGGAGGTTCGGTAAAGCGTCTGCTTGATGGCGACAACTTTCGGATCCGCCGCCGCCTGTTTCAGATACTGAACGACGACATCAAAGGACTCATATGGGTGATGAACAAGGATGTCTTTGGCGCGAATGGCCGAGAAACAATCCCCGCCATGCTCGCGTATGCGCTCGGGAAATCTCGGTTCATAGGCCCTGAACTGCAGATCCGGGCGGTCGGCGGGAATAAGCTCGTTTATTTGCGCAAGTCCTAAAAACCCGTCAATCGGAATGATATCCTGCGGGGTCGCCTGCAAGCGATCGGATATCAGGTTGCGCATGGTTTCGGGCGTTGCGGCCTCGAAATTGACGCGGATCACGTCGCCGCGTCGGCGCCGCTTCAGCATCGATTCAAAGACGCGCACCAGGTCTTCAGCTTCTTCTTCGATTTCAACATCGGAGTCGCGCAGGACCGTGAAAGCGCCATGGCCGATCATCTTGAAGGATGGAAACACCTTGTCGATGAAACGGACAATCACATGCTCAAGCGAAATGAACCTGACCGTATTGCCGGCGTGCAGTTCGCCATTTTGTTGCGGCAAGCGAATGTAACGCCCGATCTTGCTTGGAACGGGCAATAGCGCCTGCATCGGCCGCCCGTCCGGGCGCTCCATCTCGAAACACAAAACGAACCCGAGATTGGGAATAAACGGAAACGGATGGGCCGGATCGAGCGCCAGCGGCGTCAGGATCGGAAAGATATTGGCGTCGAATTCCTGTTGCAGCCATTCCGTATCGGCGTCCGTCAACTCTTCGTCATCCAATACAATAACGCCGGCCTCGCGCATCAATGGCTGTAACTCCCGCCAGCAGCGCTGTTGTTCGTTGATAAGCGAAAGCGCCTTTTCATTGATCAGATTGAGTTGCTGCTGCGGCGTCAGACCTTCCTGGCTGAGTGCGGAAACGCCTTCGCGCACCTGTCCGCGCAGCCCCGCCACGCGCACCATGTAAAACTCATCAAGGTTGCTCGCCGAAATCGATAAAAACCGAAGGCGTTCGAGCACCGGATGGTTTTCGTTAAACGCTTCTTCGAGCACGCGCATGTTGAAGGACAGCCAGGACAGTTCCCGGTTGATGAAGCGCTCCGGCGCATCGGCGGCAATTGTCCGAACCGCGGCGCCGGCGTCTTCCATGCCTCTTACTGCATCATCTGCCCCGGCCACTCGCCGCTCCTGCTTTGAATTTCATCGAAAATGCGCCGCCATCAACGCGTCGCAGGCGCATTATCAAAAGACATTACGATCTCTTTTGCCAGCCCAACGGTAATTTTTCTCTTACGGCGCGCGGCTTCTTTATCGGCGGTTTCAACAAACGCCAGCGCCGCCTCGAATGTGCGCGGCAAACGCGGGGCCGCATACTCGATAACCGCGGGGTCGACGGTGAGTTGCCGATCGCCGAACCCCTTTGAAATCACCGCACGCAACAAGGCTTCATCGGGCTGGTCGAGGCTTGCGCGCGGGATCGCCTCAAGCCGGGTGCGCAGGTCTTTCAGACCCATCGCCCATTCTCCCGGATGCCCGCGCCCAACCAGCACCGTTCGAATGCCGGAGGCGACAAACTCCTCGTACAAGGTCAGGAACGCGTGCGGATCCTCCGCAGGCAGATTGTCGAGGACAACAACCGCATTTTCTTTTTTTTCGTCGGCAATCGAGTTTGAACGCCAGTCAAAAAAAGCGCCGTCAGGGTTCGCCAGGATTGTCGCCAGATGAGTTTTGCCCGAGCCAGGGGGCCCACAAATTATGAGGCTCGCTTCGCTTGACTCAAGCCACGCCCAGGCGGCGCGCCAGGCCGTTTCGTTGGTAGGCGCGATCAGGAAGGCGTCGCGATCATAGCGCGGCGCAAGCTTCGGCAAGGGCAGAACAAGCTGGGTCGCCCGCTGCCGTCGGTCTAGCGCCGCTGATTGATCCCTCACGCTGCACGCACCCTGATTGGCGCCATCCCGCTAGTATTCGTCTTCGGCCGGAAAGGACGCTGGATGAACCGGTGTTACGGTTTCATCGTTGAGCCCGAACCAACTCCCGCGCCGCTCGATCGCCTGCCAGCGTTGCGCCGCCGCCGGCGTTGCAATCGTCCAATAATCTTCGTCGTGGCTCCACATGACGAGCCCCTGGGCGTCCATCGCAACCACCAGCTTTTCAGGATCGCCGAACGCCTGGATTACCATTTCGGCGCCGCCTCGTGAAAGCGCACGCACCTGAACGGCGCTTACGAGCGGCGTCGACGTAAGGGCTGAACGTATCTGGCCCCATTCGCCGATTGAATTATAGATCGCGCTCACATTGAGGAACGCCGCCACCGTGTGATCAATCAGTGTGCGTTGTTTCCAGGGTTTTGCGTATTTCGCAATCGTTTCCTCGATTGCGCGCTCGGCAAGGGTCGGAAAGTTGCCTGAGTCTTGCGAAAACCACGCCTCGGCGACAATCTCGCCAACGCGCGCTTGGCCCAATTGTGTCGCCTGAGGCTCGGCCGCCCCGACGAGACTATCGGTGACGGCAAGATCGTCGCCCGTGTCGAGTTCCGTATCGAAGCCGTGGCGCTCAACATAGCCGTTAATAAAGCGGACGCGTAATCTGTCTTGTCCATCTTGTTGCTGCAAAAAGGCGTGCGCGACGATGACTTGCGGCGCTGAATACCGTTCCGCAATTACGGCGAGCGCATCCGCGTCGGCGGCAAGGGCCTGCCGTGCGGAAAGGTTGGCTGAATCTTCAAGATCGCCAAGCGGCGCCAGTAACGGCGTCAGTTCGTTGTTGTAGGGCCGCACTTTCCACGCCGCCATCCAGGGATTGTTTTCTTCCCAGAGATAAAGGCCGTTGCCGGTCTGCAGCACGGGGATGACGAGGGCGGTGCGCGTTTGCGCCTCGCTATAGGGAATTTGCGCGTCTTTTAAGAGCTTGCGCACCTGATCCGGTTTGAACCGATAGGTGATGTAGGCGCGATAGGTCTTTGATGAACTTTTTTCGCTGTAGACTTCAAACCCGGATTCAAGCTGCTCCAGCATTTCGTCGGAAATCGTCGCCGTCTGGGGCTGAAGGAAGCTGTCAGGGTTTTCGAGAATATCGGTGAAATCTGGCTCCTCCGGCGTTCCCATGACAGGCAGGCGCGGCCAGTCCTCTTCCACCGTCAGGCGTCGAAGCAGGATGTCCATGGCGCGGCGGCGGCCGTCTCGCTGCGCAGCGGCCTTGGCCTGCGTGGCGCTCCCGGCCTGCGCCTGCACCGCAACCCGCGGCACGACAAATACATCTTCGCCCACGGCAAGCGCGGGCTGTATCAACGCCGCCCAACCAATGATCACGACGGAAAGGATAGATAGGAAACGCACCATCACAGCGATTTTTCACCTCTGACTGCTCGCCCGCCGGCCCCGCCCGCGGCAGGCGCAATATAGCCCTCAGCGCCCACCGAAACGACCCCATTTCACGCATTCGCAGCATTTAGTTGCGCCGGGCCGCCGGCTGTGGCCCAGAGCGCGTCATGCACGGCCTTAATTGGGCTATGGCCGGCTCACGCGCTCAAGAAAAATAAAGAATCCATAACCGGTTGGCGTTTCAGGCGAGGGATCACCGGTCAAAACTAACATCCGTTCAATCTGAATCGCCGGGTCGCTCCGGGATTTTTGCATTGCCGCATTTTCTTACGACGAACCGGTTCCCACTTCGTCGGAAAATGCTCTAGGAGAGGCGCCATGAGCAATGCCTATAAGTCTGCGGGCGTCGATATCGACGCGGGAGATCGGCTGGTGCGAGCAATCGCGCCGCTGGCGAAGTCGACGGTCCGGCCGGGCGCTGACGCGGCGCTGGGCGGATTTGGCGGCCTCTTCGATTTGAAGGCGGCGGGATTTTCCGACCCAATTCTGGTTTCCGGCGCGGACGGCGTGGGCACCAAGTTAAAGCTCGCCATCGCGACAAACCGGCACGACACGATCGGCGTCGACCTCGTCGCCATGTGCGCAAACGACGTCTTAGCCCAAGGCGCTGAGCCTCTGTTTTTCCTCGATTATTTTGCAACGGGCGCGCTCCTCGAAGAGACCGCTGCAGCGGTGGTCTCCGGCATCGCCGAGGGCTGTCGACAGGCCGGCTGCGCCCTTATCGGCGGCGAAACCGCAGAGATGCCGGGCATGTACGCGGATGGGGAGTACGATCTTGCCGGATTCTGTGTCGGCGCGGCGGAGCGCGGCGCCCTGTTGCCGTCGGGGGTCAGCGCCGGCGATGTGCTGATCGGGCTCGCTTCGTCGGGGGCTCATTCCAACGGTTACTCGCTGATCCGAAAAATCGTCAGCGACAGCGGCGGCAAGCTCGACGCGCCGGCGCCGTTTGATTCGTCCAAGTCGCTCGGCGATGCATTGCTGGCGCCCACGCGCATCTATGTGAAGCCGTTGTTGCCGCTCATTCGCTCCGGCGCGATCCGCGCCTTTGCTCATATCACCGGCGGCGGTCTGACCGACAATCTCCCGCGCGTCATGCCAGAGGGGCTTGCACCGGCGTTGGACGACGCCGCCCTCGCCTTACCGCCCTTGTTCGACTGGCTTCGCAGTGAAGGCGGCCTTGGCGACGCTGATTTGCGACGAACATTCAATTGCGGCATCGGCGGCGCTGTCGTCTGCGCGGCGGAAAATGCGGACGACGTGGTCGCGCAATTGACCAAGGCGGGCGAAACGGCGCGCATTATCGGCGACGTGCGAAGGGCCTAAGAAAAACATGCCGAACGCAAAACTCGCCGTCCTGATCTCCGGCCGCGGATCCAACCTGAAAGCGATCCTAAACGCCTGCGCGGACCCCAATTATCCCGCCGAGGTCGTCCTCGTCATTTCCAACAAGCCAAAAGCCGCCGGCCTCGACCATGCGCGCAAAGCCGGCGTGACCGAAGCGATCATCGACCATCGCGATTTTGAAACGCGCGAGGAGTTCGATGCAGCTTTGTCCGAACGCTTACGCGCGGCGAATGTGGACTATGTCTGCCTCGCCGGTTTCATGCGCATGCTGACGCCCGGCTTCGTTGATGAATGGCGCGGCCGGCTGATCAACATCCATCCCTCGCTGCTGCCGGCGTTCCGCGGCCTGCATGTGCAGGAACGCACCCTTGACGCCGGCGTCAAGATTACGGGCTGCACCGTGCATTTCGTTTCCGCGGAAGTCGACGCGGGCGCCATCATCGGCCAGGCCGCCGTCCCGGTCTTGCCGGGCGACACGGTGGACACTCTCTCGGCGCGCATTCTGGAACAGGAGCACCGCCTCTATCCGGCGAGCCTGCGTCTGATCATCGACGGCAAGGCGCGCATTTCCGGCGCCGTTGTTCAGTATGATGCGCAGGTTAAATGCGACGGTTCGCTGATCAATCCGCCGGTTGATTAAGGCGCCGCCAAAAATTTCACGATGTCAAAGAGCCCGGAGCGGCGGCTTTATCTAAGCCCCGTTCCCGTCGCCTGAAGGGTTCGTTTTTTTCATTTCGCGCCGCTTGCATTTGCAATGTCCGGCGCCGTCGGGAATGAACTGCTATTGACGCGGGGGTCATCATACCCCCGCCGCGCGGGGGCGATCATAACTATCGACCAAATGCGGGATTCATCGAAGAATATCGGGTTGCGGTTGTGTTTTGACGCCCGCGCTCAACCGGACCGAAGGCCCGCCTCTCGCTAGGCGCCCGCTTCAAACTTTTCCATGAATGTCCGCACGCGCTGCGCATTGGCGCCGAGATCGGAAGCGCCGACGCGCGACTTTGATCTCAAGTCGACCAGCGCGCCGTCGCCGTCAGGGCGTATGCGAACAATGAAATCGTCAACAAAGCCGAACCAGAATGTCGTATCGGCGGCTTCGATCATCCAGCCGTCATCGATGGGTCCGTCGCTCAAGAGCTTCATTCCCATATCCGTGACAACAGATGTCGCCCGCGCGGCGGCGTCCTCAACGCTCATGTCGACGCGCATGGTTTCAATATCCGGAAACGCCGCCCGCTGTGCTTCCGCTGTCGTCATGTCGCTGCGCGGCGCCGGCTCATCGCCAACATAATGGGGCGGGTTTTTGCGGTCTTCGTTGGCGGCGATGATGATTGACGGCGGATCGGCGAAATCCGTCGTGATGTCGTGGATGAAGGGATTGGCGTCGACCGCCGCTTTCATCTTCACCGGGACCATGGCCGCGGCGCCGGCCGCGATCGCGGCAATCAATGGAAGCAAGGCGATCCCGCGCGCGGCAAACAAGGAAAGACCAAAAGCCGCGACACTGACGCCGGAGGCGATCATGACCGGCAGGGCGGCCTTTCTGATGATCTGCAACCCGGTTCCATAATCCCAAATCCCAAACCGCGTGCCCGGTCCGGCGGCCGCAATCGCGAGCGCGAGCCCGAGTGCGGCCAAAGAAATCAGCCAAATCAACAGCTTCATGATGAAGTCGACCCCATAACCACGAGAGAAATATCCGCGCCAGTCTAGGTAAATTTCCCCAAGCGCGCCATAGGCCTGCGCCTCATTGGCATTGAATTCGAACGCCGCGCCCTTATCTCGCCTTCAGCGATCACGGAAAAATGACGATGGCGAGACCTGTAACGGTTACATTATCTCACGATCTCGGCCTTGAGGAAGCGCGACGGCGCTTTCGCGAGGGCGCCGGCAAATTGCAGGAGCAACTCGCCGGCGGCATGGTGTTCAAGTTTTCAGAAAACTGGGAAACAGAAGATCGCCTGACCTTCACCGCCAAAGGCCTCGGTCAGACGATCACCGGCGAGATCGACATTTTCCCAGAACATGTGCGCATCACGGCGATGCTTCCCGGCGTTCTCGCCGCCATTGCCGAAACCATCGCCGGCCGCGTTGAAAAGCAAGGCCGGATTTTGCTGGAAAACAAATAGGACTGTTACTTCTTCCCGAGTAACTCCAGCGCGCCGACAGTCATGGCGTGCACCCCGTTTTTGAGCGCCGGTTCCGGCTGTGGCGCAAAGAATGGCGAATGGTTCGCCGGCGGCGGCGGCGCCTTGCCTTCCCTCGCCGCTTTCATGGCGGCCGGATCAGCGCCGCCCGTCCAGAAAATCAGCGCCGGAATGTCGTCATCGGTGCGTCCGAACTGACTGAAGTCTTCCCCGCCCATGGATGGCGGCCGCTCATAAACGCGGTCTTCGCCGAGCGCATCGGCGATGGCGCCCATGACCCGCTCAGTGAGGGCGGGATCGTTGTAGGTGGAAGGCGTATAGGTGTCTTCGATTATGACGTCGGGCATCATGTCGTCGCCGAGACCGGCTGAACGCGCCTGCGCCTCCGCAATTCGTTTGATCCCGCTAAGAAGTTTCTCGCGCACATCGTCTTCATAAGACCGCACCGTAATCTGCAAATGCGCCTGATCGGGAATGATGTTGTGTTTATAGCCGGCCCGGAATGATCCGACCGTAACGACGCCCGACTGCAGAGGATTAAGTTCCCGCGACACGAGCGTCTGCAGTGCGTTGACGATTTGCGATCCGATCACGACCGGATCTTTGCCGAATTGCGGCGCAGAGCCGTGAGCGCCGACGCCTTTTACGATGATGTCGACGCTGTCCACATTGGCGAGCGCGTAGCCGGGGGTATAGGTAACGGCGCCGGCCGGGTCCCACCCTGACGTATGCGTCGCAAGGACGTAATCCGGTTTCGGGAAGTCCTCATAAAGTCCGCCGTCGATCATTGCGAGGGCGCCGAGCCCCACTTCCTCCGCAGGCTGACCGATAACAATCAATGTCCCCGACCATTGATCCTTCATGGCCGCGAGCCGCCGCGCCGCGCCGATCGCGATCGCCATATGGCTGTCATGGGCGCAGGCGTGCATTACCGGCGCTTCCTGGCCGCGGTAATCGACCGCCGTTACCTTCGACGCGTAAGGCAGCCCGGTTTTTTCCTCCAGCGGCAATGCATCCATATCTGCCCGCAGCATGAGGACGGGACCGTCGCCATTTTCCATGACTGCAACGAGCCCGTAACCGCCGACGCCGTCGAGGACCTCGCCGGTTTCGATTTTGACTTTTTTCCGGATCCAGTTCTCGCCGAGACCGGTGGTTACGGTAAAGCCGAGGGGTTCAAGTTCGGCCGCCATGCGCGCGGCGCTCTTGCTTTCCTGGAAAGAGAGTTCGGGGTTGGCGTGAAAATGCTTGTAGAGTTCGAAAATGTACTCGAAGTCGGCGTCCACCGCATCTTCAAGGTCCGTTGCATGCGCGGACGAAAACGCCAATAGGGCGGAGGCTGCAACGGCGCTAAAGAGTTTCATTTTCATTTTTTATTCCTCATTCGCTGGTTGCGGTAATTCAAATCCGACGATCGGCATTGGTCCCGGCGCGATGCCGCGTTCTTCTTTTTTTGCCGTCACCATGTCCTTTACAGACTGGCGCAATGCGGCCCCGTCGTAAACGACGCCGTTTTTCACGATAACGTCAATGCCGCCTGTGCGAACCGGCGTGTTGGTCTCAGGGTCAAGGCGAATGTGTCCCGATGCGTATAGCGTTTTCAGATTGGTGAGCGGGTTTTCCTTCACAATGAGCAGATCCGCCTGCTTTCCAACCTGGATCGATCCGACCTTGTCGGCGGCGCCCAGAATTTTGGCGGCGTTCTGGGTTGCGGCCATGATCACTTCCAGCGGATGAAAGCCGGCCTCGCGCAACATTTCCAGTTCCTGGATGTAGCCGAACCCGTAGGTGGAATAGATGTAGCCCGCGTCCTCGCCGGCGCCGACCAGACCGCCGCGGTTTTTGTATTCATTGATGAACTGCATCCACAGGCCGTAATTTTCGCGCCAGGAGACTTCTTGCTCCGTACCCCAATCGAACCAGTAAGATCCATGGGCGTTGCGATCCGGTTTGAAGAAGTTCCACAAGCTCGGCATCGTATACTCATCATGCCATTCGGCCCGACGCGAGCGCATCCAGTCGCGGCTCGACATATAGATTGAGAACGTCGGAACGATCGCGAAATCCCGCTCAAGCAGCGTTTCCATCACCTTGTTCCAGTGATCGGACCCGGGCTTTGCCGCCTGCGCCCATAATCTGCCCGCATTTTCAAAGCGGTGTTGTTCATCGTTGTAATTATAGTCGAGCGGGTAATGCTGCAGCGTGCGGTCCTCAAACAGCGCTTCCGGCAGGCCGTACCAATGCTCCATCGAGTTTAATCCGCGCGCAGACGTGTCGAGCACATCTGCATGAGCAACATCGAGTTGCGCGTGGTGCATGGTTGAGCGCAGGCCCTGCTTTTTTGCTTCCTCGATGCCGGCCCAGAGAATTTCTTCGGGCGCGCCGAAGAACTTGACGCCCACGGCGCCGTCGCTTTTGAGTCTGCGGATGCGGGCGCGCGCTTCGGCCGGCGTATCCACATCGCCGGCGCTCCAGCCGCGAAAAACTGGATACGGATAAATATTCGGCGCATCGATTTCATTGCGCGCCGATCGTCGCGCGAGATCTGCGGTCCAGGCGGCGCCGCGCCGGTTGCCGAGATCGCGAACGGTGGTGATGCCGTGTGCGAGCCAAAGCCGGAAGATATAATCGGGCGTGACGCCCTGCCCGGTGCCAGCGTCATGAATATGCGCATGGAGGCTGACAAAGCCGGGCAGCACATACATGCCCTCGGCGTTGATTTCCCGAACGCCCGCAGCCGGCCGGCCTTCGTCACTTATCGGCAGACCCGGCATCCCGACCGATCTGATTTCCGTTATGCGCCCCTCTTCAACAACGATGTCCATCGGGCCCACGGGCGGCGCCCCGGCGCCGTCAATCACCGTCGCGCCGCGAATGACCAGACGCTCGTATGGGCCCTCGCCGATGGATCGCGGCGCAACCTCCTGCGCCGCCGCAGCGCCCGCCATCGTCGCCGCCAACAGGGTTGCAATCGTCTTTTTAATGAACATTCGCCCCTCGCCCACTTGGTGAATTGTTTGCGGCGAACCCTACAAAGCGTTTCTCATCTGCGCCAGAGCGTTGCCGGAGCGCTTGACTACAACTGTAATCGCCGGCATAGACTACATCTGTAGTCATAAGGCCCGCGCATCGTGGATAAGCCGATTTCCAATGCGGAATTCGAGATTATGGACGTCTTGTGGACGGACAGCCCGCTGGCCGCCGCCGATGTCGCCGAGCGGGTGGTGAACAAGACGGACTGGAGCAGCAAGACCGTTAAAACGCTGCTTGCCCGGCTTGTAGACAAGGGCGCCCTCGCCTTTCGCCGCAAGGGACGGCGCTATCTTTACCGTCCGTTAATCACACGGGCTGAGTACGCAAAGGGAGAAACCGAAACGCTGGCAAACAAGCTGTTTGGCGGACGCGCCGCGCCGCTGATCGCCCACCTTGCCGATGCGCGCGGTCTCACCGCGGACGATATTGACGAGCTTGAAACCATCATCGCGGAGTTGAAACGTGAGCGCCCCTGAACTGCTAATCGGAATCGGCGAAACATCGCTTGCGGTCGCAGCGCTGATCGGCCTGGTGCTGATTGTGCGACGGCCCTTCGCCCGGGCGTTCGGCGCCCGCGCCGCATACGCATTGTGGTTGGCGCCGACATTTCGATTGTTCCTGCCTCAACTGAATATTCTCGAAGCGCCGGCGCGCCCGGAAATCGCCATCGCCACAACCGCGAGCGTCATGGCGTCGGCGCCGGAAATCCCTGTACAGACTTTCGACTGGATTGGCCTCGGCGCAGCGACGGCGTTGTTTTTATGGGTGGCCGTTGCGGTCGCCTGGATCGCCATGCGTTTTGAAAGTCAGCGCGTCGCCATGCGAACCGCTACGGCGAATTCTTCGCCGGCCTCCAAAACGCTTCACCGCGAAACCGCAAAGATCGCCAAGGATCTGGGCCTGCGCAGACGGCCCGTGCTTCGTCTTAATTCCGACGAAGCCGGCCCCACTGTCATGGGCTTAATCAGACCGCACGTATTTTTGCCGGCGTCATTTGAAAGCGCATACACAGCGGACGAACGCCGCCTCGCCCTTGCCCATGAACTCGCGCACATCGCCCGCGGCGATCTCGGCGCCAGTTTCGCCGCTACGATTTTGCAGGCCGCACAATGGCCGAACCCGCTTGTTCACTTTGCCGTTCGCGCATTCCGAACCGACCAGGAAGCCGCATGCGACGCCTTTGTGCTCGCCCGCTGCGGCGGCGCGAAGGCGGCCGGCGATTACGCCAGCGCCATTTTGAAATCCGTGCGCGGGGCCGCCCCCGCTTACGGCCTGTCTTTAGGCCATCCCTTGAAGGAGAGACTGATGTTATTGAAGCGTTCCCGTTCATCCCTGGCCCGCCGCCTCGTTGGCGGCGTTGGCGCCGCGGCCCTGATTGCCGCCGGCCTCGCAGCAACGGCGAGTTACGGCTACGCAGCTGCTGACAAATTGGACGACGTTGTTGTCGAAGAAAAAGAACATGTCGTTACCAATAAACGCGTTCTTGTCTTCAGCGGCTCGGAGGATGAAGTCATTTTTGACGACGTATCCATTGGCGACCGCGTTCAGGTCCTTGAATTTGAAGACGATGACGGCATGAAACGCGTCATCAAGGTCAAGGGCGGCGAAAAAGTTATTCGCGTTATCGGCGACAATGGCGAAATCATCACGGAGGATCGGCTTCACGAAGGCGGCGCCCCCCACATCATGACATCGTCAACCTGCGTCGCCGACGACGATGAAGGCGAACCGGTCATCCTCGAATGGAAAAACGAAAGCGACGAAAAAGGCGACAAGCGTGTGGAACACACCGTTATCTGCCTAACCGGGGTCGATGCGGAACCGGAAAATCGCGCCGCGGCCATGCGCAAGGCGATCGATCAGCTCGAAGCGAATGCAAAAGAGCAGGAAAAACGCCGCAAGGAAATGATCAAGTCCCTGCGCGAACAGGCCAAGGAGCTTGAAAAAGAGGGATAGGTTGCCCCTCGGCGGGAGCTTAAGTCTCCCGCCATTGCCTCCTCGGCGAGACAATCGTAAACCGGCCGGCGTTGAGAGATTCTCTGACCAAACGGCCCTGTTAATGACCAGAAAATACGACCGCGTGCCGGAACTGAGCCTGACGGCCTTTACCGAGGGCGACGCCGAAGACCGCGCGACCTTTCAAGAAGCGCTCTTCGAAGGCTTCAAATATTTCGGCTTTATCATCTTGAAAGATCACGGGATTTCTCGCGACCTCTTACGCGACGCCTACAGTCTGAGCGAAGCGTTCTTCGCTCTGCCGGTTGAAGAGAAAATGAAGTTCGCCGCCGGCGTCGACGGCCAGCGCGGATACACCCCGTTTGGCACCGAGCACGCGAAAGATTCGAAGGTCCCGGACCTCAAGGAGTTCTGGCATGTGGGCCGCGCGTATGATTCAGGCTCGCCCCTTGCCGACATTTATTCCGCCGATGTCTGGCCGGAGCGCCCGGAAGCCTTTCGCGCGACATTCCTGAAACTTTACGGCGCCCTTGAAGAAGCCGGCATGGTGATGCTCGAGGCGTTGGCGCCGTCGCTCGATGTTGAACCGGATTATTTTCGCCGTATGGCGACCGACGGAAATTCGATATTGCGGCTGCTCCACTATCCGCCGGTTCCGGAGGGCGCCGACCCCAATTCCATTCGCGCAGCCGCACACGAAGACATCAATCTCATCACAATCCTCGTGGCTGCGAACGGCGCGGGCCTCGAGCTTCTGGATAGGGACGGAAACTGGCTGCCGGTCGAAACCGATCCGGATAATCTGATCGTTGACGCCGGCGATATGCTCGCCCGTGTCGTCAATGATGTGATTCCGGCCACCACCCACCGGGTCGTCAATCCGGACGGCCCCAATGTCTCGCGTTATTCGATGCCGTTCTTTATGCACCCGCATCCCGAAGCGATGCTGTCCTGCCTTGAAAGCTGCAAGGGGCCGGAAAACAATTTCGCCGCAAAATATCCCGACATCACCGCGGACGCGTTTTTAAGACAACGCCTTAAAGAGATTGGGCTTGCCGGTTGACCGACGCTCTCATCATTGGCGGCGGGCATAACGGGCTCGTCTGCGCGTTTTATCTAGCGCGCGCCGGCTTCGACGTTACGGTGCTCGAACGGCGCGACGTGGTCGGCGGCGCAGCGGTGACCGAAGAGTTTCACCCCGGGTTTCGAAATTCTGTCGCCAGTTACACGGTCAGTTTGCTCAATCGGCGGGTTATCGAAGATCTCGATCTCTATGCGCACGGACTGAAAATCGTCGAACGGGCCCAGCCCAATTTCTGGCCGCTCGGAACAGAGCCGGGCGACTATCTTCAAAATTCCTACGATCTCAAAACCACGCAAAAAGAGTTCGCCCGGCACTCGCAAGCGGACGCCGACGCTCTGCCCGACTATTATGAGGCGCTGGAAACCGCTGCGGACGTATTGCGCAAACTGGTGCTGGAAACGCCGCCCAACGCCGGCGGCGGTTTGCACGACGCATGGCGTCTCGTTCGCACCGGCAACCACTTTCGCAAGCTCTCGCTCTCCGATCAGCAAATGCTGCTCGATCTATTTACGAAGTCAGCGACGGAGTTTCTCGGCAATTGGTTTGAGCACCCGGCGATCATCGCCGGTTTTGCTTTTGACGGCATTGTCGGAAACTACTCGAGCCCCCACGCGCCGGGCACCGCCTATGTCTTGCTGCATCATGTCTTTGGCGACATTGGCGGCCGGTCAGGCTTTTGGGGTCACGCCATTGGCGGCATGGGCGCGATTACGCAGGCGATGGCGAAAGCGGCCGATGGCGTCGGCGTTTCCATTCGAATCGACGCCGCCGTCGATCAAGTAATCGTCGAAAACGGCAAAGCGGCGGGCGTTCGCCTTGAGAACGGCGAAACAGTGCGGGCGGACATGGTTGTCGCCAACGTCAATCCCAAATTGCTGTTCACCGCCCTAACCGATCCTTCCGATCTTCCGGATCTCTTCCGCAAGCGGATGGAATCCTACGCATGCGGATCGGCGACGTTTCGCATGAATGTGGCGCTGTCGGAGCTACCCGACTTTTCGTGCCTGCCGGGCAAGACCGCCGGCGATCATCACAAATCGGGCATCATCATCGGCCCCAGCGTCGACTATCTCGACAGAGCCTATCTCGACGCGCGCCAGTCCGGGTGGTCAAAGGCGCCGGTGATTGAGATGCTGATCCCGTCGACCATCGATGAGACGCTGGCGCCCGCCGGCAGCCACGTGGCGAGTCTTTTCTGCCAGCATTTTGCGCCGGAACTGCCGAACGGGCGCAGCTGGGACGATGTGCGCGACGAGGCCGCCAATACCATTATCGAAACGGTGACGCGCTTTGCGCCGAACTTTAAAGACGCGGTCATCGCCCGCCAGATTCACTCGCCCCTCGATCTCGAACGAAAGTTTGGCCTTACAGGCGGCGATATCTTTCACGGGCGGCTTTCCCTCGACCAGATGTTCTCCGCCCGGCCCGCTCTCGGCTATGCGGACTACCGCACGCCGATCAACGGGCTCTATCTGTGCGGATCGGGCGCCCATCCGGGCGGCGGCGTCACCGGAGCGCCGGGCCACAACGCAGCGCGGGAAATTCTCCGGGACGCAAGGCGCGGTTAAAATCTGAGAATGAACCAATCGTCCTCCCGTGCGCGGTGCGGCATGAAATGACGCGCCGCAGACACGGGATCATTCGAGGATCGACGTAAGCGATCCCGTGTTAGCGCAGCAACGCTTCGCATTGCAGCTCACACGGGATGACGAGTGATGTTCTAAATCAGCGCCGCAACGTGTTTTGCGATGGCTTCCGGCTTGTCCTGGGGGCCGAACCGCTCGACAACATTGCCGTCGCGATCAACGAGAAACTTCGTGAAGTTCCATTTGACGTTGCGCGTTCCGGCGATGCCCTTTTTTTGACCCTTCATCCATTTGTAAAGAGGATGCGCGTCATCGCCATTAACGTCGACCTTCGCAAACATCGGAAACGTCACGTCATAGGTGGTGGAGCAGAAGTTTGCGATTTCTTCTGCGTCCCCCGGCTCCTGCGCGCCGAACTGGTTGCAGGGAAATCCCAAGACCTCGAAGCCTTTATCCTTATACTGACGGTATAAACCCTCAAGACCCTCATATTGCGGCGTAAATCCGCATTTTGATGCAACATTCACAACGAGGACGACCTTGCCCCGATAATCGCCGAGATCGGTTTCTTTTCCGTCGAGCGCCGTTGCATCAAAATCATAGAGCTCCGCCATCATGTCCTCCTAAAATTCGGTATCGCAATGCCAGCAGCCCTCAGATGCTCCGATCGGACTGCCGGGTGGAATAGCTGCGGCGGGTTCCGTCACCGCGGCCGCATCAACAGGGTTGGTAAGGTGATAGTCAATGCGCGCGCGCAGCCAGACGCGAAAATCCCGGTCGCGGGTAGCGCCCGCAAGAAGGCCGGGCGCGAGACGACTGCTCAATCCCTTGAGATAGGCGTTGGTTCGCGCCTTCACCAATGCCGGGGTTTCCTTGTTGGCTGAAACATCGATGAGCGTTGTCACGAACCGATTTTGAAGGACATGGGCGATTTCGCTCAAGCGGCCCGATTGAGCGCGGAAGAGTTGCGCTTCAATTGCACGAAGAACGTCCTCGACATTCAGCGCTCCGGGCGTGCGACGTTCGGTTTCCACGAGCCGCGCAAGCCGGGCGGGATTGAGCAAAGCGCGGATCGTGATGTCGCCCGCTGCGTCGGCCGCGCGCATGAGATCGAACATGGCGCCCGTATCGCTCTTGAACGCCTCGGATGAGGCAAAGGATGCAAATGACGATACTTCCGGCGTCAAGAGATCGAGAGTTTCGTCGGAGAGATCGAGAGCGGCCGGATCAATCGTTTCAACAAGCGCTGCAAGCGCTGCGCGCTGACGGTCGTCTGCGACAGCCGCGCCGCGTTCCCGGCCGTCGCCCTTGCGCGCGTAGTCGAATTGATATCCGCCGACCAGTTTGGCGGCGGCGGCGATTTGATAACGGTGATAGAGATAGATCGGCACAATGACGGAGCGAAGCGCCGAGGACTCTCGGTTGTCCTTAATGGCGTCGAGACTGAAATTGTCGAGCGCAATGCTCCGCACCTGCATGGTTTCATTGAGCATCGCGACCGGGTCGTCGCCATTGTCCCAGACGCTGCCATGGGGATGGCCCGTTCCGACCGAGCGACCTTCAGCATCGGCCACAAAGCGAAGACCGCTTGCGTATCCCTCGCGAATGATTTCATCGAGACGCGCCGCCTCATCTTCACCGTCGGGAAATTCCGCATAGAGCCATTTGACCGTAAACCGATCCCAAGCGCCGACGCCAACCCCATAGGCTTCCGAGAAATCCAGACCGCCGGTCCCGGTCGGGCGCACCAGCGGCGCTGGATAATCCATCACCGAAGCGCGTTCGATCGAAGACGCAGCAAAGTTGTGCGCAAAGCCGAGCGAGTGACCAACTTCATGGGCTGACAGCTGACGGATCCGCGCCAGCGCCACTTCAACCGGATCGTCCGGCGCGCCGCTGCCCGTTTTTTCTGCGCCGGCCAGCCCTTCAAAGATCATCCGGTCCTGGCGGACGCGCTGGCTGCCGAGAATGACATGGCCTTTGATCATTTCACCGGTGCGTGGATCAAAAACCCCGCCGCCATAAGACCAGCCTCGGGTCTGGCGATGGGTCCACTGCACAACGTTGTATCGCGCATCAAAGGGATGAACGCCGTCGGGTAAAACTTCAACGCGATAGGCGTTTTCAAATCCCGCCTCTTCGAAAGCATCCGCCCACCAGGCCGCGCCGTCGATCAGCGCATCGCGAACCTGTTCCGGCGCGCCGCTGTCTATGTAAAAGACAATCGGTTCTTTCACCGGTCCGGACGGCGCAGTGGGATCGACCCGTTCCAGCCGATAACGCCTTGCCGCTTTACGCACGATCGCCTCGTCAAGCGGCGCAGAAAAATCATAATAGGTTACGTCGATCGAACCGGAACGCGGATCATATTCGCGCATTTCATAACCATCGCCCGGAAGACGCACAAATGAATGGTGAATGGTCAGCGTCACCGACCGTCCGTTAGCGGCCGTTGCTCTCACTTCAGATCCCGGCTTGTCGCTGACCAGCGTCATGACGGCGTCAAGTTCAACATTCTCAGGAAAGACAAGAACGCTTTCCGGATCGGCAAAGGAGCGATCATCGGCGATGGCGAAATCGCCCTGACCGGCCTGCTTCAGCCAACCGCGCAGGTCCAGCATATCCGTCGTCAGAAAGCTTGAAATGTCGACAGTATAGGCGCCGCCGTCTTTTTCTTCCGCCACTTCTCCGGCCCAAAGCAACGACCGCGCAAATGAATCGAGAACTGCTTTTTTTTCCAGAGGATTTTCAGCGCTTGCCCGATAGCGCCAGTTCTCCTGTTCAATGAAAACTTTCTTGCCAACGCGGCGAAACGAGACGACTCGCCCGGAATCCTGAAATCCTCGATCGAGGCCAACAGGGTTCGATCCAAGACCGGACGTCACGCCGCTCGTATGAATGGCGCGCAACGATACGCCGTCCTCGCCTGCGGCCGGCAATTCAATGATAATGGCGTTATCTTCGCCGGAAACGGAAACGGGAAAGAACGCGCCATCGTCAGCGCTGATTGTCTGTGCGCCAACGGCTTCGGCACTGTCGGCATCAGGACGCGCATCGTCCCCGCTGTCGCCGCTGCACGCTGCAAGCCCCGTCGCCATGGCCAATAAAAAAAGTCGTCGCATCCGGCGCTCCTGATCTCCTGTAGCGGAAAGACCTTGCGCGGATCGAATTTGAAATCAATGGCGTTTCATTGTCGCGGAACTGCCATCTTTTGTTGCCCGCGACGGGCCCGATGGCTAGTCTCGCTGCAATGCAGCGAAGGAGCGGCCCCTTGGCCAAGTTTGTCGGCACCAAAGATTATATCGCCACGGAAGACCTCAAAGTCGCGGTCAATGCAGCGGTAACGCTCGAACGCCCGCTTTTGGTGAAGGGCGAACCGGGCACGGGGAAGACAGTGCTCGCCATCGAAATCGCCAAGGCGATCGGCGCGCCGCTTATCGAGTGGCATATCAAATCGACCACCAAGGCCCATCAGGGACTTTACGAATACGACGCCGTGGCGCGCTTGCGGGACGGACAGTTGGGTGAGGAACGCGCCCGTGACGTTCGCAACTACATCAAGCGCGGCATGTTGTGGGAAGCGTTCACGTCGGACCAGCGCCCGGTGTTGCTGATCGATGAAATCGACAAGGCCGACATCGAGTTTCCAAACGATCTGCTGCAGGAACTCGATCGCATGGAATTCTTTGTCTACGAGACCGGCGAAACGGTGAAGGCGAGCAAGCGGCCCATCGTTATCATCACCTCGAACAATGAAAAGGAATTGCCGGACGCGTTTTTGCGCCGCTGTTTCTTCCACTACATCAAGTTTCCCGACGCGGAAACGATGACGGACATCATTGAGGTGCATTACCCGGGCATCAAGAAACGACTTGTATCCGATGCGCTCAAGATTTTCTATGAAGTGCGCGAAGTGCCGGGCCTTAAGAAGAAGCCGTCGACGTCAGAGCTCCTCGACTGGCTCAAACTGCTTTTGTCGGAAGATATTCCCGAAGACATTTTGAGCGAGCGCGATCCGCGCAAGGCGATCCCGCCGCTCCATGGCGCGCTCTTGAAAAACGAACAGGACGTACATCTGTTCGAGCGGTTGGCTTTTCTCGCCCGCCGCGAAGGCGGCTAACGAAACAAGCCGCGAAGGCGGCTAACAAAATAAGACGCGAAGGCGGCTAACAAAACAAGCCGCGAAGGCGGTAAGTCAGAATCGTCAGGAAGCGTCTTTCGCAGCAGGACAGGCATTTGGCGTTTTGCGTTTCACCGCGCTGAGAAGACCGTCGGCGGTGAACGAAATCACATCATTGACCGGAACGCCGCCGACGCGCAGGCGCCGCGCCGTCCAGTGGTTGCACATATTGAAGAAATGAAATTGCCCTTTCGCCGCCAGAAAAAAACTGGCGCCGCGAACACGGCCTTCGCCAACGATAACTGGCGCGTCATTCGCGTCAAAGACGAGGCGCTCGTCAATGCTTTCGGTGATCGCACGAGCGGCGCTTTTGGAAATGGCGATGTCAACCATCTCGCGCGGGCGCCAAACGGTTTCTTCTACCGGTTCACGCCCCACAATGACATGCACGACGGACTGCGTCGGTGGAAGGATAGCGAAAAGACCGTCCCAAAACCCCGCTCGCTCCGCCATGTAAAAATCGCGCGCGCCCCAGCCAACGAGGAAATAATTTTGTTCCGGAAAAAGCCTACGCACGGCATGACGCTCATCGAAAGCTTCAACCGGCATGGCTATGGCGGTATGCGCGCCATTCGACCACAGGCGCATCTGGATGCAGTCGCCCGGCGCGGGTTGCGCGACCGGTGACCCGGCGCAGGCGATAAGCGAGCACGCCGCAAAAATTGCCGCGAGAAGATTGATCACGGGACCGCGCGAGGCGCTCAACGCCGGAACGCCGGCGCAATGCAATTTGCCAGATATCCACATTGTCATATTGCGGACTACGACTTGCTTCTTGTCATCGTTTTTCGTGTCGGCGGCAAGGATAAACGCCCTTTCGACACGCCCTTTCCAGTCTTTGAAAAAGCCCCTAATGTTCTAATCCTGTAAGGGGTCGCGGGGAATTGAGGGGTTCATGGAAGGATTGTGGGGCTTACTGCCCATCCTGCTGATTTTACTGTTCATTTTTTCGCGCCAGTGGGCCGCCAGCCAGCGCCACGCCCAGCTTGTGAACGCGTTTTCACGGCTGCAGAAAAAGCGCAAAAGCCGGATCATCGCTCTTGTCCACCGACAGGAGCCGATGGGCCTTCTTGGCATCCCGATGCTCCGTTACATCGATCTCAATGACGCGGAAGACGTGCTTGAAGCCATCCGCAGGACGCCGCCCAACAAGCCGTTGGAGATGGTGCTGCATACGCCCGGCGGGCTTGTCCTGCCGGCGCTGCAGATTGCCCGCGCATTGAAGGCTCACCCGGCGCGTACGACAATTTTTGTGCCGCACTATGCGATGTCCGGCGGCACCTTGCTGGCGCTCGCTGCTGACGAAATCGTTTTGTCTCAACACGCCGTGCTCGGACCGATCGACCCGCAGATCGGCGGGCTGCCCGCCGCGTCCGTGTTGCGGGTTGCTCAGGAAAAACCCATTCAGAATACGGAAGATTATACGCTGGTGCTCGCCGACGTAGGCGCCATGGCGATCACACAATTGCAGAAAGCCGCGCGGGAATTGCTCACCGGCACGGTTTCGGACAACGCCGCCGTCGCCGTCGCCGAACAATTGTCATCGGGCCGGTGGACACATGATTATCCCATTCACTATGGCGAGGCCCGTGAACTGGGGCTCAATGTCAGCCTGGACATGCCGCAGGATATCATGGACCTGATGGCGCTCTTCCCGGACACCATTCGCCGCCAGTCGGGCGTCAAATATGTGGCCGACGAAGCCAAAGCGCGGGGCGAGGCTGCGAACCCTCATCGCGTCACCATGACCGGCTACGCGCCGCAGGAGGGCGCCCGGTCGTTCAGCTTTGGTCCGTGGAATCCGAAAGATCTCAAGCGAGAGGCGCGAGACGTGAAAAAACGCCCGCCCTGGCGCGATAACTAAAGACCGAGCGCTGCGATCTCAATGCGTGCGGCGGCGCCGTAGATTGTCGACGACACTCCTTCGGTTTCTGTAACGACCCACCCGTCAAACGAGGCTAGCGACGATTCGATCTGTTCGTGAGCGACCGCGATCGCTTCGCTCTCGTTGATGTCGTTCGTTTCAAGTTCCGAAAGCATTTCCCGCGCTGCGGCTAAAAATCCGTATGCGTCCTGATATTCGTGCGGCTCGGTGACGGCGCCGTCGGCGTTGACGCCAATATCAAACTCATCCGCCGCCGTCGAAACGAGCAGCGACAGCGCCATCAGGGTTTTACCGACATCTTTCGTCGGCCCGTTGGCGCGGATCGAAGAAATCGTAGCCTCATAAGCGGTTTCCACATTGCTTTGTGATTCCGCCGCATAGGCGAGATTTCTAAGTTCTTGAGCGAAGCCAGGCGCCTGTCGCGCCTCGAACGCCGGCGCGAGATCGGCGTAAAGCTCGCCTTCAGGATGCTTCACATGGGTCGTCGCCATGTCGTATGCGTCAGCGCGATAGAGTTCGATAAACGCCGCAAGGTGTCCGCGCACCATGCCCAGCCGATAAAGATATTCCGCATCATCGCTTGCGGGATCGCCGCTGCGCACGGCGCCCTCGCCTTCGCTCTCTCCTTCGCCTTCGCTCGAAACGCTTGCGCCGCCCTCTTCTCCTTCGCCCTCAGAAGCAACAATTGCGTTTTCGCCTTCGCCCGCGGCGCCTTCTTCGCCTTCGCCTTCCCCGCCGCACCCGCCGAGCACCAGCGCGCTTGTCAGCGCTGCGGTCGACAGGCCGGAGATCAGTTTTAGTTTGCGCATGGTCTTTCTCGCTCCCACCGGTTGCGCCATGATATGGAATTGCGAATGGCTTTCAACTGGAAACTTGTCCTTAGATGCTGCAGCAAATCGCCGACATTCTATCCCCATCGGAATGCGCCGCCGTTCGTGACGCCCTTGCCGATGAGGCCCTGTGGCGCAACGGAAAAGTAACCGCCGGGGGCGCGGCGAAAAGAGCCAAAAACAATCAACAAGCCAATGCCGACGCGCCGGCTGTCCGCGGGGCCAGGGCCAAAATCGAATCATCGCTGCGTTCAAATCGCGTATTCCTGGCCGCCGCGCAGCCGGCCGCTTTCGCCCGCATCCTGTTGAGCCGGTACGAAACGGGCATGGCGTATGACGATCACGTGGACGCCGCCTATATGGACGGCGTTCGCGCGGACTTGTCGTTCACGTTATTTCTCAGCGATCCCGACCATTATTCGGGCGGGGAACTGATTATCGACACCGCCGGCCAGACCGACGCCGTCAAACTGCCCGCCGGCGCGCTCGTTCTCTACCCCTCTACAAGCATTCACCGGGTTGCGCCCGTGACGAACGGCGTGCGGCTCGCCGCGGTTGGCTGGGTCAAAAGCCGCGTGCGCTCGAGCGACGCCCGCGCGGTTTTGTATGAACTCGCCTGCGCTATCGAGGACACGGCCGATGAAGCCATGCGCTTGCGCCTTAACAACATTCGAAACAATCTTTTGCGCCTTATGGGCGAGTAAAAGTTTTTGCGCCCGCGACGTCGATTGACGGCGCGGCCGCGCGTCTTGGACACGGAATTGCCGCGAAACGGCTCATGAAAGGAACACGCTGATGAAACTATTGCTACTTGCGAACGAGGCGCCGGAGGACTTTGCGCTGCGCGAGAATAAAGGAGAATTCGACAGCTATATGGGCGCCTGGTACGCCTTCAGCGAAGCCATGTCGGACGCCGGCGTCACGCTCGACAGCGCAGCCCTGCAGCCGCCGTCCACGGCGACGGTTGTTTCCGTGCGCAATGGCGCGCGTCATGTAGAGGACGGTCCCTACCCGGACGCCAAGGAACAGCTTGGCGGGTTTTTTGTTATCGATGCGCCGGACCTTGAAACCGGCGCCGAGTGGGCGGGCAAGTGCCCGGCGGCCGAACGCGGCTTTGTCGATGTGCGCGTGATCCCGAACCTAGAGGAGCATGCCAAATGAAATATCTTTTTTTGCTCTACGGCGACGAAGACCAATGGGAAAGCTATTCAGGCGAAAAGAAGGGCGAAATCATCGGCGCCTACCAGGCCTATTCCGAGGCTCTGCAAAAAGCGGGCGCTCATGTGGCCGGCGAGCCGCTTGATCACTCCAGCCAGGGAAAGCGCGTGCGCGCCTCGCACGTGGAAGACGGCCCTTTCGCCGACGGAAAAGAACAGCTCGGCGGCTTTTACCTGATCGAAGCGAACAATCTCGACGACGCGCTTGATTGGGCGGCTCGCTGTCCCGCCGCCGCGGACGGGCACGTAGAAGTGCGCCCGCTCTGGAATACTGACTGCTGAGCGATGACGGACGCGCGCGGCATTGCTGAAGAGACCGCGCGCGCGTCTTACGGACGCTTGCTCGCCTGGCTGACGGCGCGCACGCGCGATGTCGCCATGGCCGAAGACGCCCTTGCCGACGCATTTCAAGCCGCGCTTGAGCATTGGCCGAAAACCGGCGCGCCGGATTCGCCCGAGGCGTGGTTGCTTACAACCGCGCGGCGCAAACTCATCGATCAGGCGAGACGGGCAAAGACCCGCAATGACAGCGCGCCAGCGCTCGCACTGGCGGCGGAAGAAGCCGAGGCCGCGCTCAGCGGCGACAATGAGTTCGCCGATGAGCGGCTGAAGCTCCTTTTTGTTTGTGCGCACCCGGCAATTGACGAGGCCATTCGCACGCCGCTTATGTTGCAAACGGTTCTTGGCCTTGAGGCGGAACGGATTGCGTCGGCGTTTCTTGTTGCCCCCGCAACCATGGCGCAGCGGCTGGTGCGCGCCAAACGCAAAATCCGCGACGCCGGTATTCCTTTTGAAACGCCCGGTCCGGAAGACTATGCGCAACGCCTCGATGATGTGTTGCATGCGATCTACGCAGCCTACACGGCCGGATGGGATGCGGCGGACGGCGCTGATGCACGGTGCGGCGGGTTGACCCGCGAGGCAATTTTTCTCGCGCGCCTCACTGTGCAAATGGCGCCGAGCTCGCCGGAGGCGCTTGGGCTTGCCTCCCTCCTCTTGCATGCGGAAGCGCGCCGGCCGGCGCGCATCGTCGACGACCGGTATGTTGCGCTTACTGATCAGGACACCAGCCTTTGGAACCGTTCGATGATTGCAGAGGCGGAACGAGAACTTGCAAAAGCCTGGACGTTTCGCGCCGCCGGCCGATTTCAGATTGAGGCCGCAATCCAATCAGCCCATGTTGCGGCGAGACTTGCGGGCCGCGACACCAGCGCCGACATCATCACGCTTTATCAACGGCTGAACGCAATCGCGCCTTCAATTGGCGCCACAGTCGGATATGCGGGGGCGTTGGCCGCCGCCGATCGCGCGACAGACGCGCTCGCGATCCTCGACGATGTCGATGAAGCGAGAGCTGCGCGTTATCAGGCCTATTGGGCGGTGCGCGCGCATATCCTCGCACAGACGAACCAGCCGGACGATGCGCGCGCCGCCTATGAGCGAGCCATTGGCCTCAGCGAGGACGAGGCAAGCAGAGAGTTCTTGCGCCGCCGGAAGGAGCGCCTTGCAAGTCCCGACAACGCGCCGCGATAGGCGCCGAACTGTCTTGCGCTCTGGTTCCGCCCGGCCCCATGCCCTATAACCGCGCGCATGTTCACAAAGTTTTTTCATGAGCTGAAATCCGCCGGCATTCCCGTCTCTTTGCGCGAATATCTGACGCTTATGCAGGCCATGGATGCAGATCTCGCCAATCGCAAGGTCGAGGATTTCTATTATCTGTCCCGCTCGTCGCTGGTGAAGGACGAGCGCAATCTCGACAAATTCGATCGCGTCTTCGCTCATGTCTTTAAAGGCATCGAAAGCGTCGCCGACGGCGTTAATGCGGAAATCCCCGAGGAATGGCTGAAGCTGTTAACGGACCGCTATTTCACCGAAGAGGAAAAGCAACAGATCGAGGCGCTCGGCGGTTGGGACAAGCTCATGGAGACCTTGAAAGAGCGTCTTGATGAACAACAAAAACGCCACCAGGGCGGCAATAAGTGGATTGGCACCGGCGGCACGTCGCCTTTCGGCTCCGGCGGCTATAACCCCGAGGGCGTGCGCATCGGCAATGAAGGAAAACGCCAGGGTCGCGCCGTCAAAGTCTGGGAAAAACGGGAATACAAAAATCTCGACGACAGCGTCGAGCTTGGCACGCGCAACATCAAAGTCGCCTTGCGCAAATTGCGGCGCTTCGCGCGCCAGGGCGCGCCCGACGAATTTGACCTCGACGGGACGATCGATGCGACAGCGCGGGCCGGCTATCTTGATATCAAGATGCGCCCGGAAAGGCGCAATACTATAAAGGTTCTGATCTTTTTCGATGTGGGCGGATCGATGGACCCCTTCATTCGAATTTCCGAAGAGCTGTTTTCCGCCGCGCGCACCGAATTCAAGCACATGGAGTATTTCTACTTCCACAATTGCCTTTACGACTTTGTTTGGAAGGACAATCGCAGACGCTGGACGGAGAAGCTGCCGACCTGGGACGTGCTGCACAAATATCCGCACGACTATAAAGTGATCTTCGTCGGCGATGCGTCGATGTCGCCTTATGAAATTACGGTGCCGGGCGGGTCGGTTGAGTACTTTAACGACGAGGCCGGCGCCGTCTGGATGCAGCGTGTCGCCGACATCTATGAAAGCGTCGTCTGGCTCAATCCGGTTAAGAAGGTTAGCTGGGAATATACGCCGTCAACGCAGCTCATCCGTGAGCTGATGGGCGACCGGATGTATCCGTTGACCCTGTCGGGGATTGAGGACGCTATGGCGGAACTGCGCCGCTGACGCGCTAGGCCGCCAGATCCCGAAGGCGGCTAACTTCCGCCAGGACGGCGGTTGCTTTTTGACGGATCGATACGACGATCGCCGCGCGACGTTCCTGTTTGCCCGCCAGGTCGCCGATCATTGCTTCGGCTTCTTCACAAAGATCGCCCAGTTCCCAGGCTCCGACGCCGCGGGAAGCGCCTTTGAGCGCATGGGCGACGCCGCACCAAGCGTCGTCGGCGTCGTAGACTGAAAAATTGCCGCACAATTGTTCTGTCTGCTCAGCGAAAATCGTCAGGATCTCATCCCGAAGACCGGTGTCGCCGGCCGTGTACTTATCCAAATGTTTCAAATCTATCATTGCAGCGTTTGCTCCCCGCAACCGGCATGCGCCGCCCCGGCGCGCGCCCTTGTTAGCGCGGCAAACGCTACAATTGTGTTAAAAATTTATTGCCCGTGCTTAACGCACTGTTAAGAAATGACCGCCGTTTCCGCGCCCGTCATTCCTCCTCTGTCGTTTCCGGTGCGTCGCCAGTTTCTTCGCCAGTAGCTTCCGCCGCAACCGCTTCGGCCTCTTCGACGACCTCTTCAACGGCGTCCGCGCCTTCCTCGACAACATCTTCAACGGCGTCGCTGGCCTCGCCCGCTGCTTCGCCCGCAGCATCACCGACTGCGTCGCCGACGTCTTCCGCTGCACCTTCGATCGCTTCAACGGCGTCGCCGGCGAGATCGCCCGCAACGGCGCCGGCGTCTGTAGTATCGCTGGCTTCCATTTCTGCGCCCGCCGCGTCCGCCGGTTCTTGAACTGCGTCGCTGGAGACATCCTCAGCCTCGGCATCAGCGCCGCGGTCCATCATATCGCCGGCGGCGTCCGCCGCATTGCCGACCGTTTCCCCGACTGCCTCGGCAGCGTCCTCAAAAGCGTCCGCAACGGCTTCCTCGCGGTTGGTCAGTTTTGACAAACCGATAATAACGGCAAGCGAAACGGAAATGATCAACAGTAGACGGAACATAACTAAGACACCCTTCCTTACCCGGAGCAGCTCCCACACAACGGCCCAATGAAGCGCAAGTCCGACTCAACCGACAATTGCTGCAAACTTCGCACCGCTCCGTGCTAATCGCGCCCTCTTATCGCCATTTGCACATTGCTACAATGGCTTATAAAGCCTGACTCGGCAAGCAAAAAACAGGTGGATTCAAGGCATTACCCTTGCCCGCGCGGCCGGCCCGCCGTAAACGCTTTGCATTCAAAATGTTCCGCCGAGGCGGTTCCATCCGGGATTTGATTTATGACCGACAACGCCGTTTTTCTCGGCAAGAGCGAGACGCCGCAATTCCTCGATCTGAAATACGCCAACCGTCACGGATTGATTTCCGGCGCAACCGGAACGGGAAAAACCGTCACCCTGCAGATCATTGCGGAGGGCTTTTCCCGCGCAGGCGTTCCCGTATTTGCCGCCGACGTGAAAGGCGATCTGGCCGGCCTGTCGCAACCGATTGTCATGAAGGACTTTCTAACCAAACGTGCGAACACGATTGGTCTTGACCCTTACGAGGCGGGCGGGCGTCCGGTTCGTCTATGGGATCTCTTCGGCAAGCAAGGCCATCCTGTGCGCGCAACGGTGACCGAAATGGGGCCGCTCCTGCTTTCGCGGCTGCTCGATCTCAACGACACCCAGGAAGGGGTTTTGACCCTCGCCTTTCGGCTTGCCGATGACGAAGGACTGTTGCTCCTCGACCTTAAAGACCTGCGCGCTTTGCTGGTTGAAGTTGCGAACCGGCGCAAAGAACTGTCGGCGGAGTACGGCCATGTCTCAACCGCGAGCGTTGGCGCCATTCAACGGCGCTTGCTGACCCTCGAAGAACAAGGCGCTGAGCTTTTTTTCGGCGAGCCCGCCCTCGACATCAAACAGTTTCTCGATAAAGCGCCGGACGGCGCTGGCCTCATCAATATTCTCGCCGCTGACAAGTTGATGCAGACGCCAAAACTATACGCGACCTTCCTGCTGTGGATGCTGTCGGAGTTGTTTGAAGAAATGCCCGAGGTTGGCGATCCGGATAAGCCTCGGCTGGTTTTCTTTTTTGACGAGGCGCATCTTCTCTTTGACGAGGCCCCCAAGGCGCTGCTTGAAAAGGTGGAACAGGTTGTTCGCCTCATTCGCTCCAAGGGCGTCGGCGTTTTCTTCGTGACGCAAAACCCTCTCGACGTGCCGGATTCCGTATCCAGTCAGCTCGGTAATCGGGTCCAGCACGCATTGCGCGCCTATACGCCGCGCGAGAGACGCGTCGTCAAAGCCGCGGCGGAAACATTCCGGCCCAATCCCGATTTCAAAACCCTCGACGTCATTACCGAACTCGGGATCGGCGAAGCGCTGGTATCGACGCTGAAAAAGAAAGGCGCGCCCGGAATCGTTGAACGCACGCTCATTCGCCCGCCATCCTCGCGCATGGGCCCGATCACAAAAGCCGAACGCAAAGCCATTCTCGCGGCGTCAGAGGTTGGCGCCCTTTACGACGCGACGGTCGATCGCGAGTCCGCCTACGAAATCCTTCAGGAACGGGCGGAACGCATCGCAAAGGAAGAAGAACGCGCGCGCAAACGGGAAGAAAAAGAAAAGTCCCGCGGCCGTAAAACCACAAGGCGGCGACGGCGCTCAAATCGGCAAAGCGTCGGAGAAGCGGCGATCAAAACCGCGGTGCGCACGCTTTCGCGCGAAATTGTGCGCGGTCTGCTCGGTTCGCTGCGACGGCGATGAAACGGGACGACGACCCCAAAACGCTTCTCATTGCGCTCGCCGGTACGGCCGGCCTCGGCGTCATCGCTTATGTCCTTTCGATCTTCACGCAAACGCCCCTGGCGCCGCAATTTCATTGGTCGTTGCAGGACTTTTTCATCGGCGTCGCCGGCGCGGCGCCTCCAATTGCGCTCCTTGCATGGTTTATGACCACCCGCCAGCAGACCCTTGCGCGGTTTCGTCAATCGCAAATCGAATTCTTTTCGCAAATCGGGTTTCGCTTCACCCTGCCGCGCATCGTCATCATGTCATTGTTCGCTGGAATATTCGAGGAGCTGCTCTTTCGCGGTGTCCTGCAGACGAGCCTTGCGAAAATTGCGCCTGTCGCCGTCGCAATTCTTCTCAGCAATTTAATATTCGGCGCCGTCCACTGGCGCACCGCCCTTTATGCAGCGATCGCCGGTCTCATCGGCGTCTGGATCGGGGTGCTTTTCGCCTTTAGCGGCAATCTCTTAACGCCCATGGTTACCCACGCGGTCTATGATCTTGCGGCGCTTTATGCGACGGCGCGGGCGATTCAATCCAATAAAAATCGACCTCACGCCGCTACGATGGATTAACCGACGCGGCGGACATTCGCCGCACAATATGCTATCCTTATTGTGCGTATCGGAGTCGTTGTCATGGTTCGTTCATATTTGCCGCTGGCCGCCGGCGCGGTCATGCTTGCCGCCTGCTCCGAGAACACGCCGCAAAATCCACCGCCGCCGGGAAACATGGCGCCGGCGTTCACCTCGCCAGCCAGCGCCAATGTCGCTGAAGACACGAGCGGCGTCGTCTATACGGCTGCCGCCACCGACTCCGACGGCGATCCCCTGACATTTTCCATAGCGGGCGGCGCGGACGCCTCGCTTTTTTCCATTACCAGCGGCGGCGCCTTGTCATTCACCGCGCCGCCGAATTTTGAGCGGCCGCGGGATGCCGGACGCGACAATGTCTACGATGTTACGGTGCGCGTGAGCGACAGTTTTCAGACAACCGATCTCGCGCTTCAGATAACCGTTACCGATGGCCCGGAACCATACCAACTAACGCGCGTTGCAACCGGCCTTGCCGCGCCGCTGTTCTTGACCGGGCGCCCGGGCGCGAGCGACGTCTTCATCGCCGAACGCGAAGGCGTTATTCGACTTTTTAACCCGGCGACCGGCGTCGTCAGCGGAACGCCTTTTCTCGATATCTCTGCGAGCGTCGGTACGACCGGCGAAGGCGGCCTCCTCGCCATGGCGCCGGCCCCGGACTATACGACCAGCGGCGAGTTTTACGTTCATGTCACCAATAATTCGGGGGATACGGAGATCCGCCGATATGCGCGTTTTCCGTTCGCGCCAAACCAGGCTGACCCGACGACCGAGACGTTGATCCTCACGGTCGCACAGCCGGACACGAACCATAATGGCGGGTGGATCGGCTTCGGCCCCGACAACATGCTCTATATCGGGCTTGGCGACGGCGGCGGCAGCGGCGACCCGTTTGGCAACGGACAGGATATGAATACGATCCTCGGCGCCATGTTGCGCATCGATCCGACCTCGGATGATTTCCCGACCAATCCGTCCCGCAATTATGCGATACCGCCTGACAATCCGTTCGCAACATCGCCCGGCGCCGACGAGATCTGGGCCTATGGCATTCGTAATCCGTTCAAGTCGAGCTTCGACCGCGACACCGGCGATCTTTATATCGGCGATGTGGGGCAAGGAGACATTGAAGAAATAGACCTTATCCCGGCCGGTTCCGCGGGCGGGCTTAACTTTGGTTGGCCGGTGCGCGAAGGGACGCAAACGGAACAGGGCGCCGACGATCCCGCCTTTACCCCGCCGGTCGCCGAATACGGGCATGGGACCGGGCCCCGACAGGGCAACTCCATCAACGGCGGATATGTCTATCGGGGACCCATAGCCGCCCTCGACGGGCGCTATTTCTTTTCGGACTTCATTTCGGACAATGTCTGGTCAATCCCTGCGAGCGAGTTCTCGCAAGGACAGACGATATCGTCAGATGATTTTATTCTGGAAACAAACGTTCTGACGCCCGATTCGGGATCGTTGAACAGCATGGTCGGCTTCGGCGAAGACAATGACGGCAATCTTTATATCCTCACCATTGGCGGGAGCATTTTCCGGATAGATCCGAGCTGACCCTACATCCTGAACGCGGTCGTAAGCGGTTCTTCCGTGACCGGATAACCGAGCCCTTCAGGAATTGTCAGCAGCATTTCGCCGTCCCGCTCTTCCACCTGAGGCATGATCACGTCGATTTTTCGTGTTGCGGCAAAATCCAACACTGCTTCTGCGCTTTTGCTGACATCGAGAAGCTCAATATTGCGCCTGGTTGGAAAAATCGCCTTGTGCTTGCCCTTGTCACATGACGCAAGAATCGCCGACGGCGGGGCCCAGAAGGCGTCCGTTGCTTCATTGCCGTCTTCGCGCGCGGTCTGGCCCGCCGGCGTTTTGGCGGCAAAAAACCAGGTGTGATAGCGGCGCATCTTGTCGTGGCCGCGAAGAGGCGGCTCCCACCGAGCGAAGAGATGCAGCGTATCAAGAGCAAGGCGTAGCCCCTGTTCTTCAATCAGCGCCCGAAAGAGCGCGTCATTGTCTTCAATCCCCTTGCGCCGATCATTGAGCGATGCGGCAACGGCGTCAGAGACGAAGTCCCCGTCCTTGCGCGCGTAAAGAATGCCCGTTTCCTCGAAAGCTTCGCGAATGGCGGCAACGCGCGGGCCGAACTCTTCGGTCGGAACCTCGTCCGCGCCGTCGCAATGATCTCGCCATGCGCGATCGCCGTCGGAAGCTTCGATGCGACCGCCGGGAAAGACAATCGCGCCGCCCGCAAACGGCGTATCGGCGTGACGCTCTATCATCAGGACTTCAAATTGCGGCTCGTCGCGCAACAGCACGATCGTCGCGGCGGGAATGGCATCAGTCAAAAAACGTTTCTTTCGGCTTGGCTTGCGGGTGTTCGTACTGCGCTCTCAATAGCTTGATCGCGCACCAGCCGCCAGCAGCGCATGCAGCCGCGCTTGCAGGCCAGAGCAGCAGCGGCAGTTTGAAAGAAACGAGCGTGATGACCGCCGCAAAGCCAATAGTGATAGCGCCGAGCCAGCCGAGCGGCGCCCAGCGCCGGCCGATCAGCAAGGCGAGCGCCGCGGCGGCAAATGCGCCGACGAAATAGCCCGCGGCGAGCCCCGCCAGCTCCCGCGCGTCAGCCGCCTCTCCCGGCGCAACCCCGCCGCCAATGAGGCTCTCGACAAACCTGGCGACAGCGAGCCCGGCGATCGTTGCGATGATGATGGCGATGAGATTGCGGAGCATGTTTGTATCTTCTTAAACCGCTCATCCCGGCGCAAGCCGGGATCTCAAGCAATACAGGCCATAGACTCCGGCTTTCGCCGGAGTTAGCGGAGTGAGGACTACTCCCTTGCTTCCGTCTCCAGCGCCAGGGCGTGAAGTTCGCCGCCCATGCGGCCCTTTAATGCTCTGTAGACCAACTGATGTTGCTGGACGCGGTTCTTGCCGTTGAAGGCGGCGGAAACGACCCGGGCGCGGTAATGGTCGCCGTCGCCTGCGAGGTCCTCGATCTCGATCTCCGCATCAGGCATGGCGTCGAGGATCAGCTTCTTGATGTCGTCGGCTGCCATGGGCATGGCGCTCTCCTTGTGCATTTCAGCGTTCATGTAATCCCGCAACCGGGACTCAAAAATATCTGACAGATCAAGCAGCGAGATCGCATCCTTGTCGTCAAGGGTGATGTCCGGTCCGCCAAAGCGGCCGAGGCGCGAGGCCTGGACGCCGGCCATCGCCGCCTTGAGCAAAAGCGTGTCCGCCGCCGACGGGGTTGCGGCAACGAGATAGCGCCCCTGATCTTCACCGAACCAGAAAGCCGCCTTGCGCTGTTTGACCGGCGTGTGGAGATTGAGCCCCCGCCCCGCCGCCAGCGCCATTTCGGCGGCCGCGACGAGCAGCCCTCCGTCTGAAACATCGTGACAGGCGGTAATCAATCCCTCATCGATCAGCTTACGGATCAGTTCGCCATTCTTGCGTTCCGCTTCAAGGTCCACCGGCGGCGGCGCGCCCTCGGTGATGTCGAAAAGATCGCGCAAATAAATCGACTGGCCCAGCCATCCGCGGGTGACGCCAATGGCGATCAATTCCTCGCCCATTTCTGCGCCGCCGACGCGCACCGCCTTGGTGGCGTCTTCGATCACGCCAACGCCGCCAATGGCCGGAGTGGGCGGGATCGCCTGTCCGTTGGTTTCATTATAGAGCGAGACATTGCCGGAAACGACCGGATAGCCGAGCGCTTCACAGGCTTCTGCGACCCCTTCGACGGCGCCGACAAACTGGCCCATGATTTCCGGGCGTTCGGGATTGCCAAAATTGAGGCAGTTGGTGATCGCCAAGGGCGCGGCGCCCGTTGCGCAGATATTGCGGAACGTTTCGGCCACCGCCTGTTTGCCGCCCATGCGCGGATCGGCCTTAACATATCGCGGCGTAACATCGGTCGAGATCGCAAGCGCGCGGTTCGTATCGTGCACGCGCACCAGCGCCGCATCGCCGCCCGGTTCAATCACCGTATCGCCCATGACCGTGTGGTCATACTGTTCCCAGATCCACCGGCGCGAGCAGAGGTCAGGCGTTTCCATCAGATTGCCAAGCGCAATCAGTAAAGTGTCGCCGCCCGGCGTTTCCGCCAGGTCCACCGCTTGTTCGTGGGTTTCGGTCTGCGCCGCAGCGACGACGTCGGCGCCTTTGAGATTTTCCGCCGCCTCGCAGAGAGATGCGAAGGTCGCCTCCCCGCCGGTCACGCGCGCATAGACCACCGCCTCGCCCTTGGTCGCCGACCAGCCAACGCCGTCAACGCCTTCAAGCCCAACGATGCGATCGGCGACAAGCGCGCCGGCGATCTGTTCCATTTCATCTTGCGGCTTGTCGGCCGTCAGCGTGATGCGCGCCTCACGCACCGTAACGGACGGATCATCGAGCAGCGCCGGCGGCGGGGTTTCCTCATAGGGCCGGTCGTAATTCGGCGCATCGTCGGCAAGAGGCTTCACCGGCATATCGGCGACGGTCTCGCCCTTATGCTTGATGACGAGCCGCCCGTCGCGGGTGGTCTCGCCGATGACGGCGAAGTCGACGCCCCATTTTTCAAAAATAGCTCGGGCCTCGTCTTCCTTGGAAGGCTGCAGGACCATAAGCATGCGTTCCTGAGATTCCGACAGCATCATTTCATAGGCTGTCATGTTCTCTTCGCGCTGCGGCACCTGATCGAGATCGAGGACGAAGCCGCCGCCGCCCTTGGCGGCCATTTCGACAGAGGACGAAGTGAGCCCCGCCGCGCCCATATCCTGAATTGCGATGATGGCGTCGGACGCCATCAGCTCCAGGCAGGCTTCGAGCAGCAGTTTCTCCGTAAACGGATCGCCGACCTGCACCGTCGGGCGCTTTTCTTCTGAAGCGTCGTCGAATTCGGCCGACGCCATGGTTGCGCCGTGAATGCCGTCGCGTCCGGTTTTTGATCCGACATAGACGACCGGATTGCCCGCGCCCCGGGCCGCCGAATAAAAGATGCGTCCTTTATCGGCGACGCCCACCGTCATCGCATTGACGAGAATGTTGCCGTTGTAGCCAGCGTCGAAGTTTGTCTCGCCGCCCACGGTCGGAACGCCCATGCAATTGCCGTATCCGCCAATCCCCGCCACGACGCCGGAAACGAGATGGCGCGTCTTCGCATGATCGAGCGCGCCAAAGCGCAAAGCGTTCATATTCGCCACAGGACGCGCGCCCATTGTAAAGACATCGCGCATAATGCCGCCCACACCCGTCGCCGCTCCCTGATAGGGCTCAATGAAAGACGGATGATTGTGGCTCTCCATTTTAAAGATCGCCGCATAGTTCTCGCCGATATCGATGACGCCGGCGTTTTCCCCCGGCCCCTGGATCACCCATGGCGCAGATGTCGGCAGTTTCTTCAAATGGCGTCGCGAGGATTTATAGGAGCAATGCTCTGACCACATGACCGAGAATATCCCCAACTCAACGAGGTTCGGCTCCCGGCCCATATGTTCCTTGATGCGCTCATATTCGTCGGGCTTGAGGCCGTGCTCGGCGACGAGTTCTGGAGAAATTTCGGTCATACCTGATCGTTCGCTAAAATCGCGGCTTTCTTAGGCCACGTCGCAATTGCGTGCAATCAATATGGCCAACGAGCTATGCCGCTTCGCCAACCTCAGGGTGAAGCGGTAAGGACGTAACGCACCTAACGACGATACAAATAGTCTTCCGGCAAACCGAGACGGCGGCAGGCCTGAGCCGGCGGACTTGACCGCAACAGGTAGCGCTCGCCGCGCCGGGCGAGACGTTCCACAATCGGGCGTTCAAACGGGCGAAGACCAAAGCGGGCGCTGAGGCCCAGCGCCTCGCGGATCGTCGGCGGGACGATATCGATGGCGGCGCGCACAAGCGTGCGCTGGATAAGATGGGCCGGCGGCGGAAAGGCGGGCGCCCGCCGCATGATGTTGCGAAACTCAAAGATGATGTCGCTGGGCTCGAACCGCGGCGCCGCCGCCTCGAACAAGGCCTGCTGTTCCGCCAGGGATCGCGGCGCATGGGTCGCGCCATAAAGAGCGGCGGCGGCCTGGCCTTCACTGTAATAGCGGTCGCGATCTTCATCGCTCAATGGCGCAGCATACGCGTTGTAGGCTTCCAAAAACCCGAAAGCAGCGGTCGCCTGCACCCATGTGAGAAGTTCAGGATCGACCGCGGCGTAATTCTCTCCTGCCGAGGTCGTCCCCTCCACCCGCGAATGCATGCGCGTGACGTTGGCGATCATGCGTTCTGCAAGCGCGCGCGGCCCGTAGACCGTGATCATTGCGGCGAGCCCAGTCCGTTTCAGCCGCAACACCGGATCTGTCCGAAAGGTTGAATGCTCCCACACGCCGGTGCGGACCCGCGGGTCGGCAAATTCCATAAACACCGCCGTGACGCCGCCAATAAACAACGTCACCGGGTTTTTGAAAATTTGCCAGGAAACCGAATCAGGGCCGACGAAAGACGGCGCGCCTGCGGGAACGGAAAAATCCGGAGTGTTGATGCGCGGATCGCTGAGAAAGTTTCGCGCCGCCGCATCGAGTCTTGCTTCGGCGATATCGTGAAGATTGGAGCGCAGCCGTTCCAGCATGTCCGTTTTCCATCGTCGTCAAAAGCAGTATCGTCCCCCACCGCGGCGCAAGCGTGACAGAATCACGGCGCTTCGCGGATTTTCACATTCGCGCCATCTCATTACGAACTCAATTGCAGTCGGCGCAAAACCCAGCAATCTCACGAAATATCAATGCCTAGGGACTCGAGCATGAACATTCAGAACAACATAAAAGAGTATTACGGCCGTACGTTGCAATCATCGGGCGATCTACAGACTGATGCGTGCTGTACGCTTGATGAGACGCCCGCCTGGCTGGCGCCGCTTTTGGCCAATGTGCACCCGGACGTTTCGGCGCGCTATTACGGCTGCGGATTGCTCGCCCCGCTGGCGCTTGAGGGCGCGCGCATTCTCGATCTCGGCTCCGGTTCCGGGCGTGACGCCTACGCTCTCGCACAGCTCGCGGGCCCGGACGGTTCGGTGGTCGGCGTCGACATGACGCGGGAACAACTCGCCGTCGCCAACGGGTCTCTGGACTGGCACGCAGATAAGTTCGGTTTTCGCAATGTCTCGTTTATCGAAGGCGACATTGAAAAGTTGGAGGCGCTCGACCTTGAGCCGGCGAGTTTCGACGTCGTTATTTCAAATTGCGTAATCAATCTTGTTACCGACAAGGAAGCGGTATTTCGCGCCGTTCACAGCCTCTTAAAACCCGGCGGCGAATTCTACTTCGCCGATGTCTATGCAGATCGCCGGTTGAGCGATGAGGCGCGCAACGATCCGCTGGCGCGGGGCGAATGCCTTGGCGGCGCGCTTTACTGGAACGATTTTCTCAACTTCGCAAAACAAGCGGGCTTTGCCGATCCGCGACTTGTTTCGGATCGTCCGCTGACGATCAACAATGCTGACCTGGCCGAAAAGCTGGCGCCCGCGCAGTTTCATTCCGCAACGTATCGTCTCTTTCGCATCGACGCGCTTGAGAGCGCCTGCGAGGATTACGGACAAGCGGTGATTTATAAAGGCGGGCTTCCCAACAGCGAACACGCCTTCGTTCTCGACAATCATCACTTGATCGAACGTGGACGCGTATTCCCTGTTTGCGGCAATACCTATCGCATGCTGAAAGAGTCGCGCTTTGCGCCGTGGTTCGAATTCATCGGCGACTGGTCAACCCATTACGGCATATTTCCGGGCTGCGGGACGGTTTCCCCGTTTGGACAAACAGGCGACGCGCCCACGAGCGGGGCTTGCTGTTAGGCGTCGTTTGTCGTGGGCTGGGAGCAGCCGGCGGTGACTTAACGGCCGCCGCTCCACGGTTCAGCGTAAACCGCATGGCTGACGATCATGGTCGGCGCAGCGCCGCAAGCGCCAGACTGCGAGGCAACGCCCCAGGCCCTTACATGCTTGCCGATCAAAGTATCGCCGCCCGGCGCTGACGCGAGCGCCCACTTGCCGGCCGAGCCGGCGTCAAGCATGAGGCAGCCGCCCGCTTCGCCTATGACATTCCCGCTGATCGCAATTTTCTGCGGGTCGCCCGCCGCTTTTGGGTTGATCTCATTGAAGTCCGGCAGGCGATAGCTGCGGGACGATTTCGCGGTAAGGTTTTGCGGAAGACCGAAATGGGCGGCCGGCACGCCTGGCGTCGGCGCAACATCATCGGCGCTCGACATATCAATCAACGTGCAGTTAAAGCCGCCGCCGGGAGCGGGCTCGACTTCAACAAATGTGTTTGTGGGCGATGAGATGATCTTGCGCACCTTGCGAATATGTCCGGCCTTATCCCCCTGCAATGTCACGCAGGAAATCGTTTCCGAGCCGTCAGCGGTCGCCGATATGCTGTTGCGAAACTGCAGATTGCCGGGTGCTGAAAATGTCGGAACGCCGGCGCTGTGAATCCGCGCGGCCGATCGCTTCTGATAGCTTCGTCGGTCGGCGGCGAAAGAGCGGTTGCCGCCGCTGGTTTCTTCACGGCGCCAGACCGGATCGTCCGAGGCAAGCCGTACGTTGCGGAGGCGCACGCGCGTGGACACCCGAGTATCATAAACCCGCGTTGCCTGATCTGAATAATCGCCTGAATGACTCTGACCATCCGTAGCCGGAGGGCTGTCACTTGTATCGCTGGCGCCAGCGGCAACAAACGACTGGCGCTCATCGGGCATCGCAAGATAGGTTCCGGGAACCACATTGCGCGGGTCAACGCCGGGATTGGCTTCGTAAAGGTCGGAGAGGTTGACATTGCAGCGGCTCGCCACCTCCGCGAGCGTCGTTGCAGCATCAATTGCAAGGGATCCGCCGCAGCGGTTTGCGGCCGCGGCCGGCGTTGCGGCCAGCATTGCGGCGCCTGCGCACCCCGCCAATGATAGCGTCTTCAGATTATTCATAACGACCCCTCCACGATACGCGTCACGTGATTCCCATTATGGTTAATACCACACAAAGCGCCGTCTTGTCGCGCACGCCGGGGAACGGGCCCGCCCTTCAGGCGATAGCAGCGGAAATAGCGTTAACTATCTAATTTATTGATGGTTTTTAGATTCTTCAATCAATGAATATCGGCTTTCCCGGATCATTACTCCTTGAACACCTCGCCGCCCTTCATCACGAAGGCGACGCCCTCAAGGGCGGAAATATCTGATAGCGGGTCGCCTTCAACCGCCACGATATCCGCAAAACATCCCGCATCGAGGCACCCGAGCTCCCCTTCCCGATCCAACGCTTCAGCGGCAAGGTCCGTCGCGGCGCTGATGGCCTGCATCTCCGTCATGCCGAATTCGACCATACGGGAAAACTGCTTCGGATTGTCCCCATGCGGATAAACCGCTGCGTCCGATCCGAACACCACCTTGGCGCCCGCCTTCACCGCGCGCCGAAAACTCTCTCGCTGTTGAACGCTAAGCGAGCGTTCCTTATCGATCGCTTCCTGACGCACGCCGAGCCTTGCGCCTTCCGACAACGTAAACTCCGTGTTGTAGATATCCATCGAGAAGTAGACACCCCGGCGTTTTCCCATGCGAATGGCTTCATCATCGAGAAAACTTGCATGTTCGATGGTGTCGACGCCGGCCAAAATCGCGTTCTTTATGCCGATCGTCCCGTGAGCGTGGCTCGCCACTTTAAGCCCGCGCATATGAGCTTCATCGACGATGGCTTTCAATTCCTCGACAGTCGACTGAGCGGCGCCTACCGCCGTTCCCTTCGAAAAAACGCCGCCTGTTGAACAGGTTTTGATGAGGTCAACGCCGTGTTTGATATTCTGGCGAACCTTCTCGCGCATTTCCCAGGGGCCGCTCGCCACCCCGATGCCGAAATCTTTGCGTTCGGGCGGCAACAAATTGTTATCGGAGCAATGGCCCCCGACGATGCCGACCGGCGGACCCGCTACGAACATGCGCGGACCCGGTATCTCGCCTTCATTAATGGCGTCGCGCAAGGCGACGGTTTCATAACCGTCGGCGCCCACATTCCGCACAGTGGTGAAGCCTACCATGAGCGTTTTTAAGGCGTTTGCGACACCCCAGATCGTTCTGCGTTCCTTTTGCAATCCCAAACGGCTGTACCCCCGGCCCTTGGTGGCGCTGCCGGTGAGATGCGTGTGCATGTCGATAAATCCCGGCAGGATGGTCTTGCCGGCGAGATCGATGCGCCGCGCGTCGTCTGGCGCTTGAAGCGCCCCTTGCAGACCGCGCTCTGCAACCCGTCCGTTTTCGATGATGATCGCCGGCGCGTCGATGGCTGCTTCAGAAACAGGGTCGATCAACCGGTCGGCTGTTAAATAAATTGTCTCTGCCGATGTCGAATGCGTTGCAAAGGATATTGAGAGGACAAGCGCACCGACCCTGAAGCCGCTAGTTTTCATTCCCATCATCGATCGCTCCCGCCTTATGGTTAACGACCTCAGCGTATTCACCTTCCGCAATGAGAGCAATACGAAGGGACGTACTCGAGCTCGGCTAGTCGTTAAAAACCGTATAAAATGCTGATGTTTTCGGTCCGGCATTAAATTTTTAACCACGAATCATAACGGCCCCTTAAGCCTGATCCTGCTACTTCGCACGCTAGACATATTCACCATGAGGTCGAGGACGTTATGCGAGTGCGTTCAGTGGGACTCCTGAATCTTGTCCGCAGTATGCGGAACATTTCGACAACAAACAGGTTCTGCCGTTCTCGCGGCGGCAATATCGGCATGATCTTCGTGCTGATGTCCGGCGTGATGTTTTTGTGCATCGGCGGCGCTCTAGATTATTCGAGATGGAACGCGGTGCGCGCGGACATGATTGAATCGATGGACGCGGCCTCCCTCGCCGTCGCCCAGTTGCAGTCGGATGATGAGACATTAACCGCAACGGAACTTGAAGCGTTCGGCGATCAGTTTTTCCTTGAAAACTTCAACTTCGAAGAACGGCTCCTGCCCGGTTGGGACGTAGCTTTCAACGTGCAGTCGAGCGGCAATATCCGCACCTGTATGACGGGGCAGATTAAAACCTACCTTCTCGGCGTTGCGCATATCCAAAAACTCGACATGGATAAGTGCATCGAGATCACGCCGGAGGGCGCCGGCCGTATTGAACTGGCGATGGTGCTCGACGTGACGGGATCCATGGGCTGGAATGACTCGGGGGGCAATCACAAGATGACCGCTCTTAAGGATGCGGTCGATGAACTGCTCGATGTTCTTTACGATCCAGGCCAAACCACAAGCGACAATGTCCGCATCGGCGTTGTTCCGTTCAACCAGCATGTGAACGCCGGCGGCGCATCAAGCTGGGAAGATGCGAACTGGGGCGATCAAAACGCAGCCAGCTTTTATCACGGTCAACGCTTCTTTCATGTGGATTCCACCGGCGTCCTCGACATGAATACAAAGGTCAATCATTACCGCCTTTACGATTCCGATCCGCACCGCTCGTGGGGCGGTTGCGTTGAATCGCGCCCCTATCCGCTTGATGAGATGGACACGGTTCCCGGGATCGCGTTGTCATCGTCTGACATTACCGATGCGATGACTGCACCGTCCTATGCCGACGAGCCGGACAGCAGAGTACGCGACGCATTTACAAATATGCCTTCGCTGCCGAACGGTCTTACCGCTAACACGCTTGCCAGCGCTGACAATTCGCGCTTTGTCCCGGTATTCCTTCCTGATGAACCGGACTGCGAAAATTCAGCATGTACTTACAGCCAAAGCGGCACGACAAACGGGTATAACTGGTACGGGTACTGGTACGACGACCCAGACGATGTAAGCGGCATTGACCCGTCCGACTACCGCAATGAAGACTATGTCAACGACTATCTCTATACGCATTATAATTCGGGTACGGCGTTCGAAAAATACGTGCCTATCGCGTATTACATTCGCGAAGTCCTCCGCGGGAACATCAACGATCCTGCCTTTAACGCCTGGCTGACCCTGTACAAGGGCGACTACGGCGCCCTCAACTACGGCAGGGACGAGTTCATCGGCCGAATTGGCTATCCCGGCTGGTGGAACGATGCGACGCAAACTTACGATTACAAGTATGATTTGCCTAAGGGGTCAGCCAACGACGGTCCCAATCCGGACGATTGTCCGCCTGCCATTACGCCGTTGACCAACGATCGCACCGTCATTGAGGCGGCGAAAGACGCACTCTCGCCTGATGGCGGCACCAATGTCCCCAATGGCGCCATTTGGGGATGGAGGGTCGTGTCAGCGCAGGCGCCATTTACCGAAGCAATCGGGCCCGGCGAAATCGGCGTCAACAACACCACGGAGGTCGATTGGCAGAAAGCCGTTCTGATCATGACCGACGGATTCAATGATTTTTCCGACCGTGACATTCCTTTCGGCTCTTCGCCGTCCGGTTATGGGTTTGAAATCGAGGAACGCCTTGGCGACGGCATCGACCAGGCCGACGACGGCTCCAACGACATGGAAGGGGAAGCGGATAACAAGCTGCTTCGCATTTGCCGTCGGATCAAGCAGGACGATGTCCTCGTTTATACGATTGTTTTCGATGTCTCAGCAGGAAGCAATATCGAGAACATCATGAAGTCTTGTGCGACGGAACCGACCTCGCCGTTCTTCTTCAATGCGGCCAACGGCGCCGATCTCGAAGACGCCTTTGGTCAGATCGCATCCGATCTCGTCAAACTCCACGTCAGCGAATAAGGGGCGGGGCTTATGTCTATACGCAGTCTTCGCCGTGGATTGACAGGGGCCAAGCGTCATTCGCTGACGGTCCGGCTGTTTGTAGATCAGGATGGCACCGCGGCAATCGAGTTCGCGATTGTCGCGCCGGTGTTCCTGGCGCTGATGTTTTCCTTGTTTGAGGTGGGCTGGTATTTCTACACCACCTCTATTGTCGATGCGTCCGTCAGCGATGCGGCGCGGATGGTCGAAACCGGCCAGATCCAGAAATCGACAGGAACCGACGCGCAAAAGAAACAGGCAATCTTCGACTCGGTTTGCGATGTCCTGCAACATTTCGGCGATTGCGCTACGCGTCTCACGGTGGAAGTCCAGACATACGCCACCTTCGCCGCGCTCGCCGCGGACGCGACCGCTGCAACATGCGCAGATGCGCCGCCTGCCGATGTATCGGCGATTCCTTTTAATCCTGGCGGCGAACTGTCCATCGTTCGCGTGCGTGTTTGCTACATCTACTCGACAATGAATCCGGCTATCGGCGTCAACGTATCCGAGCCCGGAACCAACAAGCGGCGGTTGATTGCATCATCGATCTTCCGCAGCGAACCTTACGAAACCAACGGGAGCTAGTGATGATCGGCATCGATCACGTGCGAAAGAGACTTCGCAGCGCCTTGCGGACAGCTTGGCGGAACCGCAGCGGAATGGCTGCAACGGAATTTGCGCTGCTGTTGCCGATCCTGGTGGTCTTCTTTTTCGGCATTCTGGAACTATCGGAAGGCATGACCGCCAGCCGAAGGGTGGCTGTGGCCGTTAATTCCGCCGCCGACCTCGCAGCGCAGTCCGAGCAGCTCTCGCCAACGGATATAGACGGCCTGATGGAGAGCGTCATCGCCATTCTGGAGCCTTCTCAGACCAATGCCGTCGATATCAATCTCGTTAGCGTCATCCTGGATGCGGATGATGATCCGATTGTTCACTGGAGCGTAAACTGGAACGATGACGTTCAGGGCACCCCGCCCTATACGGTGGGCGATGAGTATACGCTTCTGTCCCAGTCGTTTGTCGATAGCCCGAGCGGTCTCATTCAGCTTCAAAACAGATCAATGATCATTGTCGAAATGAGCTACCCATACCAACCGTCCTTCTCCGGCTGGTTTGTCAGCAATCCCATTTTGTTCGACCGTACGGCAAAGCGTGCGCCGCGTCTGGCGCCGCGCGTTCAGCTTTGCAATGACGCCTATACGAGCTGCACGACCTAACGCGCGGACTAACGGGTCAGTGGTTTATATTTGATCCGCTTGGGAACATCCGCATCCGGACCGAGGCGGCGCTTTTTATCTTCCATATAGTCTTCGAAGTTGCCTTCGAACCATTCCACATGACTGTCCCCTTCAAAGGCGAGAATGTGCGTTGCGATGCGGTCAAGGAACCAACGATCGTGTGAAATAATGACGGCGCAGCCGGCAAAGTCCTCTAGCGCCCGTTCGAGCTCCCGCAGCGTATCGACATCCAGGTCGTTTGTCGGTTCGTCGAGCAGCAGGAGGTTTGCTCCTTCCTTCAGCATCTTGGCGAGTTGGACGCGATTGCGCTCGCCGCCGGAAAGGCTCCCCACTTTCTTTTGCTGATCGCCGCCCTTGAAGTTGAACCAGCCCACATAGGCCCGGCTCGGCACTTCCCGCTTGCCTAATGCGATAATGTCATTGCCGTCCGAGATTTCCTCCCAGACATTCTTTTTTGCATCGAGGTTTTCGCGGGTTTGGTCCACATATCCCATCTTGACGGTCTCGCCGATGCGCAGTGAACCTGAATCAGGGGTTTCAACGCCGGTCAACATACGAAAGAGCGTCGTCTTGCCGGCGCCGTTCGGACCGATAACGCCGACAATTCCCCCGGGCGGAAGCTTGAACGTCAGATCTTCAACCAACAACTTGTCGCCGAACGCCTTTGTCAGGCTCTCCGCTTCGATCACTACATCGCCAAGGCGCGGGCCCGGCGGAACCTGTATTTGCGCGGTGTTGATTTCTTCTTTCGAAGCCTTGTTGAGAAGCTCCTCATAGGCGTTGACGCGCGCTTTGGATTTCGCCTGACGCGCTTTCGGACTTGCTCTGATCCAGTCGACTTCGCGGTCGAGCGTTTTCTTGCGGTTTGCTTCCTCGCGCTGTTCCTGTTCGAGACGCTTGCGCTTTTGATCGACCCAGGACGAGTAGTTGCCCTCATAGGGAATCCCGCGACCACGATCGAGTTCAAGGATCCAGCCCGTTACATTGTCGAGAAAATACCGATCGTGCGTAACGAGCACTACGGCGCCGGGAAACTCCTGCAGATGGTGTTCAAGCCAGGCAACCGATTCCGCATCCAAATGGTTGGTCGGTTCGTCAAGCAAAAGCAAATCCGGTTTGGACAACAAAAGACGGGCAAGCGCCACGCGCCGCTTCTCACCGCCCGAGAGTTTATCAACCGGCCAGTCGCCGGGCGGACAGCGCAGCGCACCCATGGCCATTTCAATCTTTGAATCGATATCCCAGCCGTCGGCGGCGTCGATCTCCTCCTGGAGTTTCGACATCTTCTCCATCAACTCGTCGGTGTAGTTCTCGCCAAGCTCCGCAGAAACCGCGTTGAAAGCGTCGATCTTCTCCTTGATCTCGCCGACGCCTTCCATGACGTTTTCGAACACCGTTTTTGAGGAATCGAGCTCTGGTTCCTGCGGCAGATAGCCGACTTTCGCGCCATCCGCCGCATAGGCCTCGCCGCCAAACTCCGTATCGACCCCGGCCATGATTTTCAAAAGCGTCGACTTGCCCGCGCCGTTGACCCCGACCACCCCAATCTTGGCGTCGGGGAAAAACTGTAAGTGTATGTCTTCTAATATCTTTTTGCCGCCGGTGAACTGCTTTGTCAGACCGGACATGAAGTAGATATACTGATATTTCGCCATAGATCGGGATGCTTGTGTTTCGGTTGGAAGGGCGTTGCTGCAGGGAAACAGCGGCGGGTCTTATCTTGCTCCGCCGGCTATTTCAACGCGTTCAGGCGTTTTCCAATGCCTGGTTTCTCCTTATATGGGAGGAAACGAGGGGTAAGAGGGACAAGGATCGGTATGTCGTATGTAGCCAAGACGCTTGCGGGGGGCGAAGAGATCATTCACCGCGCCAATTTCAACTGGACCTATTCATTCTTTCCCGTGATGTGGTTTTCGCTCGGAGCGGCGACATTGGCGCTCTTTGCCTACATTCAGTTTGTCGCGAAAGTCCCTTTTGAGGAATTGCGCATTGGCTGGTGGTCGGCAGGCATCGCCGGGTTCGCCGGCGGCATGATCCTGCTCAATCATCTCATCATCTTGATCACGACGGAAATCGTCGTGACCACTTATCGCTTTGTCTACAAGACAGGATTGATTTCGCGAAACACGCAGGAAGTCAGCCTGAACAAGATCGAAGAGATCACGCTTCATCAAACAGTGATGGGACGTTTCCTTGGTTTCGGCAAATTGGTGCTGCGGGGCACGGGCGTCGGCGTCATCACCCTCCCCGATCTTGATAATCCGATTAACCTGCGTCGGATCATCGAAAACGCGAAATCTGCTTTGCGGACATCGCGGCTCATCGACGAAGACGACGAATAGTGTAGTTATGGCGCGCCGTAGATGACGCTTTTGACGCCGCTGCGGTCGAAAGGCGACCATTCGCCTTCGGGCTGCGCGAGGCGGTCGGCAATGGCGTACATGGCGAACGGATTGACGCCTATTCCAAAATGGCTCGCCGGAATCTCGATATTTTCCGTAAACGGATTATCCGGATGCGGGTGCTGAATAGAGCCTTGCCAGGAGACGATGCCGTCCGTCTTTGAAAAGATGGATGTTGTCGGCACAGGGGGCGGCGTGTTGAGATTTTTAATCCGCTCCAGCTCTTCTTCTTCGGGCGTTCCGTTGACGCGATCATAGACATGCGTAACGGTTGAATGATCCCGCGGCGAACGGATTGGACTCCCCAGCGAGATCACCATGCGCACCTGGTCCGGACGCTCTTTTGCGACCTCGCGCGCAAACACGCCGCCAAGACTCCAGCCGATCAGCGACACTTTATCGTCGAACTCGTGTTGCACGCGATCAACGAGATCTAAAAGTTCCTGTTCGCGATCGTTGTTGAAATGCATGTTGCGGCCCATGCCCCAGGCATGCGCGGCGTAGCCGAGATCTTTCAAAAGGCCGCGCAACGGACGCGTCGACCCATCGCTCGCCAAAAAGCCAGGCAGGACGATAACCGGATGGCCGTCGCCCCGCGGCAGGCGGCTCATCAACGGGCGCAGCGTCACGAACCAGCCAAGTTCAAAAACCGCGCGTCCCTCAGCAAGGGTCCAGAACAGATTGGGCGGCCGCGCTTCGCGGTCGTCAGCAGATGAGATTGCCGCCATTGTCTGTTCCTTTACTGAGTACTTTCGATCAACCATGGGGCGCGCCGCGGCTGGTGACAAGCCCGCCGTCACGCAGCTTCGCCTGCTGCATCCTTCAAGGCCGCCAGATGTTCGTCAAACGACTTTTGCAGACATTGAGCGTAAAACTCCGGGTCCGGCATAGCTTCGCGGTCGGCGGTGGCTGTAATCGTGATGTCATCGCAATAGCTGTGCACCACATGGCCTAACCCCATGCCGTCAATCAGACAGACCATGCCGTAAATCGAAACAAGTTTGGCGCCGGCCGAATAGATGGGAACCGGCGGGCCCGGCACGTTCGTCACGATGGTATTGAAAAACGGCTTCATGCGATTGGCGAGGCCAAACTGGGTGAATAACCGCGCGCCGAGACCGAGATAGAGCGCCGGATTGTTCTTGCTGATCTCGGTCATCTTTCGTGCGCCGACCGCATGCGTAACGGATTTTGATTTTTTTGTTTCGGTCTGAACAAAATCCATTCGCTCAACAACATCTTCAATGTGCGAGCCGAGCGGCGCGCGCATGGCCGCCACCTGATTGCCCATGGTGTTGCGCTCTTTATCGTCGCGTACGGAAATCGGCGCAAAGGCTGCAAGCGTTTCTTCGGGCAATTCCTCTTTTGACAGAAGATATTTGCGCATGGCGCCGCCGACAATCGACAACATGACATCGTTGACCGTGGCGCCTTCCGCGAGCTTACGCAGCGCCTTGATTTCGGAAAGCTTGAAGGTCTGGCCGTCAACAACGCGGTGCGGCGAAATCGGTTCGTTGAATCGGGTGCGCGGCGTCGACATCAAATCCTTGACGCTATAGTCGCCTTTGGCCGTACCCACCGCCACTTTGGCGAGGCCAGGCGCTGTCTTCGCAAACGCGCGAACTTGCCGCAAAGGCATCGTGAAACTGCGCGCATAGCCTTTTGCAAACAGTCCAAACTGGTTTGGCACGCGATCAGGGCGCCAGCGCGGTTTGCGTTTCGGTTTTTCAACTTCCGGCGAAAGCGTATGCAGCGCATGCATCAGATCGACGCCGGAAACGCCGTCAATGGCGGAGTGATGCACTTTGGTCAGCATGGCGTAGGCGCCTTTCGGCACGCCGGGAATGTTGTCGAGGCCCTCAACCACCATGATCTCCCATGGCGGCCGCGAGAGGTCGATGGGTCGCGAAAAGTTTCGCGCGGCCAAAATCTGAAGCTGGCGCCAGTCGCCCGGTTTCGGCAAGGCGGCATGGCGCACGTGGTATTCAATGTCGAAGTCCGGGTCTTCGATCCAGTAGGGATAGTCGATGCCGAACGGAACGCGCACCATGCGTTGGCGCATAGACGGGGCGAGATGCAGCCGGCTTTCGACAAAACGCAAAATGTCCTTGAACCGAACAAATCCGCCCGGCGCCGTCGACGGGTCGTAAATGATCGTCGAGGCGATATGGAGCGGGGCGTTCGATCGTTCGAATGCGACGAAAGCGGCGTCGAGGCCTTGCATCTGCTGCATGTAAAATCTCCTCCCCTTCGCCCTTCGGCGCGGGACGCAAATCGTTGTTTTCCAACAAGATAGGCCGGGAAATTAGAAGGGTCCACCTAACTGGCGAGACGCAGGCGATTGACCTTTCAATAGCTTAAATGGTTAATTTTCGCCGGAAGACGGGGACTTGGAGGGGGTAGTCAACATGCCGGACAATTTGCTGTGTAATTTGGCCATCATTTATGGCGCGGGGCTCGCAGTCATCGCCATTATTGATCTCGTTCGCCGGCTCGTCGGCGCTCCTCTGCCCGGCCCAAACAATTTCCTGGCTCGCTTCATCGTTGTCTTGCTGGCGCCGCTCGTCATCGGGCTTGGTCTCGAACACGGCCTGCGTGCTGTGAACGGCGAGGCCTATAATGCAAGCGATGCATTAGAGCCGAAGAAGATTAAGGCGTGCGTGCATAGGGTGATTAAGAAGAAAATCCCTGCGCCAAAACCTGACCCGGAAAACGGCGATGAACAAGATGATGTCGGCACGGGCCAAAATCAACATGCCAAATTATTATATGACGCTCATGTCCCTGCCCCGGGATTCAGCGGGCTTTCCCGAATCGCAAGCGGTAAGTATGTGGGCGTACGCGACTACAAAAATTACAATGCTAAATTTACTTTCGAGGATCTCGACGACGAAAACAAATGTACAAAATCTCTCGTCGAAAAAAATTCAAAAACCCCACATAAGACAGGCGTGTTGCCACTTGGGATTTGCTACGGAGCGAACTCTTGGCTCACCCTGATCGAGAGAAAAACTAAATCCAAACCGAAAGATGACGACGGGGATACCGAATACATTTATGCACAATGGCCAATTAAAATTACCGGCGACGATTCTTTGCCGATACCCAATGACCTTGAAGCTGTTTGCTCAATTGAAAGCGCGAATGAAGATGATCCGACGATGCTCATTATAGCAGAGTCCAGTTACAATCGAAGTGGGTTTGAAATGCCCGACAAAAAAACCCTAACACTGAAATCGGACGCTATGGCGTTCGGGCGGTTATTCCAATTAGAGCTAAAGGATAAAAGTGCCGAAATTACCGGCATCGCCCGTTATCCCAAATCATGGACCACATTAGAGAGTGACTACGAAGCGTCTCGGGAAGTTGAGGGAATTGCATGCAGGAAAAACAAAAGCAATGAGTTACAAATTGTGGTCGCCCAAAAAGGAACGAAGGAGTTCGATGAAAACTCCTCAGAGGGAGATCCTGCTGGCAATCTCGTTTTATTCAACGATGTGAAGTTTTCAGATCCGGAAACTTTCTCGACATTTAATTCCGAAAAAGAAGAAGCATTTTTAAAGGAGAGCAAAAAAATCTCCGTTCTCGGTCCGGAACCATTTTGCACCAGCAAAAAATCTGGCGAAATCCGATCAATTAGCGAACTCCATTATGATGGCTCAGCACTGCTCGGCGTTGCCTCTTATTCAGATGAAAATAATCACAAATATTGTTCCGAAATCTACGAAATTTGTGATGACGACCAGAATGCGGGCTGCCAGCTCTCCATTTTCGCGGAAAAACCTGCGGCGAAAATGCGTGCTGGAAAAACGCTAATCACCGCAGACAAAAAACGTTTTGAAGGCCTGACATCTGGAGAGAGCAAGGGCAGCCATTTCGTCGCCACAGAACAGGAAGGCGACGGAGAGATTGGCTACCTGTCGCCGGCAAAACCAAAACCGAAACCTACGACGCAATCAACCAAATGACGCGGTGAGAATCGCTTCCAGCCCTTTTTTGTCCGCCGCGTCGAACATCGACTTCTGATCGCTGTCGACGTCGAATACCGCGATCAGGCGGCCGGACGGGTCGCGAACCGGAACCACGATTTCAGACTCCGATCGAGCATCGCAGGCGATGTGGCCGGGAAAGGCGTGGACATCTTCGACGATTTGCGTCTCGCCGGTCGCGGCCGCTGCGCCGCATACGCCCTTTCCGAAGGGTATCCGCAAGCACCCAAGCGTTCCCTGATAGGGCCCGATCACCAGTTCGTCAGGCTTTTCCGGATCGACGAGATAGAACCCCGTCCAGAAATAATGATCGAACGCATGATGGAGCAGGTTCGACACCGTCGCCATGCGCGCGATCTGGTTCGTTTCACCGTCAAGCACCGCCGCAATCTCTTTTGCGACTTCGTCATATTGTTCAGGTTTGCTCATGAGCGATGAACCGCGAAATTCCTTAGAGAATTTTTTGCCCTGTCTTCGCCCAGTCGTCGAGGAAAGCTTTAAGGCCCTTGTCCGTTAACGGATGGTTCGCAAGGCCCTTGATGACGCCGGGCGGGATCGTGGCGACGTCTGCGCCGGCGAGCGCCGACTCCTTCACATGGTTTGCAGAGCGGATCGAGGCGGCGAGTATTTCCGTATCAAAACCATAGTTGTCATAGATAATCCTGATCTCGCGGATAAGATCCATGCCGTCGACATTGATGTCGTCGAGCCGGCCGATGAACGGCGAGATGAATGTCGCGCCCGCTTTCGCTGCGAGCAGCGCCTGATTGGCGGAAAAGCACAGCGTGACGTTGGTCTTGATCCCCTCGCCCGTAAGCGCCTTGCACGCGATCAGTCCGTCAAAGGTGAGCGGGAGTTTCACTGTCACATTGCCGGCGATCGTGGCGAGGGATTTGCCTTCCTCGATCATCTTGTCTGATTGAAGCGCCGTCACCTCCGCGCTTACCGGACCGTCGACGAGGTCGCAGATTTCGGCGACCACCTCGCGGAAGTCCCGCCCCGACTTCATGACAAGGCTCGGATTGGTGGTCACGCCGTCAACCAAGCCTGAAGGGATGAGCGACTTGATTTCCTCAATGTCCGCTGTGTCGACAAAGAATTTCATAGAATGGTCTCGTGCTATTTCGTTCGGCGCTCTTCTAGCCAGAACCGGCTTCGACTGCAAAAGCCTTCTCGCGCCGGAGCCGCTGCCGCCGGCCATAGGTCAAACAGCGCCAGCCCCATTCGAGAGGACCGAACTGGAAACGCGCCAGCCACCACATGCTGAAGGCAAGCTGTGCAACCCAGATGAGAACCATGACGCCATGGACGCCGGCGCGGTCGAGGGCGCCATAGAGCCCCAATCCAATGCCGGAAAAGATCAGATTCGCGATGACGGTCTGGCCAATATAGTTCGTGAGCGCCATACGGCCGGCGGCCGTTAGGGCGCGCATAACGAGCGATGATGCGAACGCCTTCCACAGGAGAAAGAATAGCCCGATATGGCCCAGGGTCATGGCGACCCGCGCAAATTGATATGGCAGCCATTCAAGCCACAGCTCCGGCGAAAATTCCGCCGCCCATCGGTTTGAGACCGCCCAAATCCGAATAGTGAGACCAAGACCGTAGCCGACAGCAACCAGCAACGCATAAAAGCTGACGCTGCGCCCGGCCGTAATGATCCGCCATTTGTAAAACGCCATGCCGAGAAGCATCATCATCCAGGCGTCGATCACCCACCACAAAAGTCCATCAGCAGAACTGTTGGTCGCAACGTATTCGGCGTTTGTCGCGAAAACCGTAACCGGATCGCCGGTGCGCGCAGCAATCTGCGCCTCAAGCTCTTCAGTTGTGGGCGGAGATGTGTTTTCTCGCCATTGATCGAGCGCCGATTGTTCCTCTTCCGTGATTTCCGCGCCTGTTTCAATCAGCGCTTCTATCCGCGTTGCTTCTTCGCTGCGCTCCAGCTCATCGAATTCGTCAAGCGCCGCCAGAACCGTCAGAAGCAACAGGATGGCGCCGGCGGCGATGGCCAATGTTTTTGCCGGCAGAATGCGTAACGGAAACAGAACGAGACTGGCCATCCCATATATCAGGAGAATGTCACCGGGCATCAAAAGGAGCCACCCGTGAACAAGCCCAAACACGATTAGCCAGATGTTGCGACGGTAATAGAGATCGGCGATGCGGATAGGGCCGTCCGGAAAGGCCGCCCGTTCCGTGAACAGAATAACGCCGGCGCCGAACATCATCGAGAACAGCCCCCGCATGGAGCCTTCGATGAAAATCTCGAAAAATGTCCACAAGCCGTAGTTGAGCGCGCCGTCGCCGCCGACCGCGATTGGATTGTAGAAACCCTGATCCGGCATCGAAAAGCCGATGATATTGATCACGAAAATCCCGAGGACGGCGACGCCGCGCAGCGCGTCGAGGGCGTCAATCCGCGCTCCCGGACCGGCGGGCGCGGCCGGTTCTCCCAAAGCCGTAGATTGCATGGATAGACCCTTCCCCCTCTGCGTCCTGGCGGGCGAGAGCCTGATCGACCGCCCTTTGACCGACATTCCGGACGACGTTTTCTAACGCCCTGATTAGCAGGCCTCGGGAGCAAACACTATGTCGCGACCTATCGCCATACGCCCTTGTTTTCGCCCGCAAAGAGCGCGATATCCCCGGCTCGATTTTTTCCTGATTTGGGCGTAGCCTTGTCGGTCTGGAGGCCGCGCAAATAGGGTGGGCGCGCAAAGAATGCGGCAGCGATAAGAATGACCAAGATAACCCCAGAAGACCGCGCTGTTGTGGTGCGTTTCGCCGGCGATAGCGGCGACGGCGTGCAACTTCTTGGCGGACAATTCGCAGAATCAACGGCGCTCGCCGGCGCGGATTTTGCGACGTTCCCGGACTTTCCGGCCGAAATCAGGGCGCCCGTGGGCACGACCTTCGGCGTCTCGGCCTTTCAGATCAATCTCGGCTCGCGCCGCATCTCGACCGCCGGCGACCAGCCGGACGTCCTTGTGGCGTTCAATCCGGCGGCGCTCAAAGTGAACCTGCCGACGCTGCCCAAAGGCGCGCTGATCGTTCTCAACACCGGCGCCTTTAACGCCCGCAACTTCGCCAAGGCGAATATCGAGAAAGATCCGCGCGAAACCGGCGAGCTGGCCGATTATCAGGTTATCGAAATCGATATTTCGGCCCAGACCCTCGAGGCGGTGAAACCCCACGGGCTTTCAAAATCCGACGCCGAGCAATGCAAGAACTTCTGGGCCCTTGGCTGCGTCCTCTGGATGTTCGGCCGCGACCGCGATCCGATCAAGAAATGGGCGACCGCGAAATTCGCGAAAAAAGCGCCGGAAGTGCTCGCGGGCAACGTCGCCGCTCTCGACGCCGGCCACGCATATGCGGAAACGGCGGAACTTTCCGCCGAGCTGCCGCAGTTTGTCGTCGGCGAAGCGGAAATGGCGGCGGGCGAGTATCGCTCGATCACCGGCGCAGAGGCCTTGTCGCTCGGGCTCGCCGCAGCGGGCGAACTCGCCGGCAAGGACATCATGTTCTGCGGCTATCCGATTACGCCCGCTTCCTCGATCCTCCATTACCTTTCGCGCATGGGCGATCTCGGCGTCGCGACGTTCCAGGCGGAAGATGAAATCGCCGCCTGCTGCGCAGCCATCGGCGCATCCTATGGCGGCAAGATCGGCGTCACCTCATCCTCAGGTCCGGGCATCGCATTGAAGACCGAAGCAATCGGTCTCGCCGTGCAGACCGAACTGCCGCTTGTCATTGTCAATTCCCAGCGGGGCGGCCCCTCCACCGGCTTGCCAACAAAGACTGAGCAGTCGGACCTCTATCAGGCCGTCTACGGACGAAACGCCGATACGCCGGTTCCGGTGCTGGCGACGGCGGGACCCGGCGACTGTTTCGATGCGGCGATTGAAGCGACCCGAGTGGCCCTGCGCCACATGACGCCGGTGTTTTTGCTCACCGATGGCTACATCGCTAATGCGGCGGGACCGTGGGCCCTGCCCGACATGGATGATTACGAACCAATCCTCCATCACACGCCGCCGGAACCGAACGACGACCCGGTCGAGCTGAAAAAATCCATCTGGGACCGCAGCGGTCAAAGCTTCGGTCGCCCCTGGGTGACGCCGGGCATGAAGGGCCTCGCTCACCGTATCGGCGGGCTCGAAAAAGACATCGACACCGGCGACATTTCCTACGACGCAGGGAACCACCAGAAGATGTCGGAGATGCGCGCGGCGAAGGTCGCCAGCATCGCGGAGTTTATTCCCGACCAATATGTCGAACAGGGCCCCTCAAAAGGCCCGCTCGCGGTGGTCGGCTGGGGCTCCACCCATGGCGCCATCCATCGTGCGGTTTCCGTCGCCCGGGACGAGGGATTGGACATAGCGCAAATCCATCTGCGCTGGCTCAATCCCTTACCGAAGAATTTGGCCGAGCTGTTGGCCGGTTATGACCGCATCCTCCTGCCGGAGATGAATATGGGCCAGTGCGCGACGCTCCTGCGCGACAAGCTCGGGATCGACCTTGTACAGATGAACAAGGTTTCCGGTCAGCCCTTCAAAGTCTCCGAACTTGTCGAGGCGATCCGGGCCAATGCGCCGGCGAAGGCAAAAGTGAAAGCGGCGGAGTGATGAAAAAGCTCTGGCTCCTCCCACTTGTAGCATTGTTAGGTTGCGAAACCGTCTCACATACGCCTCGAGACGCAGGCTATACAAGTTCAGAAATTACGAAAATTAACGAGGTCAGTGTTTGGGAATTAGATTGCTATGACACTGACTATTTTGGAAGCGAGTCGTTTGCTTACAAAATCGATCCAGTCGCAACTGAGGGTCACGACACTAAAGTAAACAAGATGGCGCGAGAACTTTTTTCCGCTACTTTTTGCGAAGCAGGTCTTTCGTCGATCTACGAGAAGCGAGATGAGAAAAGCGCTGAGGTTTATCGATTTCTGTACCATCCAAGCCCTAGCTCCCCAATTGTGGTCGAATTCGACTTCGACAACAGTAATTCGTTTTTTGCCAGATCATGGGAAAATGATTGGCTTCGCGAGGAAAACCCTGACGGAACAACTCGAACCGTTCCGTCACGTTACGAAAAGTGGGAACCAATCTCCGGACAACTTTCCGATGGTCAAGCGAACGAGATACGTTCGATCTTTGCCTCCGAAATTATTTGCGAGCCCGTCGATCCCCGTGGTCGGGAAGGCGAAGCGATCGCACGACTTTTTGAATATCTTTCGGACGGAGAATATTGCGCCTTGATTGATTTTACGCGGGCAACCGGAAGTCGATCTAAAATGATATTATCGATCGTTGGACTGTCCAATTTTTACGAAGACTAGAGAACAGAATGAACACTCCCTTCACCGCCAACCCCGTTCCCGCTCATCCCGGCGCAGGCCGGGATCTAGAGCGGCCAGAATCGAACTCGCAGCTTGAGATTCCGGCTTTCGCCGGAACGAGCGGATGACGACAGGATCAGTACAATGACCAAACCCCTCACCGCCAAAGATTTCGCCACAGACCAGGAAGTGCGCTGGTGCCCCGGCTGCGGCGACTATGCGATCCTGAAATGCGTGCAGAAAACCCTCGCCGATGTGGGCGCGGACCCGGACACCACCGCTTTCGTTTCCGGCATCGGCTGCTCATCGCGCTTTCCCTATTACATGAACGCCTACGGCTTCCACACGATCCACGGCCGCGCGCCGGCCTTCGCAACGGGGCTCAAGCTTGCAAACCCAGAAATAGACGTGTGGCTGGTCACTGGCGACGGCGACGGGCTGTCGATCGGCGGCAACCATCTGCTGCATGTCCTGCGCCGCAATGTCGACGTGCAGGTGATGCTCTTCAACAATGAGATTTACGGCCTCACCAAGGGGCAATATTCGCCGACGTCGCGCGCCGGCACGCGCTCGCCATCAACGCCGGGCGGTTCCATCGACGCGCCGGTTTCGCCTTGCGCGTTTGCGCTGGGCGCCAACGCCAAGTTCATCGCCCGCGGCATTGATACGGACGCGAAAAACCTGTCGCCGGTTCTGAAAGCGGCGCGCGAATTCAAGGGCGCGGCCTTCATCGAAATCTTCCAGAACTGCATCGTCTACAACAAGGACCGGTTCGAAGACTTCGTTGCGAAGAAGACAGCGGCTGAAACCCAACTTCATGTAGAACATGGGAAACCGCTTCTCTTTGCCAAAGGAACCAAGGGCCTGAAGCTCAATCCCAAGACGTTAACGCTGGGAATCGTTAACGTCGGCGAGAACGAAACGCCGGAAGCGGATATTCTGGTCCATGACGAAACCAATCGCACCATGGCCCAGATGCTGATCGAACTTCCCATGAACAAATTCCCGATGCCCCTCGGCGTCATCTATCGCGAGCCGTCTGCGCCCTCCTTTGATGATGCGTATTGGAAAGCCCATTCGACCGGCGGCAAACGCACGGCCAAAGTCGCCGACGCCTTACGCAAAGCGAGCGTCTGGACGAAGGGGTGACAATCCTCCCGACGCCCCTCGTCTCCACCGACTGGCTCGCCGAAAATCTCGACACGGTCAAAATCATCGACGCCTCCTGGCGCATGCCCGGCGTCGGCGACGCGCGCGACGATTACGACAAACGCCACATCCCGGGCGCGGTGTTTTTCGACATTGACGCCATAGCCGAAAAGTCGACAGACCTCCCCCATATGCTCCCCGCGCCGGAAACGTTTGCAGCCGCGGTAGGCGCCATGGGCATTTCGGAAAACGACGCTGTCGTCGTTTATGACGATCAGGGATTGTTCTCCGCGCCCCGGGTCTGGTGGACCTTTCGCGCCATGGGGCATGAACGTGTGACGGTTCTCGACGGCGGTCTTAAAAAATGGCTCGCCGAAGGCCGCACGGTTACTGACGTCATGCCGGCGCCCCGGCCTGCGGACTACCAACCATCGCCGCAACCTGATCTCGTCCGCTCGGCAAGCGCCGTCAGAGACATCATCGCTAACAACAGCGGCAACATCATCGACGCCCGCGGCGCCGATCGTTTCAATGGTGAAGCCGCGGAGCCTCGCGCCGGGCTTATTTCAGGCGCCATGCCGGGCGCAAAAAACGTCGCGTTCAACTTGCTTCTTAATGAGGATGGAACCCTCAAAGAAGCGGGAGCGCTGAAAGCCGCCTTTGAAAGCGCCGGGGTCGATATTTCCGCGCCGGCCGTAACGACTTGCGGTTCCGGCGTTACCGCAGCCGTCCTCGCCCTTGCCCTTGAACGCCTTGGCCATACGCGCTGGAGCCTTTACGATGGCTCGTGGGCCGAATGGGGCAAGGAGGAAAATGACCGGGTCGCATATCCCGTCGTCGCCGGAGACAGCTGAAGGCGAACGCGTTTCCGTCACGATTACCTATCTTGAGCAGGGGTCGCGGCCCGTCCTGCCGACGCCGCCGCAGCCCCGCGGCAAAGTTGCGATCCTGCGCGTCGAAGACCCGCCCGCTCACTATTACCGCTATCTTTATCGCCTGATTGGCGAGCCGTGGAAGTGGGTGAGTCGGCGCCGGCTCGATGACACGGCGTTGACGGAAATCATCCACGATCCGTCCGTATACGTCTATGTCCTTTACGTGAACGGCGCGCCGGGCGGGTTTGCGGAAATCGACAACCGCAACAACGAAGCGGCCGAGCTTAAATTCTTCGGGCTGGCCCCCGATTTTACCGGCCGCAATCTCGGACGCTATTTCCTGACGAATGTGGTGGAACTGGCGTGGTCCTTGGGACCCAGGAAGCTGCGCCTTGAAACCTGCTCCCTCGATCACCCGGCCGCATTGCCGCTCTATCAAAAGATGGGATTTCGCGTTTTTGACAGGCGCGACGGCGTCATCGAAGTAGATGATTAGCGTCCGAAGGACGCTGGTGTTTCCTTTCAAGTCTCGAATAGACTGAATGCGTTCTCGGGTGGAAGCGAGAAACAAAAGTCCGAACCCGAAGGGTTCGCAAGCGCGACTGCGCGTCGGCCGGACAGGCCGCCCCATAGGAGGCGCGAGCGAAATAACGGCGGCGTTTAGAATTCGCCGGTTCGAACCACGCAGATCTGAATTTGCGGAAGCGCCCTAATCTCACCCCGCTGCGTTTGCTCCGCAAACGGTCGGGGTTCGTGGTGGAGGGGGTTGGATTCGAACCAACGTACGCTAAGCGGCCAGATTTACAGTCTGGTGGATTTAACCACTCTCCCACCCCTCCACGGGGTCCGGAACAGCCTTAAACATCCGAGCGGACAACTGATCCCGGTCTTCAGGGAACGGGGTCTATAGCGGCGTGCGGGCGCGCGCGCAACACTCACAACATGGTTGGCCGCGCCCTTTTGGACTGGCCCGATGGGGCGTTTCCCGCTAGGCCCACGGGATGAATAAGAAGGGCGAAAAACGCCGCAGCGGACAGTCGGGAAAAGGCGCGCCGCGCCGGAGCGACGGCGCCGCCCGCCTCTGGATTTACGGCCGCCATGCAGTCGCCGCAGCCCTCGCCAATCCGAACCGCCGCATACGCCGCCTCGCCGCCACAAAGAATGCTGTCGACTGGCTCGGAGATCGCGCCGACCTGGCGTCGCTGGGCGAAAAATTCGAAGACCTGAAACCCGACGCTATCGATAAATTGCTGCCGCCGGGCGCTGTACATCAGGGGCTCGCGGCGGAGGTCTTTGACCTGCCCCGAGCCAGACTGAAAGACGCCTGCGCCCCGGCTGAACCGGGCCGGCCGGTCGTGGTGCTCGACCAGATCACCGATCCGCAGAATATCGGCGCCATTTTCCGGTCAGCCGCGGCGTTCGGCGCCCGCGCGATTATCGTTCAGGAGCGGCGCACGCCGCCGCTTTCCGGGCCCCTCGCCAAGGCCGCCGCCGGCGCGGTTGAGACCTTGCCCTGTATCAAGGCGGTAAACATCGCCCGCGCGCTCGAGGGCTTGCAAGGGCTCGGCTATTTCTGCGCCGGGCTCGCCGGTGAAGCGGACGACGAAATCGGCGCGTTGCCGGACCAGCCCCTTGCCCTCGTTATGGGCGCAGAAGGCGCCGGCCTGCGCCCGCTTGTCGCGGAGACCTGCAACGGCCTCTTCCGCATTCCCATCGCGGCGGGGATTGAGAGCCTCAACGTCTCCAATGCAGCGGCGATTTCTTTGTATGAGGCGCAACGAGCGCGATAGTCTTGATTGAGACTACAAAAGGAGCGTCCATGACGGGCGATGATGTTGTTTTTTGCGGCGGTTGTCGTTGCGGCAAGATCCGTTTGAGCGCAACAGGCGAACCGAGACATGTTGCAAACTGTCACTGCGCGAGCTGCCGCAAAGCGACCGGCGCCGCTTTCGCGACCTATGTCGATTTTGACCGAACGGCCGTCCGCATTACCGGAGAGATGTGCTCCTATGAGTCTTCGCCGGGCGTTGAACGGCTATTTTGCGGCGCCTGTGGCGCGCCGATCGCACATCTTGAGAAGGCGGCTGATGAGATAAACCTGCATATTGGCGTTTTTGACGAGCCGAAGAGCTTTCGCCCGCGTGAAGACGTCAATGAGGAGGAGCGGCTATGGCGGTAGAAATATTGAAAGGCGGTTGCCAATGCGGCGCTGTTCGCTTTGAAGCGAAAGGCGCCCCGAAATTCATTGCTAACTGTCATTGCCAGTCCTGCCGCAAGGCCACGGGCGCCGCCTATTCCACCTGGGTCGGGTATCTTGCAGAAAATACCCGGTGGACCCGCGGCGCGCCGGCTTTTTATGCAAGTTCGCCGGAGGTCGCCCGGGGGTTTTGCCCTGATTGCGGCACGCCCCTGACCTTCGCCGGAGAGAAATGGGCCGGCGAGGTGCATTTTCTTGCCGGCGTATTTGACGATCCGGAAGCGGTCCCGCCGCGTACAGAGGCTTTTGCAGAAGAAGCGCTTTCATGGGCGCCGCGACTTAACGGGAATTGACAAATGAGCGAACAATCAAAGAGCGCCGTCGTTACCGGAGCATCTACCGGCATTGGACGGGCGATAACAAAAACGCTGATCGACAGTGGCTGGCGCGTTTTCGGGAGCGTACGCAAGGACAAAGACGCGGAAAGCCTGAAAGCGGAATTCGGCGACGCTTGCACGCCCCTCATTTTTGACGTCACGGATCCGGCCGGCATCGCCAAGGCGGCAAACGAGGTACGGGACGCTCTCAACGGCCGCACGCTTGACGGCTTGATCAACAATGCCGGCGTCGCCCTTGGCGGACCGCTTCTTTATATCGATCCGGAAATTGTTCGCCGACAATTTGAGATCAATATTTTTGGTCCGCTTTTTGTCACTCAGGCCTTCGGCCCCTTGCTCGGCGCCGACCGATCTTTGCGCGGCGCGCCGGGCCGCATCGTCAATATGAGTTCCGTCGCCGGCAAGATCGCTTCGCCCATCCTCGGGCCTTACGCCATGTCTAAACATGCGCTCGAAGCCTTTTCAGACAGCCTGCGGCGTGAGTTGATGACCCACGGCATCGACGTTGTGACCGTCGGTCCCGGCGCTGTGCAAACGCCGATCTGGGCGAAGGCCGATGAAATTGACGCCGAGGATTATAAGGATACGGAGTATTACGATTTGCTGATAAGGATGCGCGATCAGTTCCAGGAAGTCGGCGCCGAGGGTCTGCCGCCGGAAGATGTCGGCGCCCTCGTTCATGAGATTCTTACTGTCCGGCAGCCGAAGGTGCGATACGCCATTTTGCGCAACAAGCTTTTGATGTGGACCTTGCCGCGCCTGCTTCCCAAACGGCGCCTTGACCGCATCATCGCCAAACGGTTCGGCATCAAGATGCGTAAATCCAGCTGACAGCGTTTGCGGCGGTCCTTTTAGCTTTCCGCCGTATGCGCAATTCATTTTTCAGCACGCCGCCCATGCGGTAAGATCGCGCCATGGCGCATCGAACCCCCCGCACGGAACTTGCAACGCATACGGTCTCCAATCAGCCGCCGCCGTTTGAGGACGTAAACCTTTTCCAGTCCGACGCCGCGCTGAAAGCCGCCGTTTCCGCTTACGGAGGCAATCACTTTTCAAAGCGTTTGACGGCGTTCGGCGAGAAAACCGGATCGACCGAAGCGATCGAATGGAGCCGTCAGGCCAATCGCTTCCCGCCGCAACTCGTAAGTTTTGACCGTTACGGCCACCGTCTCGACGAGGTTGAGTTTCACCCGGCTTATCACGAGCTCATGAAGCTCGGCTTTTCCGCCGGGCTCGCCGGCGCCGCATGGACGGAAAAGACCGGCGGACACGTCCTGCATTCGGCGCTGATGTACATGATGGGACAAACGGACGGCGGCGTTTGTTGTCCGATGTCCATGACCTATGCGGTCGTACCGGCGCTGCGCGCAGACCCTGATGTGGCGGCCGAATGGGAGCCGCGCGTAACGGCCCATGCCTACGATCGACGATTTGTTCCGGCCGCTGAAAAAGCCGCCGCGACCATGGGCATGGCCATGACGGAAAAACAGGGCGGCTCAGACATTCGCGCCAATGAATCCCGCGCCCATGCGATCGGCGGCGATGAATATGAACTCGTCGGCCACAAATGGTTTTGCTCTGCGCCCATGTGCGATGCGTTTTTGACCCTGGCGCATACTGAGGCCGGAGTTACCTGTTTTCTCGTACCGCGCTGGCGCCCGGACGGAACGCGCAATGCGTTTCACATCATGCGGCTCAAAGACAAGATGGGCGATCGGTCAAACGCCTCGTCGGAAATCGAATATCACGGCGCCTGGGCGCGGCGCGTCGGCGAGGAAGGGCGCGGCGTCCGGACCATCATCGACATGGTAATGCACACCCGCCTCGACTGCGTCGTCGGGTCCGCCGGGGGCATGCGCGCGGCTCTCGCCCAGGCCCTTTGGCATACAGCCCATCGCAGCGCCTTTCAGAAGAAACTGATCGATCAGCCGGCAATGACGGCGGTGCTTGCCGATCTCGCTCTCGAAACCGCTGCTGCGACCGCCCTCGCCTTTCGCCTCGCCAGGAGCTTTGACTGCGGCGGCGACGACGAAACGGAAGCCGCGTTCGCGCGTCTGGCGACGCCGATCGCAAAATACTGGGTGTGCAAACGCCAGCCCGGCGTCGTTTATGAAGCGCTTGAGTGTCTCGGCGGCGCGGGCTTTGTCGAAGAAAGCGCCATGCCGCGTCTTTACCGGACCGCGCCGCTCAATGCGATCTGGGAAGGTTCGGGCAACGTCATCGCGCTTGATATTTTGCGCGCGATTGGTCGCGAACCGGAAACCCTCGACGCCGTCTGGCGCGAAATCGAGTCTGCACGCGGCGCGCATCCATCATACGACGCACATTTGGCGCGCCTTGAACAATGGCGCGCGCCCGGCGCGCTTAACGAAGCAACAGCGCGCGCCTTTGCCGAAGAGATGGGTCTTGCCTTGCAGGCCGCAGCGCTAACGCAGGCTGCGCCGTCTTTCGTGTTTGAAGGGTATTGCGCCGCGCGTCTCAACCCGGAGGACCGTTCACTTGTTTTTGGGGCGCTCCCGACGAGCGTTAAACAACGCGAAGTTGTTGAACACGCTCAACCATGATGAGCATCCGTCTACTGATGATTGTGCTGGATAGTAAACCGCCCGCTCGGCGGGGGATGACGAGCGGGCGGCTTAGTAACTTGAAAACACTGCAGAGTTTTCTTCTCCGACATCCAAGTCGTTAACTCAAATTACGAATCGGAAATATTTAAAGGCCCGGCGCAGGTTTTCCCCGCACCGGGCCTCGTTATCCACAGAAACTGCTGAAATCTTTCGTCTTGAATAATAAACGAATCAGCGTTTCGAGAACTGGAACGAACGCCGCGCTTTCTTGCGACCGTATTTCTTGCGTTCGACAACGCGGCTGTCGCGGGTCAAAAAACCGCCTTTTTTCAAGACGGAACGCAGCGACGGCTCGAAATAGGTAAGCGCGCGAGCGATGGCGTGGCGCACGGCGCCAGCCTGTCCTGACGGGCCTGACCCTTTTACCGTGCAGATCACGTCATATTGATCGTTGCGTTCAGCAGCCGCGAGCGGCTGTTTGATGATCATCTGCAGAACCGGCCGGCCGAAATACTCGGTGTGGTCCTTGTCATTGACGACAATGCGGCCGGCGCCAGGCTTGATCCAAACGCGCGCAACGGCGGTTTTTCGTTTGCCGGTGGCGTAGGCACGGCCCTGAGCGTCAATTTTCGGCTCCGGCAGGGCGTCTTCCTCGACCACGGCGTCAACAACGCCCGCTTCAACCGCGGCTTCCTTGAGACCTTCTTCCAGTGACGTTGAACTCATGGCTTAGCGGTCCTTCTTGTTCTTGGGGTTCATGGCGGCAACGTCGAGTTTCACCGGATTTTGCGCCTCATGGGGGTGCTCCGGCCCGGCGTAAATCTTGAGGCCCGTCATCTGCTTGCGCGACAGTGGCGAATCCTTCGGCATCATGCGCTCAACGGCCTTCATCAGGACCCGTTCCGGATGCGCGCCGCCGATGATTTTCTCCATCGTGCGTTCTTTGATGCCGCCCGGATAACCGGTGTGCCAGTAGAACTTCTTGTCGGACATTTTCTTGCCGGTGAAGACGACTTTCTCCGCATTCACGACGACAACGTGGTCGCCCATGTCCACATGCGGCGTGAAAGTCGCTTTGTGCTTGCCGCGGAGCCGCGTGGCGATGATGGAAGCGAGACGGCCGACGACGAGGCCTTCCGCGTCGATCAGGGTCCAGTCTTTCTCCGCATCCGCCGGTTTCATGGCGTAGGTGTTCATATCTGCCTTCTTATGCTTTTTTGGGGATCGCCCCGGAAAAACAGGCTCGCGACGCATGCGCAGTCGCGAGAAAGGCGGCGACTTACCCGGTCGCAGCTTTTGCGTCAACATCTTCCGAGAAATGATTTGAAATCAGGGTGATATTAGTGTGGTACTATATTACCGTGATCGGCGAGGCAAACAATTCGCCCCTGTAATTAGGCGCTCCGGGATAGCCGACCGAGCCCGCCGTCGATATACAGGCCCTCGATGCGGCGGGGCGGTTTTCTCTCAGCCTCGCGTCACAAGTCAGACGGAGTTCCCCCTTCCATGAGCCCAGTTCGCATAGTCGCCGCCGCGGCGGCTCTTTTTCTCGCCGCCTGTGGAGAGCAAACCGGCGCCCCGTCTGCGTCCCAAGAGAGCGACCGGCCGGAACCGGTCGGGGTGCTCGCCAGCGACGCCGTCGCCGATCTCTCGGCGGCGCCGACGGGCATCGATTTCTGGACCCATCCCAATGTGTCGTTCAGTTCCTTGATCGTCATTGCCTCGGACGACGGCCTTTCCTCCCACAATGTGGAGGACGGCGGCCTGGTGAGCCAGGTTCCGGGCATCGCGCTAGACGGCGTCGCGGTCAGCTATATCGGGTTCGGCCCCCTCGCCGCCGGCCTCGCTGCGACCTATGACGAAAGCGAAAGCGCTTTTCGCTTTTACGGGATCGATAATGTCTCGCGATTGTTTCTGCCGCTGCCGGGCGGGCCGTCCATTCGGGGCGCCGTGCGGGGCTTCTGCATGGGGCGGGCGGCGACGAGCCCTGATCCGACATTATTCGTCGTTCAGCGCGGCGAGTTGAAGATTTTCAATGTGAACCCGGCGATGAACGGCGAAGAACCCGGCGTTTCGATTGCCGGAGAAACAACGCTGACACTCCCGGAAACGGCAACCGCATGCGCCGTCGGGCATGACGGCATCGTCTTCGTCGCTGTTGAGGGCGGCGATATCTTCCGACTTGACGGCGACAATGCGTTCGCTGCGCCTTTCGCAAGCGCTGCAACAGCCGCGCCGGCCGACATGGAGTTTCTCAGCGCCGGAGCATCGGAAGATGCACCGTCCGTAAGCGGACAAATCGCCGTGCTCGACGGCGAGACCGGGGTGGTCGAATTTTTCGACGCTGCTGACGGTCACGCACAAGGATCCGTGCGCATTACCGCCACTGACGACATCGCGGCTGTCGTCAATGCAACGGCCATGGGTGCGTCGGCTGCCAATCTCGGCGGGCTTTATCGCGACGGCGCAATTGCATTAGGCGTTGACGGCGAGGCGCCGGCACTGCGTCTCATTCCGGCGAACGGTGTTGCGAATGCGCTTGGTCTCACGCCCCTCACCCCCGCCAATCCGCGGGGAGCGGCGCCGGCGCGCGAAGAGTCCAACAATCTCATCATCAACCCGACAGCGCCAATCGGAGATGGCGAATAGCTGATCGCTACGCCGCGTCCTTGGCGGCGCCGTGAGCGGCGTAAAGCGTCGCAGCAAAGAGCCCAAGGGCGCCGGCCTGATGCAACAGACCGAGACCGATCGGCGTCGCCGCAATAACCGTGAGCACGCCAAGAAAGATCTGCACGAAAACCACATGCAGCACCAATGACCCGCGCTCGCGCAACGCTGTCTTGCGCACTGCCAGATAAAACCAAAGGGCCGCGGCGGCGACGAGATAAGCGCCGAGCCGGTGATTAAACTGAACAGCCGCTATGGTTTCAAATAGATCGTTAAAGCGAGGCGCGGCGGAGAAATACCCGTCGGGCAAAACTTTGCCGTCCATGAGCGGCCAGGTGTTGAATTCCTTTCCAGCGCGCAGACCCGCCACAAAAGCGCCAAGCACGATCTGAATATAAACCGCGGCGGCAAGCAAAAGGGCGGCGGGAAAAAACTTTGTCGGTCCCCGGCTTTTTTCCTCCGGCCACAGATCAAGGGCGAGCCAATACAAGGCGCCGAACAAAACGAAGGCAAGGCCGAGATGCGCCGCAAGGCGGTATTGGCTCACATCGACCCGATCAACGAGGCCCGACGCCACCATCCACCAGCCGAGCGCCCCTTGCAGCCCGCCAAGTACGAACAACCCGCCAAGCTTCCAGGCAAGCCGCCCGCGCGCCTTGCCGGTCGCGACGAAATAAACAAAGGGGGCAAAAAACGCGAGGCCGATCAGTCGGCCAAGCTGGCGGTGTCCCCACTCCCACCAATAGATCCATTTGAATTCGTCAAGGCTCATGCCGGCGTTGACTTCAACGTATTCGGGAATGGTCTTGTATTTGTCGAACTCCGCCTGCCAGGCGGCGTCGGACATGGGCGGTATGGCGCCCGTGACCGGGCGCCATTCTGTGATCGAGAGGCCGGAATCGGTAAGCCGGGTCGCCCCGCCGACAATCACCATCAAGGCAACCAGCCCACACATGAAGAACAGCCAGATGGCGATCTGGCGGGCGACGCGGGGTTCAGGTTTCGAGTCTGCCGGCATGCGGCGGGTCATAGACCAAGATCAACGCGCCTTGCTTGCGACCCCGCGTCGCGGCGATCCGGGTGCATTTGGCGGTAGAACCTTCCCATGTCGCCGCGCTTGAAAAAACTTGTCGCGCTAATCGTGCTGTTGCCCTTCCTCGCCGCCTATATGTTCGCCGCGGCGGCGCTGGGCGAGCGCGTGCCCAACGTCCAGATTCTCAAGGTCCCCTATTACATCGTCGCCGGCATCGCCTGGGCGCTGCCGGTTCGCTATCTCATCATGTGGGCGAACCGGGAAAATGTCCCGGATCAGGACAGGTAATGGGCGCTGGCGCCCGGCTTGCTAAACAAAACCTTAATTGGTTCGAAACGAGCGAGCCGCGCTGATTAGTGGGAACCGGCGCCATGTTTAATTGCAAGTCAGAGCACTATCGTCAGAAATCGGAGACGCCCGTCTCCATTTGCACCGCTGACGGCGATGTCTTTGAGGCCACCGTTTACCTTCTTCACGGCGCTAGACTGACGGATCTCTTAAACGACGAACGCGCCTTTATCCCCGCCGAGCGCGCGGACGGGGAAGTGATCGTACTCGCGAAGTCGCAAATTATTTCCATCGTCGACAAAAGCGTCGCCCGGGAAGAACAAGCCGATGCAGAAGACGGCGACGAAATGGATCAATCAGCGGCGAAAAAATTTGATCCGTATGCAGTTTTCAAACTCGATCGATCGGCCTCTATGGAGGAAGTTCGCGCCGCCTATAAAAAACGCATTAAGGCGGTCCATCCGGACACCATCGCCGCCCTCGGCCTTGACGATGAACTCGCCGCCGCTGCTCTAAAGACAACGCAAAAGCTAAACTTCGCTTATCGCAAGATCATGCGCGAAAACGCGTCCAGCGAAGACGCCGCCGCCTAATCCGCCTTACAATTATATTGGTTCCAGTCCGGCTGTCCGGAACAAGGCGGCAGGATTTCCGTCTTTGGCGAGCGCAACAGCAATACGCCGCCAATCGCCATCGCCAGCGTCACCACCGCTATTAAAAGCGTCAGGTTCTGGTGCTCCCGCGACATGAGATCGGGACGGGACTTCCCCGCAGCTTTGGTCGCAACAGAAGGTTGCGTGCGAGCCGGCTCGTCAAAGCGCGGCGTCGCGGTTTGCGGCGCTACAAAATCGCGATCATCGGAAAAAGTCGCCCGCGGCCCGTTATCGGCGGGCACGCCCTCCGGCAGTTTCGGCTCGCGGCTCATGGCTCCACCCCTTTACGCGACAATCAACAATTCGAAGGCAGTATAGCCAATTGCGCCGCAAGCTGGCGACCCGATCTGGGGATTTGCGGTAAGGTGTTGCTTTTATACAAAAAAATGGTCGGCGCGATAGGATTTGAACCCCCACGCGCCATTGGCGCGCAACCGGAAAAACCACTTTGCGTAAAACGGTCTCAGGCCGACAAAGGATCCAGGAAAAATGGTCGGAGCGATAGGATTTGAACCTACGACCCCTTCACCCCCAGTGAAGTGCGCTACCAGGCTGCGCCACGCTCCGACCGGCCGCGTCGCCCCCATGATTATGGGGCCCCGCGGCGAAGGCGGCGGACTATACTGCGATCGCCGCGCTCATCAAGCGCATGGGCGCGCTGCGCGTCAATTTCAAGCCTTAATCCCGCGGGCAATCAGTCCATATTAAGGGAGCGATCCGCGCCTGGGAGGGATTTCATGAATATGTTGCTGATATTGCTGATCATCATCGGCGCCGCCGGGCTCGGGGCCGCAGCGATCTATAATATCCTGGTGCGCCGCCGCCAGCTCGCCGCCAATGGCTGGGCCGACATCGATGTTCAGCTGAAACGGCGCGCCGATCTCATTCCTTCGCTGGTGACGACCGTTCAGGGCTACGCCGCCCATGAGCGCAGCCTGTTTGAGGACGTCGCCGAAAAGCGCAGCGCAGCGATGGCGGCCGGGGACGACCCGGGCGAGCGCGCGAACGCGGAGAGCGCCCTTTCCCGCCCCGTTTCCAAGCTCGTCGCTTTGGCGGAAGACTATCCCGACCTTAAGGCGAACCAGAACTTTCTCGATCTGCAACGCCAGCTCTCCGAAACCGAAGACAAGATCGAAATGGCGCGTCGGTTCTATAACGGCGCCGTGCGGGAACTGAACACGTTCGTTGCGAGTTTTCCGATCAATCTCGTCGCTGGTCCGTTCGGGTTCGCCAAGCGCGACTATTTCGAAATCGAGACGGCGAGCCGAGCAGCGCCGTCAGTCGTCATTGGAGAGGCGCCGCAATGATCCGCCTGCTGATCGCGATCGCCGCCTTCGGCGCGTTTCTGCTCTCCGCGGCAAGCGCTGCCGAACAGATAAACAGCTACGATGTAAACATCGTCGTTGAAAAGGACGGCGATATTCTGGTCACGGAAACAATCGACGTCACGTCCGAAGGCAATCAGATCCGGCGCGGCATCTTCCGCGATCTGCCGCGGTTTTTTGAAGAAGACGGCGTTCGCTTTCCCAATCGCTACGACATCAAACGCATTCGCCGCGACGGCCGCAAAGAAAAATACGACGTCTCGCAGATCAACAACGCCGTTCGCTGGCGAATTGGCGATCCGGACGTTTATCTCGACGATGGCCGCCATGTTTACGAGATCGCCTACAGCGTCAAAAACCAGATCCGGTATTTCGACAACTGGGATGAGCTCTACTGGAATGCTATCGGGCAATACTGGGCGTTTCCAATCGAACGCGCACGCATTGAAATAACTTTTCCCGACGGCGCCAATCCTTTCGACATCAACGCCTATACGGGCGGATATGGCGAAACGGGACGCAACACTCGCTATCGCCTCAACGGCGACGTCCATGTTTTTGAGACAACGCGCCCCTTGCGCAATCGCGAGGGCGTCACCGTATCGATCAGCGTCGACAAAGGCGTCATCGATCCGCCGTCCTCAGGCGACAAGTTTGCGAAATGGTGGAGCGTCAACGGTTCCCTCGTCGTTTTGATTTTGGCGGCGATCGGCGTTTCGGGTTTTCATTACAACGCATGGCGCAAGGTCGGCGTCGATCCGCCCAAGGGGCCGGTGTTCCCGCAATACGAGCCTCCTGCAAACTACTCGCCCGCCGGCGTTCATTACATCTATAACCGTCAACTTAAGGGCCACGACGCGCTCATTGCATCGCTCGTCAATCTTGGGGTCAACAAGTGGATCAAAATCGATCCCGTCGACAAAAAGAAAACCACCCTGACCCGGATTGACGAAGACGGCGCCGCCCTTTCGGTGTTTCCGGCCGAACGATTGTTTTTAAAGAAACTCCTGTCGCGCGGCAGCTCGCGCACCATCGGCGGCAAAACCGATACGACGTTCACAAAGGCCTATCGCAGCTTCCAATCAAATGTTTCGCGGCGGTTTGGATCTGAATATTTCAAATGGAATTTCGGTTACATTGCCCTTGCGGTCGGCATGAGCATCGGGGCGGTGGTCCTTGCCGGCGTCATCGCGGCCACGTGGACGCAGTGGCATTTCGCAGGCGTCGCTGCGCTTGTCATCGTCAATGTGATATTCGCGTATCTTTTGCCCGCGCCGACTGAGAAAGGTCAGGCAACGCGCACAGCCATCGAAGGGTTCAAACTCTATCTTGAGAAAGCGGAAAAGCTGCACCTCAACTCTGCCGAAGTCGGGGCCGGTCCGCCCCCGGTGTTGACCGTCGAACGCTATGAACGCTTTCTGCCCTACGCAATTGCCCTAGGGGTCGAAAAGCCGTGGACGAAGCATTTCGAAAAAACCCTGCCGCGGGAGGCGAGCGCTTATGATCCTTATTGGTCATCAGGCCGCATGCATGGACACCGCTCGCTCCACAGTATGAACAGCGCGCTCGTATCGTCGATGTCGTCAGGGGTTTCGGCGGCGCTGCCGCAAAGCTCGAGTTCTTCCGGGTCGGGAGGCGGCGGCTTTTCCGGCGGCGGCGGTGGCGGAGGCGGCGGCGGCGGTTGGTGATCGCCGCTTATTCGGCGGCGTCCGGCTTTTTCTCGTCAGCGGCGGCCGTCTTTAATTCTGCCGCCTCGTCGCCGTCATCTTCGCTGAGCGCAGGCCCATCGCCGTCGCCGGCGTCAATCGCCTCAAGGGCCAGGGTCGCCTCGTCCAATGCTTCCTGCACTTTCTCAAGACGCGCGAGCAACATGCTGAGCCGCTTCTTCACATCTGTCGGCAGCTTGATTTCCGCGCGCGACGCCGGCGTCAGTTCAAGCACCGCATCGGCCTCGCCCGGCCCATCGAGTCTCGCCCCGTCATCCGGAATAACCGGCCGCACGTCCACCGCCTCGCCGGCGGCGACGCGCCGGCCCAATTCGGAAATGTATTTGACGCCCTCGTCCTTGAAGATCTTCTGAACGCCCTTGGTCGTGTAGCGGTGATCGTAAAGAAGCACGCGAATGCCGCGCAGCAAATCAATGTCCAGTGGACGGTAATAGCGCCGCCCGCCGGCGCGACGCATGGGACGAACCTGTCCAAAAACTTCCTCCCAATGGCGCAGTACATGCTGCGGCACATCGAGTTCTTCGGCGGCTTCTGAAATGGTTCTGAATGCCTCGGCGGATTTCGCCACGGGGAGTTGCCTGCTTTATTCGTTTTATGTGCGCATAGAGTTTATTCGGCCGCATCGCGGCGGTTGCGATGACCGTCGTTGATGCGATCTTTCAAAACATGAGAGGCGCGGAACGTTACAACGCGGCGCGGCGCGATGGGCACTTCTTCGCCGGTTTTCGGATTGCGACCCATGCGTAATTTTTTATCGCGTACGGAGAATGTTCCGAACGAAGAAATTTTTACCGTGTCGCCCTTTTCAAGCGACACAGCGACTTCTTCCAGAATGCGCTCCACAAAGGCTGCTGATTCGTTTCGCGAAATGCCAACCGCCCGATAAACGGCATCGGTTAGATCAGCCCGCGTTACGGTGGTCCCGGACATCGCCCGCTCTCCGATTTCCTGATGCGCCGCGACCCGTATCCTGTCGCATCGCGCTTCTCCCTCACTGTGCGAGAACTTAATATTAACCACTCGCGTCGGTCAATAAGGCATTGATATATATTATGTGTTTTTCAGAATCACTCACATCGGCGCTGACGCGGTCGCTGTGTTGTGTTTAAGCCCGCAACAATGCCGCGCCCCAGGTAAGGCCGCCGCCCATTCCTTCAATTAAAACCAGATCGCCTTCGCGAATGCGGCCGTCATCGATCCCGGCGCAATAAGCGAGCGGAATTGACGCCGCTGACGTGTTGCCCTGCCCAGCGATTGTGGAAATTACCTGATCTTCGCGCAGATCTAGTTTTTTGACGACGCCCTTGATGATTCGTTCGTTCGCCTGATGAGGCACGAACCAGTCAATGTCCGTCACCGCAACGCCGGCGTCCGCAACCACCTGCTCCATTGCCTGTGATATACGATTAACCGCTTCGCGAAACACTTTGTTGCCCTGCATACGCACATGCCCGGTGGACTGGGTCGCGGAAACGCCGCCATCCACATAGAGGAGATCAACCATGCGCCCGTCGCAACGTAGGTAACTGTTCATGACGCCGCGCTCGCCGGCCTCGCTCGCATCCTGCGCCTCCAGCACAAAAGCGCCCGCGCCGTCGCCAAACAGGACGCAGGTCGCGCGATCTTCCCAGTCGAGAATTCTGGAAAACGTCTCCGCCCCGATAACCAGGGCCCGCTTGTGCTGACCGCTGCTCAGGAACTTTTCCACAGTCGACAGGGCGTAAATGAATCCCGTGCAGACCGCCTGAATGTCAAAGGCTGCGCCGGACTCTATGCCCAGCTTCGCCTGCGTAATCGCCGCCGTCGAAGGAAACGTCAGATCAGGCGTCGTCGTCGCCACGACGACAAGATCAATGTCATTGGGCTCCATGTCCGCCGCCTTAAGCGCGGCCCGCGCCGCGGCGGCGGCGAGATCGGATGTTTTTTCACCCTCGCCTGCAATATGGCGTTCGCGAATGCCCGTGCGCTCACGGATCCATTCGTCGCTTGTGTCGACCATGCGGGCAAGGTCGTCATTGGTTAGCACTTTTTCCGGCAGGAACGCGCCGCATCCGCGGATCACCGCTTTCAACGTCATAACTTTCAGTTCTTCACTGGGCTGCAATTGTTACATCAGGTTCAGCGTCGCGTCGGCGAGCCAGCGCATCGGAGCGCGCCATCACCGCCGCAACCGTTTGCGCAACTTCGTCCCTGAACGGCGCGCGCGCAAGTCCGGCGGCCATTTGCACGGCGCTGGCGACGCCGCGCGCATCCGAACCGCCATGGCTTTTGACTACGAGACCATTCACGCCGAGGAAAACTCCGCCGTTTACCGAAGACGGGTCTATTCGGTCTTTTAGTTTGCGCAGGCCGGGCGCCATGAACAGCGCGCCGAGTTTCGCATTAATCGTGCCGGTCAGGGTCTCTTTCACCCAGCGACCGACGAGACGAGCGGCGCCTTCGGCAGCTTTGAGCGCAACATTGCCGGTGAAACCGTCGGTTACGACAACGTCGACCGCGCCTCCGGAAATGTCGTTGCCTTCAACGAAACCCTTAAACGCCATCTCCGGGTCAGCCTCGCGCAGGACGCGGGCCGCGGTGCGAATAAGCTCGTGGCCTTTAAGATCCTCCGCGCCAACATTGAGAAGGCCGACGGTCGGTTTATCGACGCCGGTCAGGGCGCGAAAGAACGCTTCGCCCATGATCGCAAATTGTACAAGCTGGTTTTCGTCGGCCTCAACATTAGCGCCGACGTCCAGCACAACCGTTCTGCCGCGCTCGGTCGGCCACAGAGCGGTAACCGCCGGCCGGTCAACGCCCTCGATCATTTTCAGTTGCATTTTGGCGACCGCCATCAAGACGCCCGTATTGCCGCATGAAACGACCGCGTCAGCATCGCCAGCCTGCACTGCCCCCATGGCGCGCCACATCGATGTGTCATGGCCGCGTCGGAGTACTTGAATTGGCTTGTCCGTCATCGCGACAGCGCCGTCAGCATGCAGGATCGAAACCCGCTCCATGCCGCTGCGGCCATCGACCAGCGGCGAGAGCACATCGCCGTCGCCCACCAGCAGCACGCTGGCGTCGAGGCCGCGCTTGCCCAAAGCATGCGCGACGCCGTCAACGACCGTTGCCGGGCCGTTGTCGCCGCCCATAGCGTCGACGGCGATGGTGATTGGCGTATTCGATTTAATGGCGGTCACGTCCGTTCGGCTTCCCATGGACGGCGCGGAGCATAACGCCTCCGATTCGGCTTGCAACGCATCTTCTGGACTTTTATTGCTTCGTAAAAATCAATCACAGGCTATTGATTCTCTTCTCTTTTCGCCGCCTGCGCAAGGGCCTGTGCAAAAGGCGACGGATCGTCTGCGACCCCATAATCGGCCGCCAGGCTTGTGACCCCGGGCTTTCTTGGAAAGGGGTCCATCGCCAGCGAAACCTGTTGCACCAGAAGATCGCCCAAATCGATCTCTGCAGCATCGTAAACCTCGGGCGTTTCGAGCGAAATTTCCTCTTCTTCAGTCGACGGTGACGCCTCGCGCAGGAAGGCGATCTCGAACGCTTCATCGATCGCCTCTTCCATTTCCTCAAGGCTTGCGACGCACTCACGCTTAAGCCGCGCTGTTACGCTGCCGCTCACATCAAAGCGCTTTTTGTTTGCGGTGATCCGAACCTCTCCTTTGAGCCCGTCAACGGAAAGAACGCCCAGGCGGTTGGCGACGGCGTCGCGCTCGGCCTCGCTCGCCTCGAGTTCAAACCGGCGCCCGTCCTTGGGCAATTCATCCAGCGCAATCACTTGAGAAAATTCACTCGATTGTTGGCTCATGGCGAAACTTTCGGAAATAAGACAACGCCGCGCATGATATCGCCCTGCGCCTGTTCGTCGATCAGCTGCGCCGCTTTAAGGACGTATTCCGCAAGCGGCGCGGCGACGCTGGCGTCCTCTGACTCATAGACATTTCGTGCAAGCGCTGCGGCCAGCGCATCTCCGTCTTCCTTTATTGCTGCGCTATAGGCCTGCGCGCGTCCATAGAAGTTCTCCGCCAGTTTTCTGATTTTCTTGCCGACCACGAGATCGCCGACGCCAAGCTCGCGCAGGGCGTCGTCGAAACTGGCGAACATGACGTCAAAGAGCTTCTGGGCGACCGCGCTCATCCCCGGCTCTCCCCCTTGCAGGCGGCGCAGGATTAGCCAGGATTGAAGGACGGTCATTTCGAAGCGGCCCTCGACGGTGTCTGGAACGCCCATATCCGCAAAAAAGGCGGGCTCGCGCGCCTGGTCCGCCGCAGCCGCAAACAGGCGTTCAGCCGCCTCAAGCGACGGGTCTTTCTGAAAAAACCTCTTCAATATCACGGCCCTTATTCCCGGATCCGACCCCGACGCTGCGGCGTGAGCGACAGGATTTGCGGCGGCGCGCAATGGCTGGTATCCATCGCCTTTCCATACGCCAGTCGCGGACCTAAGCGCGGCGCGGCTCTGGATCAACCCCGGCGGCCCGGACCGCCATTGTCGCTGGAACTCGTACCGAGGATCAATGAGATGTTGCGTGTCGTTCTTTTTGTCGCCGGTGTCTTAGCCCTTCAGGCCTGCGTATCGGTGCGATCGAACCACGGCTATGTGCTCGAGCGCGGGCAGACCGTGCTGACTGGCGAGCCAGGTCTTGATTCAAAGGAATCGATCCTGGCGAAATTCGGCGAACCCTCGATGATCGGGACGTTTAATCCGAACGCCTGGTATTATCTCAACGCCTCAAACACCACCCGCGCCTTCTTTAAGTCAAAGGTGCAACGGCGCTCGGTTGTGGCGTTTCATTTCAACGATGAGGGATTGGTTGAGAGCATCGAGAATTTCCAGCTTGCCGACGGCGACAACGTCAAGTTGGTTTCCCGCGAAACGCCAACCCGCGGCAAGGAATTGAATTTCTGGGAGCAGCTCTTGGGTAATGTCGGGCAACTGCCGGCCGGCATTGGTCAGGAAGGCCCGACACCCGGTCAATAATCGCATTAATTTCCTACTGCTCTTCCGGCGCCAACCAGGGTTCGTTGCGCACGCGCAACATTGCCTCCATGCGGTTTGATACATTGAGTTTTGTCAAAATTGACGAAACATGATGCTCGACCGTTCGTTGAGAGCGCGACAATGTCTCAGCGATTTCGGCATTGCTCGCGCCGGCAACAACCAGACCGAGAACGGTCTGCTCCCGTTTTGTAAGTCCGATCGGATGATTTCGCGCCGCTCTATAGGGGCCGCGGCGCGGTCGCGGTAGTTCACTCGCAACCCCATGCGCGCGCGCCAGACGCGTTACGACGCGCGCAGCCGCCGTCCCTTCAATCGACAACAAGATCTTTTGCGCTTTTGCAAGTCGCTCCGCCGGTTTGCCTGCTGCGCCATGGACAAGGGTCATCGCGCGTTCATAGGGCGCACCGATCCGGCGCCACTCTTCAGCCGCTTCGTCAATCCGTCCGTCGATCTCAAGCTGGTGCGGCAGAGGCAAGTCGCGCAGAAATGCATCCGGCGCTTCAACGCCAAGGCGGTTTGCCCAGATGACGACCTCTCCTGCGCGCCAAAGATGCATGGCGTTGCGGCCAAAGGAGAACAATCGTTCGAAATGCTCACGGATGGGCTCCAGAGACCCATTCAGCCACGCCGCCTCAATATGAGCGATGCGCATCGGTACGACATATTGCAACTCGTCGATAGCCATGGCGTGATCGAGCGCCCGCGCCAGCAACGCCTCGGCATCATCGGCGCCGAGGCGCATGCTTGATTTTGCATGCACCGTCAAAGACGGCAGTTTAATCAGCAGGGTGAGCTTTTCATTCTTCAGGACGCCGTTTGCGATCGTTTCCGCGTCTCGCAACCGCCCCTGATTGAGGCGCAGCTGCGCCTGACGGCCAACAAGGTAAGGCGTCCAGGTATCCAGATCATGTTGCGTATCAAAGGCGACGCCATCAGAAATTATGCGCTCGGCAAGGTCAAAATTGCGAAACTCAACGGCGTATTCTGAAAGATTTGTGTAAACGCGCGCAGCGTGTTCGTGAAAGCCGTGTTTTAAAGACAGCGCGAGACTTTCTTCGAGTTCCGCTATGCCGTCCGGGTTGTTGCGGAAGACCCGCGCCGTTCCGATATTGTTAAGCGCGTGAATGCGCACTTCGACGTCATCGAATTTGTCGGCAAGTTCGAGCGCGCGCGTGCCCCAATCGATGGACTCCGACATTTCGTCGTTGAGCATATGCAATTGCGACCGCAGGGAATACGCCATGGCGCGCTCCGCAGAGGCGGGAATGGATTCAAGGGTCTTCACCGCCTCCTCGGCTAATCGCGTCGCTTCGGCGGATTCGCCGCGATACCAGTGCAGGCGAGAAAGCCAGCGAAGGTTTTCGCCGACTTTGTCCGTGCGGCCGAGCGCGCGCCACAACGTAATCGCATGACGGCGCGCGTCGAGAACCTCATCATCAATCGACAGGGAAATTCCCGCTTCATAGGCCCAACGCTCATAGATTTCGGCGGCAAGCTCGGGCGCGGCGCGATCGATGAAATGCAGCGCTGTTGCAAGATGTGCAGCCGCCTCGTGGTGGGCCCCAAGACGCGCTGCTTTTTCCGCTGCAAGGGGTGCAAATTGCAGAACTTTTTGCACGTCCTGGGCGCCGGCGGCGTGATGCACCAATTGGTCGTAGCTTGCATCGAAGCCCGCCTTTTCGAACGCGGCGAGAACTTGCGCGTGTATTTCTTTTTGACGAACGGACTGCAGACGCGACATCGTCGCCAGCCTCGCCAGCTCGTGCCGAAAACGCAGTGGTCCGCTCGGGTCCTTCACCAGCAAACCCCTGCCGATTGCGGCCATGGCCAGTGTATCGCCGTCAGCCCCAAACAACTCCGGCAGAATTTCCGTCGGCGCTTGCCCCGGAATAACGCTCAGCGTTTCCAGAAAATCGCGCTCAGCGGAAGCCAGCCGGTTTAGACGGGCGGCGACGGCGTCCTTCACAGAAGCGGGCACCGAACCGGCGCCGCGCTCGTGGCTCGCTAGCAGTTCGGTCACGAAAAATGGATTGCCGCCGGTGATTTCGAAAAGATTGTCGGGCGGATCTCCGGACAAAACGGAAGACGCCAACAATGCGACGCCCTCCTCGCTTAAGGGCTTCAGCTCCATTCGATGGGTGTAGGCGGGAGGCAGATCGCCAATAACCTGCGTAAAGGCATGATCCTGGTCCACCTCATCTTGGCGATAGGTCATCACCAGGAACGCAGGCAACATGGATATGCGGCGACCCAGAAATTTTAGAAAATCCAGTGTCGCAAAATCAGCCCAGTGCGTGTCTTCGACAATCATCACCACTGGCTTGCCCATGCCGCCGAGCCTGTCGACGATCGCTGCAAAGAGTTCCGAGGAATGCGCGCTGCCGGCCAACCGCGCCACCGCCGGTTCGCCAAGCGCCTTTTCCATATCGTGGATGGGTCCGAGCGGCCTTGGCGTGAAAAGCGCATCGCAACCGCCGGTCAAAATCTGATGCGAGGCGGCCAGTCGGGTTCGCAATGCGTCCATCAGAGAGGTTTTGCCGATGCCGGCTTCGCCAGCGATAAGGGCGACCGCGCCGCGTCCTTGTGAAACGCCCTCAGCCAGCGCAGCAAGCGCCTGTAGCGTTTCCTCTCGCTCGATCAGCACACGGAATCCCCTCAAAGACGGCCGTCAGGCCCGCCCCCTTTATAAGAGCGCAGCAAAACCTTCGGAGCAAGCAGGTCGCAAATGCACCGAAAAACTACGGCGCTTCACCGAAAATCCCCGAAAATTAGGTACTCTTAAGTAAAAAATAGGCACGCATACCGAAGCCGGCGCACGCCGCATCACCATAAAATCTTCTTGAAATTGGGCCTTCCCGCAATTTCAGCTTAGCCGGGGGAGAGGCTAAGAGCAGGCGGCTGTTCATGCTGACGGTGTCAAATCGTTGGATTGAACGTCGCCTGCAGTGATTCTGGGACTGCCTTACTTCTTGAAATGGTCAAATCCAGCGGACGAAACTTTGATCTCACGACCCTGTTCGTCATAAAGGCCCGCGCCCGCGCCCCGCGTCATTGATCCGATCCGCGAGACTTCCGTTTTCGCCGCCTTCGCTGCGACGGCCACAGAGCGGCGCATTGACGATGGCGCGGTGAACAAGATTTCGTAGTCATCGCCAAAGCTCGCAATTTCCGCGAGCGCCTTCCAGCGGTTGTCCTGCCGGGCAACCCAGGCGCCAGCCGCCTCCGATCGCGGGATGGATACCGCATCGATATGCGCCCTTAATCCGCTGGCGCGTGCAATATGTCCGGCGTCGGCGATTAGCCCGTCCGAGACATCGATCGCAGACGTGGCGAAACCCGCGATCGCTGCGCCGATAGAGAGCCTCGGCTCCGGCAAATGATATCTCAGCGCAAGCGACGCTTTGTCGACCGTCGTGAACTTCTCTTCCCGCATCAGCGCTTTTAAGCCAAGCCCGGCATCGCCGATGGAGCCGGTAACATATAAATCATCTCCCGCCTGAGCGCCGCTGCGACGCGTCAGCCCGTTGCGTTGCGGCGTACCAAAACAGGTTGCAGAAAACATCGCTGGTCCGGCTTTCACCCGATGGGCGGTGGTGTCGCCGCCATATAATGAAATCCGAAAATGACCCTGATCCTCTTTTAGTCCGTGTGCGAACAATTCAACCTGTTCACGT